>NZ_BAIS01000012.1 GCF_000613345.1 Prevotella disiens JCM 6334 = ATCC 29426 | reverse complement strand
AGCTTTTTTTGAATAAACTCTTTGAAAGTGGATGCATTATACTCTATGATTTCATTTTCAGTTGGCGCAATATTCACTGCATCTGCATAATCGTGGCAATAGCTCAATAGCTTCTCAATTTTCTTATTGATAGCCTTACATTCTTTCTGCTTCACTGCTCCACTTGAACTATCCACCTTAGCCTTCTCATAAGGATGTGTAGCATCTCGCTTAATCCAAAAGTCTTTTTCAATCTTAGCTCCTATTGGAATTGATACTTTTTCCCCTTTTATCTTTGATTTGAGTACAATCTCATACTTGTTATTCTTGTACTTCTTGTTCAAGTTGAAGTACACATTAAACGAAAATTCATCCTCAATAGAAATGTTTGTGCTTATCATGTGTCAAAATATTTTATTTGAAGAATATTTTAATAGAGGTATATTCTTCTTAACCTCAACTTAAAAAAGTATAGGGACGGCCCTCCCATGTAGAGAACGAGGCCGTCCCCCTAACTTTCAAAAGCATTTAATCATACTCATCTGTTTAGCGAATATTCCTGAATATATTTTTTGATGGTTTCAAGAATGACCATCTCTTGGAATATTCCTCATTCAAGTATAAGCGTTGAAATCAAGGTAGGCTTATATCTGAATGATACTACCAAAGCAAAGGTATAAGAAATAAAATCTAAAAGCAAACACCAAATCTAAATAATTGTTAATTTGTCAAGGTATTTTTGTTAGGATTGGTTTCTATATGATGCCTTTTACAAAAGCTGTATAGCCTATCTTTCCCAATGTGTATTCCATTCTGCTTAAGATTTTGTAAGTTATCCTTCAACGATTTTGAGACATCGTATAACTCTCCAATCTCATCATCAGTATATCTCCTTTTTTCTGGAATTGGACTTTGAAACATAATTGTTGGAGGGTTATTATTATATGCTTTATTGTCCTTTCCCGAAAAACCATTTTGAATATGCTCCCAAACCATACTTACATCTCCATCTTTCAAATACCTTGATAAGGTTTTCTCTGAAATCTTGATACCATCATTTCTTAGGTTCTCAACATTCTCTATAATAGTTAGAGTAGAATTGTATAAAGGTAAAATCTTTTCCATCCTCAAAAGTTTAGCAACTGTTTTGCAATAAGATTTAGGTTCAAGATGATGCTTCTTACAATAGTCATTATCAAGACGAAATAAGTGCTTGTTTCCTTTATATTCACTTTGCATTATTTCTTCAATGGATAACGATGATGCATAGTCAGCTATCTTATAGACTTCAAAAGTATTCAGTACATTGTCGGTATTATCGTATTTTCCAATGACATAGATTTCATACATCAAATCATAGACTAAATTTTCAAGAGTTATCTTTGGGTTAATGCGCCTATATTGGATGGCATCAGCACAGAGCTTCTTTCTTCGGTGTTGTCCATCTTGATGGTAACAACTTTTAGATTATCCTTGCTTGCGATTAGCCTATCTTTGATTAGGGGACGGCAAACCTCTTCATACTTTTTCCCATCAAAAATAAAAGCACCATATCTGTATGCTATAGGGTTAGAATGGTCTTGCACTTGGAATACCGAACGATACTTGTTGAGAAAATCCCAAGGAGAGAATTTGCATAGGTCATTGAAAAAATCTGTTTGAGGCATCTTTGCTTTAGCTTTCTTTTCCTTTCTGCCCTCCATTTTCTCATTGTTCTTAGGCTCATGTGGAAATTCGCTTAGGTGATAGATGCTATCTGCATTGACTATCAAATTTGTTTCAGAGCAATCGCATCCAAAGTAAAGCTGATTGATGTTTTCCGAACAGTTGTCATCGTTTTCAAATTCAGGAACACAGTCTTTCAAGTAATGGTTGATGGAACAAACCAAAGGTTGATAATGGCACTTGTCTATAAGTTCATCAAAGAGATAGATAAAACGGTATCTGAAACCTTCTCCCTTATACCCATTGCTTGCCGTGTAGTAAGCCATCGTAGGCTTCTTGGCAATCCTCTCAATCATCATAGGCATATCAATCGGACATCCATCTATGTCAAGACAAATAAACGAGGTACACATATAGTTATCCTTAATTCGTCTGTTGTCTTTGAAAATATGTGTGATGGCATGACCGTTCTTTACATACTCTACGAAAGCCTTTAGGTCAGTGTCTCTACTCTCAAACTTCATCGCTTGGAAGTTTATTTTACTCTCTCGTTTTTGTTGGTACGAGTAAACCTTCGTTGAGGTACTATACATATTTTATACCTCCTTCTTCTACCTTTCTTATCATGTTAAAATATTATGTTTTCGGTCTCACGACCAAATCTCATTTGAGCAAAGATATAAAAAAAATATCCTAAAAGCAAGTTTGAACTTACTTTTTATAACTTACTTGATATTTATATATAGTAAGTAAAAAAGAAAAGTAACGATGATAATTTACGGAGAAGAAAATAAGAAACGCTCTCAACCTCACACCGATGAGGCTAAAAGGAAAATCAGTGAGAGCCAAAAGAAAAGATACGATAGGTTGAGGCAAAAGGCAAAGCTATACGATGCGATTTTAGTCCATCAACAAGAAACGGATGGACAAGGCCTTGAAGAGCAAATGACAAAGATTAAGGGCAAGGCAGATGTAAATTTTGAGGAACTAAAAGATGCATTGCTCGACCTTTCGATGCTTAAACAAACCATAGAAAGAACTGAAAATAAAAAGATAAAATAGAGAACGATGAAGACTATGAAGAATATCAAAAGACATTTTAATAAGGATGTGATAAAGAAAGGAATGAAGAAAGCTGCAAAAGAACATAATACCATAGATGATGAGCGTTGTATAAACCACTTTCAGAATATACTCTTCCGTGTGCTTGATACAACGGATGGGGTTGCCGAAATTATTGAGGGTAACGACTTATTAAGGGATGCTATTGATGGATTGGCAATGAGCTTAGAAGAGAGAGTGGGCTGCAATACATTTAATGTTGAAAATGTGCAAGCCATTTGGGAGATTAGCAGAACCGACCTAACCCGTGCTGTAACAGAAGTTATAACATCATTGCTTTTCCACCTCAAGGTTGATATGCTTTTAAGAGCTATGCTTGGAAATGGCAATCAAGAGTATGATTTTGACATCTTCAACTCAAGGTTGGGTACGGCCTAATAAGGCTAAAATGCGATAAGTCATTGAGTATCAGCACAGGCTATCTGTTTAGTGTGATTGATGCATCAATTTTCTATCTTCCACAAGCAAAGCAATATCTTTAATGTAGTATATCTTATTGAAAAACAGGGATTTATAACATTATATAGTTGCAGGATAACTGGAAATCCTGTATCTTTGTATCAAATTAAATGTGATGCAATTTAATCTTATAAGCAAGTAGGTTTCAAAGATTTTTGCGTGTCATTCTAACTTAAAAGATTATATGTGTACAAAGACAAGGGTTTGCATCTATGCAAGAGTTTCAACGAGTAGCCAAGACTACGAACGACAATTAGCCGACTTGAGAGAGTATGCTGAGAAAATGGGCTATATTGTGGTCAAAGAGTTCTCGGAGAAGATTAGCGGAGCGAAGAAGATTGCAGAGCGTGATGCACTGACCGAGCTTCTTAACTTTGTTGTAAGCAGCAAGATTGACAAGGTGCTTATATATGAGTGTAGCCGACTTTCAAGAAGGGCAGTTGATTTCTTGAGTATCATCGAACAGTTCAACACGATGAAGGTGAGCCTCTTCATTCTACAAAATGGTTTAGAGACGCTTCTTCCCAATGGTCAAGTTAATCCCATCGCAAATCTCGTCTTGGGCATCCTTGCTCAATTCAACTCGATGGAACGCTCACTTATCCGTTCACGCATGGAAAGCGGTTACAATCACTTTCGCACGCAAGGAGGTAAGGTGGGGCGCAAAGAGGGCTATCGAAAAACGGATGAGCAGATGCTCGAGCAGTATAAGGCAGAAGTGAAGTTGCTCAAAAAAGGCTTGTCTCTTCGCAATGTGAGCCAAATCACAAATACAGCGGTGAATACATTGAGAAAGGTAAAAGCTATTGCAATGGCTGTATGATATAATAAGGTGGGGCGTAATGCTCCACCTTATTTTGTTTCAATAGGTAGCAAGGTCAAAGTCTTGTTTTTCTTAAACTCACTTATGAACTTAGCGTTGTTCTGTGGATGTCTTTTGTCAATCCTCCCTTTGTTCTTAGGTTTCTTCATGCTTGTTTCGTGTGCCTCGGATGCTTCCTCTATGAAAAGGATACCGCTGGAATGCCGTTACATCAGTTTCTTTCACTTTCTTAAGCACCTCATTTATACCTTCTTCTTTTAGCATTTTTACCGATTTATTATGCAAAGATTAGAAATTTATATCGAAAACGGCAAATATATGCTTGTTTATTTGTACATCTTAGTTAAAATCTGTATATTTGCACCATCGCATTGCTGTCAATACTGTTTTGCGGTAGACATATTGATAAAAGTGTATCTTCACTAAACACTGCTCTGTGAAATCTGGACAATTTCAACTGGCAAGCAGGTTAGCGGGATTACACTCTCTGTTTGTATTCGTATCAACGAAATACATCCAGTGGAGTTGTACCCCCTCTCCTTTTTGCCATTGGGAGTCCAGACCCACACAGAGAAGGATTGGTAGGTTTTCGACTCCACTTTTTCTGTATGGCTGTGATAATATTTCTTTTTGTTGTAGTTTAGGGTCGAAACTACATATCACAGATTAAAGCCTATCCCTATGGAAGACAATCTGAAACAATCAGAAAAGAAGACCATCAAATTTTCATGGTCAGATGAGCAAATAAGGGAGTTTCGTAAATATATGGAAGATTACGAAGGAGACCTTGATGATGAAAGTTATGAACGACTAAATGCCGCTTTAGACAAAGTAGAGCAGGTTAGTGAACTCAATACAGAAGAATTGAGACTACTGAAAGAAACGAAAATATATCCTGCCTTTCAGCATTTTTTATCTTCCAAGGGTATTGAGTATCCTTTCTAAAACACCCTTTGGCAACTTGTATTTTGGCAATCATCTATCATAATCTACACCGCATACCGAAGCATCGTGTAATAGCTTTTTCGCTCTTATGCCTTGGTCTGTCATCTTGCAGCACGATGGTTACATTAGTGAAAGCAGGAGCAGGAGCAGTAAAGGTAGGAAGTATTGCCCTTACACCAAGGTCAGGTTATTTTGAAACAAAAGAGCTAAAAGAAAGGTATTGCAATGGCGATACTATAAAAGCAGACACTTGCATGGCAGTCGCCATCTATATGAGCGAGCGAGAATTGGACAAAGATTTTGAGGTCGTGGCATTTGGCTCTTATTATCCTTGGTTGTTTCCATTAGTAAGAACGGAACGCACCTTGATAGGAAGAAACCTTTTGAAGAAGGCTGTACGGCATGCTCGTAAGTTAAATGCCAATGGTGTAATTATAGATACCAAAAATGATTTTAGAATTATCAATGTTAAACTATAAAGCAAACAACAAATTTTATGAAGAAAATTAGTTTAATCTTTTTAGTACTGCTTATGGCCGTGAGTAACCTTAATGCCCAAAGCAAGAAATGGCAGGCAACAGCAGGAGTAGGTGTAGATGTGAGTTATGTAGATGTGAGCATCGGAAGATACCTCTCCAAGTATGGCGGAATTGAAATTCAATTCAGACAGCAGTTAAGAAACACAGACCTTGAGCAGATGTCGCTTATGATAAACTGGGTGAAAAATCTTACAAAGGATAAAGTAAGAAAGCTGCCAATCAATACAGAGCTAATTCTTGGTATCGGCGGTACTAAAAACAAATATGAAGAGACAAATCATCAAGCATTTGCCTTCAATGGAGGTGTAAGAGTGAATTATAATATAAAAGATAACTTCGGTGTCTTTATTGCTCCTAACGCAATATGGATAGGCTTTGAAAAATTAAAAGCAAATGTTACGCTTGGGGCAAAATATAAGTTCTAAACGAATTGTTGTTTTATACTCTGTCAATGCAGTTTATAAACAAGACAATGAAGATACTATGAATAGGTAGATTTAATAACAGATAATTTATTTAATTATGAAGCAAAAATTTTATTTAGTTGTACTTTGCTTGATTGTTGCATTGCAAGTTCAAGCACAGTCTACTGCCAAGTTGAGCAACATTAAATGGGAAGGATTGGTAGAATTTAATTCTTCCAAACTTGGTTCTATGGGGTCTCGTTTCGGCTTTGGTGTGGGAGTAAAGGGCATTTTAGAAATGCCAACTATTTCAGATGGAATTTATCTAAGTTCTGGAGCTTTCTTGGAAAGAAAAGGAACAGACTTAGATTTAGGTGATTTGGGTAGATGGACCGTTTCTTCATATTATTTGGATATACCTATCCACATAGGGTATCACTATTCGGTAAATCCAAAATTTGCTATCTTTGGAGAGGCAGGACCATATATCGGAGTTGGTTTGTTTGGTAATTCTGAGGGTAAAGAACTTGATGAAGAACTCTATAACAAGGGAAAAATCAAGCATAACGAAAGAACTGTAAAAACTTTTGATGGACTCAAACGATTTGATGTTGGTCTCGGTTTACAATTTGGTGTAGAATTGGCACAAAAGTTCACCATTTCTGTTGGATATGACTTTGGATTTATTGATTTATATAAAGGCTCTAATTTGGAGAAAGAGGGAACAGAAGAAAACTCCGAAGTGTTAGATTTAACTCCTGGTGCAAAGAATAGAAGTCTAAGTATAAAGTTAGGCTATAAGTTCTAAACTAATAATAATTCTGCCTATAATGCCCTTTGCCCATACGGAGACAAGGGGCTTTTATTTTGTGGTTTTGTAAACCAACAGTGCAAAGGTTTTGAAAATTTCAAGCACCTTGATACGCTCTGTTGTATCGTGCGTGTATATGTCATCTATGAGCTGGTAGCAGATGTATTCGTAAGCCGAAGGATGCTCAAAGTTTACCAAGGGGCTATGCTCTCCAAAGTAGGCAATGAGGCGTTGCTTCTCAATGTCTGTGTTTGAGCAATCGCAAAGTTCAGCCTCCTCCCAAAACTTCTTGTTGAACACCTTACGATTGACGAAGTAGAGAAAGGCGTTATATTCATCCACTTCTTCAAGCCCATGCCCCTCCTTAAAGTAAACACAATTGCCTATAAGTTTATCAACTTTCACTATTCTGTCTTTGGCAACGCCCAAAGCCATCCGTAAGAGATTGCCCATAGTAGCTGCAAACCTCTCGTTCTTGCTCATGTCCTCGTATCTTAATGTCATCTTGCTTGTTTTGGTTTCTGCCTACAAAGTTTACTAAAAAAATCCGAGAAAAACGAATAAATCACCTATAAAATAAGGACTTACCACCATATATTATTATAAATCCTTGCTGGTACGGGCTATTTTCCCTATATTTGCAGCACGAAAGACGGTAGCACAACGATGCAAGATGAGGCGTGTGCTTGCAGGTCTTAGTTTATAAGAAAACAGAATGAACACCAGAAACGGACACCAGCTAAGTAGCTATAATGCCAAGTATATGGTATAAATTACTGATAATATGATGATTATAAGCAAACCAAAAGCTGCTTTGCCGTGTTGAGTGGGAATAGAAACAAGCTATTCGTTAAATCATAAAAATAGAAGCCTTAACTTTGCTAATAGGAGTTGAGGCTTTTTTTGATAAAGATAGTTTTAGGTTGGATTCTAAAAACTACCACCGCAAGAAACCCACCTTAAATATTAGAAGAAGGAACAAACTTTCAGCCATTCAGCCATACGAAGCGAATGAGAGAATACCCCTCTTAGCCAAAAATGAATCAAAGAAAAATGAAAAAGCAATGCAATTAAAACAAAGAATGCGTAGTTTAACGTTTGCAACGTATTTGCTAAAACCCATAGAAAAGAACAAATTATTTTTTGTTTTTATGCTTTTGGTGGGCGCAATAACCCATATAAGTCATCGAAATCTTTGGGGTTATATCGAACTTTTAGCTGATGTTTATTGGCTTTGTGCCATATTAAGCATTTTCAAATCTACCTTGCGCCGTGTGTTGCGCTTCGTTTTAAGTTGTGGCATTTATGCAATAGCCATTGCCGATGCAGGGTGTAAAACACTCTTTGGTACGCCACTTTCGCCAACCATGTTGCTATTGGCGCAAGAAACTACAGGCAGAGAGTCGGCAGAGTTCTGCTCACAATACATTAAACCCGAAATTTTGTTTTCCACAGTAGGCATAATTCTCTTACTTGCCCTTTGTCATGCGTTCATGGCGATAAGGAAAACCCAAATAAAAGACCATTTTTTACGACATCATCTTATTTCTTTCTCACTGTTTATCAGCATTTTAATAGGAACAACAATCAGTCTTTTCGATAAAATTCAATTGTATTCTGCAAAGAATTTATCCGAACTCGAAGTAGCTGTTGTCAATGGTTTTGCCCATATTTACCACCCCGTTGAACGTGTTGCTTACGGACTTTACACCAATTATTTAATAGGAAAGCAAGTGGAAGGCGTTATAAAAGCCAATACTATGGTTGCGGTTGATTCGTGCAAATTCACTTCCCCTACCATTGTTTTAATAATAGGTGAAAGTGCCAACCGTCACCATTCTCAACTCTATGGCTACAATAAACCCACCACTCCCAACCAATTAGCCATGATGAAAGGCAAAGATTCGTTAGCTGTTTTTACCGATGTCATTGCCCCATGGAACTTAACGAGCAGAGTTTTCAAACAAATTTTCTCCCTCCAATCTGTTGGCGACAAGACCGATTGGAGCGAGGTGGCACTTTTTCCCACATTATTCAAAAAAGCAGGCTATCGTGTTAGCTTCTTGTCGAACCAATTTCCCTATGGCGTGAATTATACTCCAGATTGGGTAAACAATCTTTCTGGTGGATTTTTCTTGAACCACCCACAACTAAATGAGCAAATGTTTGACGATAGAAATGCCAATATTCATGAATATGACGACGAACTTTTAAGCGATTATCAGGCTATTGTTGGAAAGAAAAGGCAACCACAATTGGTTATTTTTCATCTTTTAGGACAGCATTTTCAGTATTCTATGCGTTGTAAACCCACCATGGCAAAATTTGGAATCAGCGATTATCCACGCAAAGATTTAACCAATGAGGAAAAAGAAACCATAGCTCAATATGACAATGCTACGCTTTATAACGACTTTGTGTTGAGCAAGATAGTAGAACAATTCAGAAATGAAAATGCAATTGTGATTTATTTATCCGACCATGGCGAAGAATGTTATGGTAAAGACGTAAGAATGGCAGGCAGACTGACCGAAGTCGAGCAAATAGACGTGAAGAAATATCATGAAGAGTTTGAAATACCTTTTTGGATATGGTGTTCGCCTGTTTATAAAGCTACTCATCACGAATTGTTCAAGCAAATTCATCAAGCCCGAACCAATAAATTTATGACAGACGATTTGCCTCATTTGCTCTTCTATTTGGCTGGAATCGAAACAAAAGCTATAAGGCTGACCGCTGTATGCTTACACCACAATACAATAAGCAACGTTCTCGCAAGGTGTTAAACCGCATTGATTACGATGTAGCTATGCGACAATAAAAGGTTAAGAAATGTTGATTTTTTCTACTTGTTTGTGGATTTTAGAACAACGCCTAATAGCTATGATTTTAAAAGTGTCTATTTTACCCTTCAAAACAATAGGTTTTAACGCTCAAAACAGGCTGTTTTCTGTGGTAAAATAATAGATTTGAAACGTGTAAGTATAAGTTGTTGATTTTCAGTGTAATATGCGATTGTTTAAAATTTCCTATGGTTCAAGAAACAAAACTTCATTTATTTTGCCCCCATAATGATTTTACAGAGCAATAAAAACAGAAAGGCGCACCGAAAGAAGTGCGCCTTTTTGTATATATACCTCTTACGTTTAAAGGAGGAAAAATTACTTATTTTTCAACAAATCACGAATTTCACCGAGCAATTTCTCTTCGTTAGAAGGTTCAGCTGGTGCTGCTGGTTCTTCTTCTTTCTTCTTGGAAAGACTATTCATAGCCTTAATCATCGTGAAGATACAAATAGCGATAATGAGGAAGTCAATGATGTTTTGAATAAACATACCATATTTTACTTCCGCATCGCCTACCATAATGCTCACTTTGCTGAAGTCTATTCCACCAGTAAGAACACCAATTATTGGCATAAAAATATCGTCAACTAATGAAGATACAATCTTCCCAAATGCCCCACCGATGATAACACCGACAGCCATGTCCATAACATTGCCACGCATGGCGAAAGCTTTAAATTCTTTTAGAAATCCCATAAAATAATTTTTTAATAGATGTAGTAAGAGAGAAGCAATGATTAAATTTCTTAATATAAATCATGTTATCCTCAAATGCACCTTTATTTAATAATGTTTAATACTCTTTTCGATTGCAAATATAATATTTTTTTTGTATCTTTGCATACGAAAAGATTAAAATATTACTTTTTTCTTTTGTAAGAAGTTGTAATATAGTATTCACTTTAAATAAAGACAAATGATTAAAATTGGTATTAACGGCTTTGGCCGTATCGGTCGTTTCGTATTCCGCGCAAGTCTTGAAGAGGCAAACGCTAAAGATGTAGTTGTTGTAGGTATCAATGACCTCTGCCCAGTTGACTATCTTGCTTACATGTTGAAGTATGATACAATGCACGGTATCTTCAACGGAACTATCGAAGCTGATGTTGAAAAATCACAACTTATCGTTAATGGTAACGTAATCCGTGTTACTGCTGAGCGCAATCCTGCTGACTTGAAGTGGAATGAAATCGGTGCTGAATATGTAGTAGAATCTACTGGCCTTTTCCTTACAAAGGAAAAATCTCAAGCTCACATCGATGCAGGTGCTAAATATGTTGTTATGTCAGCTCCTTCTAAGGACGATACTCCAATGTTCGTTTGCGGTGTAAACCACGATAAATACGTTAAAGGAACTCAATTCGTTTCTAACGCATCTTGTACAACCAACTGTTTGGCTCCTATCGCTAAGGTTTTGAACGACAAGTTCGGTATTACTGATGGTTTGATGACAACAGTTCACTCTACAACAGCTACTCAAAAAACTGTTGACGGTCCTTCTATGAAGGATTGGCGTGGTGGTCGTGCTGCTGCAGGCAATATCATTCCTTCTTCAACAGGTGCTGCTAAGGCTGTAGGTAAGGTAATTCCTGAACTTAACGGCAAGCTCACAGGTATGTCAATGCGTGTTCCAACTTTGGACGTTTCTGTTGTTGACCTTACTGTAAACTTGGCTAAGCCTGCTAAATATGAAGAAATTTGCGCTGCTATGAAGGCTGCTTCAGAAGGCGAATTGAAGGGTATTCTTGGTTACACAGAAGACGCAGTTGTTTCTTCTGACTTCCTTGGCGACCCACGCACATCTATCTTTGATGCAAAGGCTGGTATTGCACTTACAGATACTTTCGTAAAAGTTGTATCTTGGTACGACAATGAAATTGGTTACTCACACAAGGTTGTTGAATTGATTAAGCACATGGCTAAGGTTAATGGCTAATCCAACAGCAAATTTGTAAGAAAACAATATTAAAAAGCCATTCGGTGATTGCCGAATGGCTTTTTTTTATTATATTTGTGCGGTAATATGGAGAAGATGATAACGATAATAGGTCCCACGGCAAGTGGAAAAACTAATTTTGCCACTGCGCTTGCTGCTTCAATAGGGGCAGAAGTTATTAGTGCAGATAGCCGACAGGTCTACCGAAGAATGGATATTGGCACAGGAAAAGACCTTGCCGACTATGAAATAAATGGCAAAAAAGTGCCTTATCATTTGATAGATATTGTCGAACCTGGTACCAAATACAATCTTTTTCAATACCAAAACGACTTTCAAAAGGCATACGAAGATATAAAAAAGCGAGAGAAACCTGTTATACTTTGTGGAGGAACAGGACTTTATGTTGAGGCTGTTTTAAAAGGATACGCCTTGTCGCCAGTTCCACAAAACCCACAGTTGCGTGCCAATTTGGAAGATAAAACGCTCGAGGAATTGACAAACATTCTTGCAGAGTTGAAAGAAAAGAATCATTCGGCTATGCACAATCGCACCGATGTAGACACTACAAAGCGTGCAATTCGTGCTATCGAAATTGAAACCTACGAATTGGAACACCCAACTCCTGACCGTGCAATGCCAACTATCGATTCTATCATTGTTGGCGTGGATATTAGTCGTGAAGAACGTCGTCAGAAAATTACAAAACGCTTGCGAGTTAGGTTGGAAGAGGGCATGGTCGATGAAATAAAAACATTGCTCGAATCGGGCATTCCTGCCGACGACCTTATCTATTATGGGTTGGAATATAAATTTGTTACCCAATATGTCATTGGCAAACTCACTTACGAAGAGATGTTTCGCAACTTAGAAATTGCCATTCATCAGTTTTCCAAACGCCAAATGACGTGGTTTCGTGGCATGGAACGTCGTGGCTTTCATATAAATTGGATAGATGCAGGAAAGCCATTGGACGAGAAAATTGCTTACGTTCAATCGCTTATAGAAAAAGAAAAAATAGGCTAATTTGTTATTATCTATTACTTTTTTTGTTAAAAAGAGTGATGATTTAATGTCAAAAGCCATTATTATAAAAAGGGAAAGTATGGTAGACGAAAAGAAATGGGGCATACTTTATTGCCCAAAAGGCGGATTATTAAGCAATCCACACAAACGTTGGGAGCATGTTGAGCAATGTCTTAAAGCTAACAACATTGATTTTGATATGATACAGAGCGAAAGTTCTGCTGGTGTTGATAGGCTTATCAGAATGATGATAGGCAACGGCTACCGAACTATCATTATCTTTGGAGGCGATTCTGCTTTGAATGATACCATAAATGTCCTCATGCACGAAGACAAAGAAGTTCGCGAGCGCACTTGTATCGGTGTAATTCCTAATGGAGTAATGAACGATTTTGCTCATTTTTGGGGCTTCGAAGACGATGATATTGAAACGACAATAGAGTCGTTGAAGGCACATCGTGTTCGCAAAATAGACCTTGGTTGCATTCGTTACACAAATAGGAAAGGCGAAAAATGCCATCGTTATTTCTTGAATTGTATCAATGTCGGGTTGATAGCCACCATTATGAACCTTCGCCGCCGTACCCGTAACCTCTTTGGTTCACGCAGTTTGTCTTTCATTTTCTCTTTTATTTTGTTGGCTTTCCAACGATTAGATTTCCACATGCACATTAAAATCAATACCGATGTCATTAAACGTAAAGTGATGACCGTATGTGTTGGCAACGCAAAAGGCTATGGACAAACGCCAAATGCTGTTCCTTACAATGGGCAATTAGACGTTTCTGTGGTCTATCACCCCGAAGTAACACAACTCTTTGAAGGCATTTATCTATTCTTGCGAGGGAAGTTTTTGAATCATAGAAGTGTCCACCCATATCGTGCGCAGGAGTTGGAAATGCAAGTTGAACCACGCACTTTAATCGGTATTGATGGACGTTTGATGTCAAAAACCCCTGTTGGCCCTTTTAAAATAATGGTAGAAAAGGAAGTTATTAATTTCTTAATTCCAGTTTAAGGTTTCCTATTAAGTAAAGAGAATAAATATTATTAACCTCTAACTTTTGGGTATTTCGGAATTTTTCTCATATATTTGCAATATGATATTCTACTTTTCGGGGACTGGCAATAGTCGTTGGGCTGCCCAAGAACTTGAACAGAAAACGGGAGAACCAATTGTTTCTATCGCAGAAGCATTACAAACTAATTGTCATTTTACGCTCAATCGAGGCGAAAGCATTGGCTTTGTGTTCCCTGTACATGGGTGGCGCGTACCGAAAATAGTTATCGAATTTATGCAATCTTTGTCGCTTAGCGAAGCCGATAAGCAGGCAACAGAAGAGCATTATGCTTTCTGTTTGCTTACAACAGGCGATTCTACGGGACGAACAATGGAACGATTTGTGAAACTTCTGGGCAAAATTAAATCTAAAAATCCAATAAAACTCCACGCAGTAGCTTCTGTTTTAATGCCAGAATCCTATGTTGGGCTCCCTGGAATGGACGTTGATACGGCTGAAAAAGAACAAGAAAAGATTGCAACAGCAAAGAAAAGGATAGTCCATTTCGCATCTATCATTAACAACAAAGAAAGAAAAGCAGGCAAACACCCAATAGGGTGGGAGAGCATACATCGTGGTACATGCCCTGATATTCTCTCTGGACCTGTTGGAGCATTCTTCACTCATTGGCTAATTACGGACAAACCTTTTCGTGTGGAGCGTGCAAAATGTGTAAAATGTGGCATCTGTGCCAATGTTTGTCCTGTCAATGACATTGCGGGCGGACTGGGAAACGAGCCACAATGGCTCAATAATGGCAAATGTTTGACATGTTTTTCGTGCTATCATCATTGCCCACATCACGCCATAGAATACGGAAATAGAACCAAAAATAAAGGACAATACTTCTTTGGAAGACGTAAATTGAGATAAGAAATAAATTTAAAAGTTAAATAAGAATGAGAAAAATCTTACTTACTCTTTGCTTGATAGCAGTAGCTATCCTTGCAAAAGCTGCAAAGGCAAATCCTCGTCCGTTTGTTGTAACTCAACCTGATGGAACTCAAGTAACACTTATCATGCGTGGTGATGAGCATTTTAGCTGGATTTCAACGCTTGATGGTACAATTGTAACTCAAGTCAATAAAGGCTATTATGTAGCTAAAATAGATGAAAATGGCAATATCATAGCTTCTGAAATCTTAGCGCATGATGTAGAGAAACGTAGTGTTGCTGAACAAAAATTGGCTAAGGCGCAAGCTAAAGACCTTTTCTTTGGAGTTGCAGAAAGCCGTCTTCATAAAGCAAGAAGAACACCTCCTATCGGGAAAGCTACACCTCCTTATTTCCCACATCTAAACTCTCCAAAAGTTTTAGTAATTCTTGTTGATTTTGATGATGTTCCTTTCAAGTTGGATAATGTTAGAAAAAGTTATGACCAATACTTGAATAAGGAAGGAACAATGGAAGATTTTGGCAATTCGGATAAGAAGAACTACGGAAGTGTGCGCAACTATTTTAAATTCGTAAGTGGTGGAAAATTTACTCCTGAATTTAAACTTTATGGTCCCGTGCGTATGCCAAAAGACCAAAGTTATTATGGTGCTGATGAAAATGGACGTACAGATGTACATTATAGAGAAATGGTAAAAGATGCGGTAAATCTTGTTGCAGCAGAAGTAAATCCAAAAGAATTTGATAGCAATAGTGATGGTAAAATTGATTTGGTTTATATCATTTATTCTGGATATGCGCAAAGTTGGGGTGGAAATGACAGTAAAACACTTTGGCCAAAATCGTTCTATATGACATCATCGGATAATTTAAAAATAGGTGATTATTTGGTAGGACGTCTTGGAATTAGTAACGAATTGGGTGGCACACCTGCTAAAATGGGAGCAAATGGCAAACCTAAAATCAATGGTATAGGACTTTTCTGTCATGAATTTTCTCACACAATGGGATTGCCAGATATTTATCCAACCCGGCCAGTAGACAATCCTGACGACCAAGGCATGGAGTGTTGGGATATAATGGACGGTGGTGAGTACACGGCAAATGGCTATTGTCCTACTCCTTATACCCCATGGGAGCGAGAAGCAATGGGGTGGACAAGAATGGAACCTTTGGAAGATATTCCACAAAAGGTTACTTTGAAAGCTGATGAATTTCGTAAGATTACTACTCCAATGGGCGAAAAAGAATATGTAGTGGTACACAATATTCAGAATGTTGATTGGTATGCGGGGGTTGTTAAATATTTTGGTCATGGCATGTTGGTTTATCGAATCAATTATAATTATAATTTTATCAATATGTACGACCCTGTAAATAATACTTCTGGACGTCCGGGTGTAACGATTATTCCTGCTGACGGGAAACTACTTTCGCAAAGTTCTGTTGATGGTAAGAAAGTTAAATTTAAGGATTGGCTGGAAAGTCATCGCAATGATGTATATCCGGGACCATTGAAAGTAACTGAAATTACAACTATGAAGTTGAATTTGCAAACTATTACGGACAAGCCTATCTATAATATTAAAGAGGACGTAACTGCAAAAACCATTATGTTCGATTTTATTGAAAAGCAAAATGCGGATAGTATTAGTGCAATAACAAATCTGCAAACGCCAACTGATGATAAGATTTTTACTATCGATGGACGTTTCGTAGGTATTGATAAAACCATGTTGCCTAAGGGAGTTTATATACAAGGAGGAAAGAAGTTCGTTAAGTAAGATTATTTCATAGCATTTTTATAGCATTTTAATGTTAGATTTTATGCTAAGTCATTAAAATGTCGTACTTTTGTATACAGATATTTTACAAATTATATTAACATAAAAAAGATTGAAAATGAAGAAAAATCTACGAAATGCGTTTATTGCCGTCTTGGCAATGGTAGGAGTAAGTGCTAATGCACAAACTGTTGTAACTTTCACAGCAGGTACTGAGAAAGGTACAAGTATGAAAGACAAGAATAAAGACAAAATGGAAAAAGAAGGTGTTGTTATCGAAAGTAGCAATGCTGCTTTGGCTCAAAATCCATATCGTATCTACAAGAATTCTAAGACAACTTTTTCTTGTTCAACCGCTAATATAACAAAGATTGTTATAACAGAGGCTAAAAAGGCTTTTGATAATAAAATTACAGGCTTTGCTGCTGAGAATGGTTGGGTTGTTGACGGAGATGCTAAAACAGCAACTTGGACTGGTAACGCAAGTAGTGTTGATATTGCTGCACCAAACCATCAAGTGCGTGCTGGCAAAATAGAAGTTACTATCGCTGCAGCTGACCCTACTACTGTTGCTGCTCCAACTATCTCTGGTGAAACAACATTTACAGAAAAGACTACTGTAACTTTGACAGCTGAAGGTGCAAAGATTTATTACACAACAAATGGCGATGTACCAACTGAAAAGTCAGGATTCCTTTATACAAAACCATTCGACCTTACTGCAACTACCACAGTTAAGGCAATTGCTGTAAAAGATGGCAAGACAAGTTCAGTAGCTGAAAAGACTTTCACTAAGGAAGAGGTTAAAGTTGTAAATTCTATTGCTGAATACAAGCAACTTGCTGCAAAGGAAAAGGCTACTTTGAAACTCAACGATGCTCAAGTTCTTTATACTTGGACAACAAATAAGGGCAATACTTCAACTTACGTTCGTGATAACTCAGGTGCAATTCTTTTCTATCAAGTTGGTGCAAACTTAGAATTGAAGCAAAACGAAATGTTGAAGGGCGAAATTACAGGTACATTCGACCTTTATAATAAAATCCCTGAATTGGTTTATGCTGCTGGTTTAACAAATCTTGCTAAGGTTGAGCGTACAGCAGGTAGCGATGCAACACCAAAAGCAATCAAGGTTGGTGAAGCTATGGATAACCTTTGCGACTTAGTTGCACTTGATAAAGTTAAGTTCACAGTTGAAGCATCAACAGATAAAAAAGGTAATCCAGTTAAGAAATTCTATGTTGTAGACGGCGATAAGAAGGTTCAAATTTATAATGGTTTCCATCTTGACGCATACAAAGATATGGCTTTTGATGCTGAAACAGAATATAATGTTGTAGGTATCGTTGCTTCTGTTTACAAAGAAGTTCCTTCTATCAATATCATCAAAGTTGAAAAGAACACAACTGAAGGTATCAACACTGTTGCAACAGAAACTATCAATGCAAACGCTCCTATGTACAACCTTGCTGGACAACGTGTTGGCAAGAACTATAAGGGTGTAGTTATTCAGAATGGTAAGAAATTCATCAACAAGTAATTTCATTAATACTTATTGAATGTTTCATAAATCAAGGCGGTTCCAAATGCGGAGTCGCCTTTTTTAGTTTTATATCAAAACGTAGACCTATTGTTTTGCGTTTCAAAATAGCCTGTTTTGCACCACCAAATAGCCTATTTTGCGCTCCAAAACCTATTGTTTTGAAAATATTCTTGCTTGCTAATGATTTTGAAGTCGTTACACCAACTATGATTAGCAGTGTTTCGTGCCAGTACTCTTGTGAAAGTACTGGAGTACTCTTATGAAAGTACTGGAGTACTCTTATGAAAGTACTGGGGTACTCTTATGAAAGTACTGGAGTACTCTTATGAAAGTACGTTGTGTCCCAATAGTGAAACTCCTGCGAAATGCCTTGCATCGTGGTTGAAACTCTATTGGATAGTGTTCAAAGGATTATGGAGTTGCGTTTTTGGGGTAGGCTTTGGGGAGTTGTGATGATGTAAAATAAGGAAAGAGAGAACCCGTAATGAGTTCTCTCTTTCCTTGTTTTATCGTGTTCTAAATTACTTTGTGCAGCCTGTAAATGGCTTCAATTGCTTGAAGAAATCGTTACCTTTATCGTCTACAAGGATAAAGGCTGGGAAGTCTTCCACCGTAATTTTGTAAACGGCTTCCATGCCGAGTTCAGGATATTCCACGCACTCGATACTCTTAATGCTGCTTTGTGAGAGTACCGCAGCCACGCCACCGATAGTGCCAAGATAGAAACCACCATACTTTTTGCAAGCATTGGTAACGGTTTCGGTGCGATTTCCCTTTGCTATCATTACGAGCGAACCGCCCAAAGATTGGAATTCATCAACGTATGGGTCCATTCTGTTGGCAGTTGTTGGTCCCATAGAGCCGCAAGGCAGTCCGTTTGGAGTCTTTGCAGGTCCTGCATAAAGCACTGGGTAGTCCTTGAAATATTGTGGCATTGGTTCGCCTGAATCGATGCGTGCTTTGATTTTAGCGTGCGCAATGTCACGTGCTACGATGATTGTACCCTTCAAATTGACACGAGTAGCGACTGGATATTTGGTGAGTTCGGCACGAACAGCATCGATGCCTTTGTCCAAATCGATTTCAATACCCTTTGTTCCTTCGCCTGGTTTGCGATATTCTTCAGGGATAAGTTCACCAGGATTGGTGTCCATTTTCTCCAACCAAATACCGTCTTTGTTGATTTTACCTTTGATGTTGCGGTCGGCTGAACACGAAACACCCATGCCAATAGGCACACTTGCGCCGTGGCGAGGGAGGCGAATGATGCGAATGTCGTGAGCAAGATACTTGCCACCAAACTGCGCACCGAGTCCAATCTTATGAGCTTCTTCGAGAATTTTCTTTTCTAACTCAATATCACGGAAGGCACGACCCGTTTCGTCGCCTGTGGTAGGGAGTGCATCGTAGTATTTAATGCTACCCAATTTCACAGTGAGCAAGTTCTTTTCAGCCGATGTGCCGCCAATTACAAAGCAAATATGGTAAGGAGGACAAGCTGCTGTGCCGAGGCTCTTCATCTTTTCCACCAAGAACGGAACGAGCGTTCCATCGTTCTGAATGGTAGCTTTGGTCATTGGATAGAAATAAGTCTTGTTGGCAGAGCCACCACCCTTAGCTACCATTACAAATTTATACTCTGCACCTTCAGTTGCTTCGATGTCAATTTGTGCTGGAAGGTTACATTTTGTGTTCACCTCGTCGTACATATTGAGCGGAGCATTCTGTGAATAGCGCAAGTTTTCTTGTGTAAATGTATTGTAAACACCACGCGAAAGGGCTTCTTCGTCCTCGAAACCAGTCCAGATTTGTTGTCCTTTTTCGCCGTGGATAATCGCTGTACCTGTGTCTTGACAGAATGGCAACACACCCTTTGCAGCCGTTTCGGCATTGCGAAGGAATTGTAGCGCAACGTATTTGTCGTTCTCTGACGCCTCGTTGTCGTTCAAGATAGCTGCCACTTGCTTGTTATGCGCGCGACGAAGGAGAAATTCGCAATCGTGAAAAGCCTCTTGTGCCAACAAAGTAAGGGCTTGAGGGGTTACCTTTACAATTTCTTTTCCTTCAAAATTAGTTACTGAGACCCCTTCTTTTGATAGGAGTCTGTACTCTGTTTCATCTTTTCCCAATTGGAACATTGGGGCATATTTGAATTCAGCCATAATTAAAAAATAACCTAACACCATGCAATGAGGCATTTAATCCTCATTTTTTTTTCATGGTGTCAGGTCTTTATTGAATAATTAAATAATGTTTTTGTAGAGTCTCACTGCTTAGTTTGTACTATTTAGTAAGCCGTTTGTTATGACTTAATAGCCAAAAATTTCTTCTGTTGTTACACGCTTAATCGGTGCAATCTTTTCCAAAGCTTTCATGTCAAGTTCCTTTTCATTACCGAGAATGAGGTATTTACAAGGTTTGTTTGCCATGTTTGCCTTCTCGAAATCAATTAAATCTTGAAGTTTAACGTTTGGAAGGTCGTTGTAAATCTTCTCGCCTAAGCTGCAATCTAAGCCCAATTTCTGTGCTGCCATGTAGCTTGACAAGATAGAGAACTTCGTTGTGCGTGAAGAAGCAAGGCTCTTTAAGAGGTTTTGTTTTGCCAAATTAAAGTTTGCTTCGCGTACAGGAACGTTGTTAAGGAGCTCGTTGAATTGTGTAATACAATCCATCATCTTGTCATTTTGTGTGATAATGTAAGTGAAGAAACTTTCTTTATCGCCCAAACGAGCAGGGGTACGATAGCGCGCACTTGCTGAATAAGCCAACGCACGAGCCTCACGCATTTCTTGGAACACGATAGCATTCATACCGCCACCGAAGTATTCGTTGAACAAAGTAATCTTTGCTGCATCGTTAGCGTTCCAGTCTTTGTTTTCATTATGGAACTGTACGAGATAAGTATTCTTAGCATCGTAAGGTGCAATAAGTATTTCGTTCTTAGGAGTTTCCTGCAATGTGTAACGCTTTTCCTGTGGAAGTGGAGTGAACTTCTTGTTTGTTTTGAAAGTTTTTGCAAGCAATTTATCAATGTCTTTCAGTGTAGAAGGACCATAATAAAGCACAGTTTGCTTGTAGTTCTTCAACCCTTTCAAAGAATTTAATAGCTTTTGTGGGTCCATGCTTTTGAGTTGTTGTTCGCTCAATATGTTGCGAGTAGGACTGTAAGTACCATACATACCATAATCAAACAACGCATTAAAGTTTTCTTCTTGGTCTAATTTGCTATCTTTGCGTGCCTTTATCATCAAATCAACAGCAGCATCGTAAGCCTTCTTATCTACCTTTGCGTTTTCAATAACATAGTTAATGAGACTCAAAGCCTTAGGAAGATTTTCGTTCAAACCATTCATAACGAAGTAAGTTTCGTCCTTAGTTTGACCGATATTATAGTCGCAAGCAAGTTTGTAAAGCTCTTGTTTGATTTGCGCATTTGTCATCTTGTCTGTGCCAAGATAGTCGAGATACATCTTAGCATAGCCTGGAAGCATGTCGCTTTCCTCACCAAACGGAATGCTAAGATAGAGCGTGAACAAGTCGTCTTGTGTGTTTTGCTTGTAAAGGATAGGCCAACCCTTCTTCGTTGTAGCCTTTGTGAGGTCTTTCTTGAAGTTTACGAATGAAGGTTGGATAGGTGTAACCTTATGATTTACGATTTCCTTCAAGAAATCAGAGTGCTTATCGTTGTTGGTTGGGATTGGAGTAATCTTTGGTTTGTCTACCTTTTGAATAGAATTATCAGTACCTTGAACCTTGTAAATGGCAGCATAACCATTGTCGAAGAAACGATTAGCAAAGGCAACAATGTCGGCTTTTGAAATCTTAGAGATGCGGTCAATCTTACCAACCTCTTGTTTCCAATCAATATTGTTGATGAATGAATTTACGAAAGCCTTACCACGGAATTGGTTATTATCCAATCTTTGGTAGTAACTACGCTTGTAATTGTTAATAATAGAAGGCAAAAGGTCGTCAGAGAAGTCGCCTTTCTTGAGCTTTTCAATACCAGAAAGCAATAACGCTTGTACCTCTTTTAGTGTTTGTCCCTTCTTTGGAGTACCTACAGCAATGAACATTGAGTAGTCAGCAAGGTCACTAAAGCCTGTACCAGCAGACTGAACCTTCATGGTTTGGTTAAGGTCTAAGTCGTAAATACCGACACGACCATTGCTCAACAAATCGCTAATAATACTCAATGTGTCGCATTGCAATGAATTTCCTTTCTCTGCTCTCCAACCAAGGTAAAGATATTCAGCTTCTTGACCAACGATAGTTGTGTCCACAGGCTCTGTATACTTTGGTTGAGGTCCATATTGAGGTGCACTTAAATTTTCTTTTTTCTTCCAACTACCAAAGTATTTTTCGAGAATAGCAACGGTTTGGTCTGGATCTAAATCACCAGCCATACAGATAGCAATGTTGTTTGGCACGTAATATCTGTGGTAATAATTCATGATATTGGTGATTGAAGGATTCTTCAAATGCTCGCCTCTACCAATAGTTGTTTGAGTTCCGTATGGGTGAGAAGGGAAAAGTTTACTCATTAAGCCAGTAAACATCTTACGATTATCGCTTGTCAATCCCATGTTATATTCTTCGTAAACGGCTTCAAGTTCTGTGTGAAAACCGCGGACTACCAAGTTTTGGAATCTATCAGCTTGCACACGAGCCCATGAATCGATTTCATTGCTTGGAATATTCTCAACGTAACAGGTTACGTCGTTGCTGGTATAAGCGTTTGTTCCTTGGCTACCAATGGCTGCCATGAGTTTGTCGTACTCGTTAGGGATATTGTATTGAGCAGCTAATTGAGATACAGAGTCGATTTTATGATACCAAACCTTGCGTTTTTCTGGGTCTGTTATATGGCGATACTCTTCGTAAAGATTTTCTATTTGCTTCAAATAAGGCTTTTCAGCAGCATAGTTTGAAGTACCAAACTTGTCTGTTCCCTTGAACATAATGTGTTCAAGGTAGTGAGCCAAACCAGTTGTTTCGGCTGGGTCGTTACGACTACCCGTGCGAACAGCGATGTAAGTTTGGATACGAGGTTTGTCTTTGTTTACACTAATGTAAATTTTCAAACCATTGTCGAGTGTGTAAATGCGTGTCTTCATGGGGTCGTTAGGCACGCTTTCATAGGTACGGGTCTGTGCTTTCATACCTACTACTCCAAGAAGGAGCAATAGCGACATACCCAATTTACTAAAAGAATGTTGTTTGAACATAATATTATATTGATTTTAAATAGTTTCCTACTTTGACTCCAAGTTGTTTACAATTCATCTTGTCGTTTAGGAATGGATTTTTAATTATTTTCTAATTCGTTTTGAAGTTTGTTCACAAAGTCGTTGAATACTTCTTCATCAACATCTCCCATTTCAAATTCTTTTTTTGCGTCTTTGTTTATCTCTTCAACCCATAGGTTTTTCGCCCTATTATAGTTGCTTTCGATGATTGTTTTGTCGGTTTCTGTAAGCTCATTAATATTGTAATAATGATGAATTAAATTCTTTGCCCACTGCCATTCTCTTTCTTTATAGCTTTCATTGATAGCTTTAAATCGGTCGTTTACGTCTTCAATAGTTTCTAAATCTCCGTTCTTAATAGCTTCAACGAGGTCGTTTTCTTCTGCTATGGGGAGTAAAAGTCCAGCTAAATCGCTCCATTCTTCTATTTCCGCTGATGCGTTTAACTCCATGTTCAAGCCTAAATTATTGGCTTGTTGGAGCATTTTTCCCATATAAAGGGATAACGCAATATCGTAATAAAGAATGCCTTTGCTTAAACTTGACGCTTTTATGACATAGCCTTGATAATTGTATGATGTTGCATTTTCGCCACTAATAGCCTTTAAATTCTCCAAAATTTGTTTGCCTTTCCATATTTCTCCCACAGTAAAAGGCGATAACCAATTGAAGTTAATAATGCTTTTTTGCGCATTCAGAGGCGCAAATCGCGTTTTGGCCATTTCTTTATATCACGATAAAGACCTACTGTTCCGATGTTTCGTCCTGGAATTAAGTAGTTTGTATCGCTGTATGCCATGAGATAGGAGAACGGAAGCGACTGTGTATTTGGGTGATTCATGATTTTTCCGAAGCAAACCGAAAACGCTCCGATATTGGCTGGCATTACGATATGACTACCACTTGCTGTTTTACAACCACGTTCTAAGGTTCCATAGTGTAATGGTCCCATTTTGTAAGCATGGTTTGAGAAATTAGTAGCTGACCCAGCATTGTAGAACGAGTACATACCGCCTATGAGCAGTGAACTTTTATGGTGCGAAGCCGTGAAAGGACCGCAAAAAGCAGCGCAAGCCTCGCCGTTTGCCATGTATGAATTAGCGAAGAAAACACTCTGCGAAGCAGTAAAACCATTGGAAATTTGACAAGTTTCACCAATAAAACAATCTTGTATTTTCGTACTATTGATGATGCTTGACCCCTCTGAAATGATAGAGTTTTCGCATATTACGCCTGTTCCAATAAACACGTTGGCATGCTGCGAACTAAGAATGGTGCAATCGCTTAACCTGCTTGCCCCTGCAATTTCGCAATCATCGTGTATGATAGTATTTGAAATCTCCTTGGTATTGACAATCTTTACGCCATTGCCAATGGTGCTAACATCGGGTATAAGGCGTGTTATTTCTTCGGCAGCCAAGCGGCGAATGGCGTTGCGCAAGTCTTTATCGTGGGCGTGTTTCACCATTAACGCAGCAAATTGGCTATTCAATTCGGGGAACATAATGATGTTTCCGTCGCCCGCTTCGTTCAAAACCGATATTACATTGCCCTGCCCATAGGTTGCCCCTTCGGTTGTTTCTATGACCGAAACGTTGGCTATGAGGCAGTCGTTGCCGATAGAATAATTGTTAATGTAGTTTCCTATTTTTTCAATCAAGCAGTTGTCGCCAATGCAAACATTGCGCAGTGTAGCGTCATTGATGCCCGAATGCTTAAAAAATCCCTTTGAAACTTCGATTTCTTTCTCGAAAGTTCCCAACCGAATGTCGCCATAAAAGAGGACACGATGTAGGAATTTAGGTTGAAATCCTTCTTCGGCAATCTCAATTCTATCCCAATCCTCAGCCCAACAATTGTTGTTCTCAAGAATGATAATCTCGTCTTCTGTTAATGGTCTGTACATCATACTTTTATATTTATGGAGCGGTTATGGTTCTTTTTCAAGTGCGATTTCTCGCCACGAGCATGTACAAATTTCGCTTTGCTCATTTGCATGCTTTGTGTGGCTTAACGAAATTGTTCGTTTTCTACATCAATGTTATACAAGAAGTCGTTGTAAGGATATTTTTGTACATGCAATTCTCTTACTTTCTTGTATAAAACATCTCTGAACTCGTCTACATTTTCTTTTTCTTTGGCTGAAATGAACAAACAATCCTCGTTCAGTTTTGCCATCCATGTGCGTTTCAATTCTTCAAGCGACACATTTTCTTTGGTCATTGGGGTTAAATCGTCTTCTTCCTTTTCCTCCCAAGTGTAATTGTCTATCTTGTTGAACACTATCATTGATGGCTTATCGGCACATTCAAGTTCCTTCAAGGTTTCGTTTACGACTTGCAATTGCTCTTCAAAATCGGGGTGAGAAATATCTACAACATGCACCAATAAATCGGCTTCGCGCACCTCATCGAGTGTTGATTTGAAGGAATCGACCAAATCGGTAGGCAATTTGCGAATAAATCCTACGGTGTCGGCTAAGAGGAAAGGTAAATTTTCCAATACCACTTTGCGTACCGTTGTGTCTAATGTTGCAAACAATTTGTTTTCTGCAAAGACCTCGCTTTTTGCCAACATGTTCATAATGGTGGATTTTCCGACGTTGGTGTAACCTACCAATGCCACACGAATGAGACGTCCACGATTCTTTCTTTGTGTAACTTTCTGTTTGTCAATTTCTACCAAGCGTTGTTTGAGCAATGTCATACGCTGCAAAATGATACGGCGGTCCATTTCTAATTGGGTTTCACCAGGACCACGCAGACCCACCGAACCTTTACCACCACCAGAACCAGAGCCACCTCCTTGTCGTTCAAGGTGAGTCCAAAGACGTTGCAAACGGGGTAGCATGTAGCGATATTGAGCCAATTCTACTTGTGTTTTAGCACTCGCTGTTTGCGCACGCATGGCAAATATATCGAGAATGAGAGAGGTTCTGTCGAGAATTTTTACCTGCAATTCGGCTTCAATATTTCTCAATTGCTTTGCCGAAAGTTCATCGTCGAAGATAACCATACCGATAGGTTCTTCTTCGTCTTCCTTTTCTTTGATGTATTGTTTTATTTCCTCGAGCTTTCCTTTACCCACATACGAGGTCATATTAGGACCTCCCACACGTTGGGTAAATCGCTTTACGGTAACGGCACCTGCCGTGTCAGCTAAAAATTCAAGTTCATCTAAATATTCAGTCGTCTTGGCTTCGTTCTGTTCTTGTGTGATAAGTCCCACAAGAATGGCAGTTTCGGCTTTAACTTCTGATATAACAAATTCTTTCATTCAGTTTATCTTATATATAATGTGGCTACAAAGTTACTAAAAACTTAATGGTTCATGTCTTTTGCTCGCACGTTTTTTGGGTGATAATTGTTATTTTTTACAAATAAAGAGGGGTTTCTCGGGTGTGTTGTCGAAAAAACATAGTATCATCGTGTGTTTTTAGTGTATCTATCTGCCATTTTTAGAATGTAAATTAATGCAAGTTTTGGGCTTTATTTTATGCAATTTCTAATATTTTAATGCGCTTTGCAAAGTTTTAATAATCAATCAGTTACACGATAGCTTATTTTTTAGTTCAAAAAACCTATTGTTTTGTGCTTCAAAAGAGCCTATTTTGAAGTAGAAAACAATAGGTTTGCGTTGTCTAATATGGGCATGTATATGCAAAAAGAGTGTATATTCGTTATGCTTCTTCCATGTTTGAACTATTATTGCGGTTTGTTTAATTGTTATTTTTTATAAATTGCGCCTTGTTTAGCGTGGAAAATCTTACTTTTGTAGTGCATTAAGCTGTTATTTTACAGTGAGATAAGAAAGAAACGAGTGCGATGTGTAAGGAAGAACAAGCAGAACGAGTGGAAATAATGATTTCTTTGGGTTCGAATACGAATCAAGAAGCGAACATAAAAACGGCTATCGAAGAACTCAAAAAAGAGTTTAATGACATACATTTTACGGAACCTATATGGACAGAACCCATTGGGGTTCAGTCTGATAAGTATTTGAATTGTTTGGCATCGTTTACAACTCAACGCTCGTTAGAGGATTTAAACAAGGTTTTAAAGCGCATAGAAACATCAATGGGCGACTCACACGAAAACCACAAACAGGGCATCGTGCTAATGGATTTAGACGTGATAAAATATGGCAACAAGGAGGTTAAGAAAATTGCTTGGCTGGAATCATAAATATAGGAGTAGCATGTTGATGATAAATCGCTTAAAACTTTGGTGTTTAGCCGTATTGTTTGGCTTGTCAATCACACAAGTTTTGGCTCAAAATTCAGACCCCGACCCTGTGCAATTGGACAAGGCTGTGGCTTATTTCAATTCGGGAAAATATCACGAAGCCTTGCTCATTTTTCAAGATTTAGACAATCGTTACAAGCTAAACGACCGCTTTAAGGCATATATTGGTTTATGTTATTACCATGAATGGGATTATAAAAACGCTGTAAAATACTTAACTTCTGTTATTCCACGACTTGGAATGTTGGCTCCGCACGAGCGTTCTGTTTATTATTTTAGTGCCGCTGAAAGCCATTTTTTAATGGAACAATACAAACTTGCCATACCTTTTTATGAGCAAGCCCTCACGGTTTGTTACGAGAAAGAAAAGGGAGAAATCTATTATCGATTAGGTTTTTGCTATATGTTTGGGAAAGATTGGGAAAAAGCGCGCGATAATTACGTGTTAGCCGAAGAGTTTTTCCGCGCCCATAAGGCTGGTCAAGGCGTTGAGGCTCGCCTCGCTCAAGTCATCAATATGCGCAAAGGGTGTCAAACAAAAATAGATGAGAAGTTGGCAGCCGATAGCATTGCAAGAGCGAAAGCAAAAGAAGATAGCTTAAGAAGCATAGCTGCAAAGATTCCTTTGGACTCTATTATAACCGAAAAGCCTGAGGTTAAAGTTGATACAGCAACAATTTCAAAGTCTGAAAAGCCTATTATCACCACGCAAGATGTAGACGAAAAGACGAAGAAACCAACGCCACCAGTTGATAATAATCCGAAGAAAAAGGCAAAAAAACAGGAAGATGTTGCCCCCATCAATCTTAATGACTTATATAAGAATAAAATCGAAGTGGGAGAATAAACAATTATATTCCAAACGGTATTGCAATTAAAAACTAAATAAATAGAATAAAAGTGGAATTAATAAGTATTTTAAAGAAATGGACGTTGCCAATAGCTATTGCAACAGGTGGTATTGTTTATCTACTATTTGCTTTTATACCCCTACTTGCTCCTGTTTCAGACATATTCGAGCCAGTATTCAACTTTCTGCTACCCATTTGTATGTTCTTAATGCTCTATGTTACTTTTTGTAAAGTAGACTTTCGTAAACTAATTCCTGTCAAATGGCATTTTTGGATAGGAGTATTCCAAGTTTTATTCGTCTTCATTGTGGTGGGCATTATTCTCTTTTTTAAGTTACAAGGCGATGGATTGATACTCATGGAATCTGTATTAGCGTGCATCATTTGTCCTTGTGCATCGGCAGCAGCCATTGTTACGCAGAAATTGGGCGGCAGTATTGAGGATATGACCACCTATACTTTCCTCTCAAACTTTATTTGTGCTGCCCTTATTCCTACTTGCTTTCCATTGATAGAACCCAATGTTAATGTTGATTTTATGGAGTCTTTCCTTATCATTCTTAACCGTGTTTGCATGGTTTTGGTTGCTCCGATGTTGGTAGCCTACTTTACAAAGCATTGGCGCATATTACGTCCACTTTATAATTGGATTATTAGTGTGCGCAACCTTGGCTTTTACTTTTGGGCTTTCACGCTCACTATTGTAACAGGAACGACAGTTAAGAATATCGTTCATGCCGATACTACCGCACTTTTCCTCGTTTTTATAGCCTTGTTGGGACTCTTGCTTTGCTTAATACAGTTTGCTGTTGGTCGGTTTATTGGTCGCTTTTTCGGCAGTACGATTGAGTCTGGGCAAGCCTTAGGACAGAAAAATACAACTTTTGCTATTTGGATTGCCTTCACCTACCTTAATCCTTTGTCGTCAGTGGGGCCAGGTTGCTACATTCTTTGGCAAAACATTATCAATAGTATTGAAATGTGGTATTACGAAAAACACTCTAATAAGGAGTAGTTTTGATTTTTAAATGAATAGGAAGACTCAACAACTTGATTCACATTCCTATAATCGTGGGTATTAGGAACGTGATAAATCACGCCCTTACGGCATACGCCCTTGCTCGTGGATAAGGGTTAGACAAGTTGGATTTTGCAAAAAACGATACCTTGTAAGGGCGTGATTTATCACGTTTCTTTTAATAACTTAATTCACGTCCCAACGCTAAACGCCCTTATTCACTGATAGTTTTTACACTTTTAAAAAGAACAATTTTATTCTATTTCCTTATAATTTTGGTAGCTTTTAACGTATTTACCATTTTGAAAAAGATGATAACTTGCATAATTTATGGATTTAAGCGGAACGCCTAACAAGTCTTTATGGAATAGTTCGGTATATTTTCCTCTCAATTTGGTTTTATATACTGTGTTGTCTATCATGAGTAAAGGAAAATTACTGCCCACGGAAATAAACGCATCTGCGTAAGTATCCGATACGATTAAAGTTGAATAGCCTTTCGCTTTCATATCGTCTATAAGTGTTTTGGGCGAAATGCAATTCTTTGAGGTACAGAAAGGTACATAACTATAGACCACTACATTTTGTTTTTCTGTAATAAATTGTTTTATCTGCGCTACATTGACGACATAAAGTTTGTTGAAATCGTTTATTTTGGAAATATCTTCCGTACACTTTACTACTTTTTCTTTTTCCTCTTGGGTCAATTGGTTGTAATCAGTGAATATGCCGCTAATACTACAAGCACTTAAAAGTAGGCAAAAAGCAAGGGTTGCAAACGTAAAATAATGTTTCATAATGGTGGAAAGAATGATAAAAGGTGGGGAGTAAAATAAAAGTAGCAAACAGCCCATAGCCATTTGCCACTTTTTTAAGCGTGTTTATGCTTCTTTTTCCTTGTCTGTTAGCTTTGTAGCAGTGATAAAATAGAGTATCAAAGCAATGTAAGCAACGAGGGCAAGCAATTCTGATGTATGGTTTTGCCACCATTCAGCGTGGTCGAACTCAACGCCAAAGAACTTAATCAAGGCTGAAACAACGCCCATTAAAGCACCTCCTGCAATGAAACCAGAGGCAATAAGTGTACCTTTATCGCCACGAAGTTTATTGATTTGTGCGTCCTTAGAACGTGTTGTAACATACCAATTCACCGCGCCACCAATCATCAATGGAATATTCAACTGGATTGGAATGAACATACCCAAAGAGAAAGCCAATGCAGGCACTTTGCAACGGTCTAAAATCAATGCCAACGCAGCACCAATTCCATAGAGAATCCAAGGTGCACCTTGTCCACTCATCAATGGTTTGATAACAGCTGCCATTGCGTTTGCCTGTGGTGCAGCCAACTGACCAGAGTTGAAACCATAAGTTTTGTCTAATACTATCATCACGCCAGCTACGGTTGCAGCTGAAACAATCGTACCGAGGAATTTCCATGTTTCTTGTTTCTTAGGAGTAGTACCGAGCCAATAACCTATTTTTAAGTCGGTAACGAACGAACCAGCCATTGACAAAGCCGTACAAACAACGCCACCCATGAGCAAAGCTGCCAACATTCCAGAGTTTCCTTTTAAGCCTACTGCCACCATAACCACTGATGCTAAAATCAAAGTCATGAGGGTCATACCTGAAACAGGGTTAGAACCAACAATGGCAATGGCGTTTGCAGCTACAGTTGTGAAGAGGAAAGCAATTAAAGCCACGAGAATGATACCTACAACAGCGTGCAATAAGTTGAATTGCATAACGCCAAAGTAGAAAAAAATAAAGGTAATAACCAAAGTGGTGATACTACCGATAGCAATTATCTTAAACGAAATATCGCGTTGTGTGCGGATAGCTTCTGCTTGGTCGGCACCTTTGCCTTTCATTTCGCGCGAAGCCAAACTTACAGCACTCTTAATGATGCCCCAAGACTTAACGATTCCGATGATACCTGACATGGCAATACCACCAATACCAATAGAACGTGCGTAGTTTTTAAAGATTTCTTCAGCACTCATACTACCTACTGTTGCCACAATACTTGGGTCCCATTGATTCAAAACAGTATCGGGGAAAACAAGAGCCATGCCTGGTACAACCAACCACCAAATGGTTAATGAACCCATACAAATGATAAAGGCATATTTAAGACCAATGATGTAACCCAAACCGAGTATGGCAGCACCTGTATTTACCTTGAAAACCAACTTTGCTTTCTCGCAATGGTTTCACCAAAGCCTATCATACGACTTGTTACAATCTCGTTCCACCAACCGAAAGTGGCTACACTGAAATCGTAAAGACCACCAATTAAACCTGCTAAAAGCAAAGGTTTAGCTTGACTTCCACCTTTTCGCCACTGACCAATACTTGTGTAGTTGCCGTAGCTTCTGGGAATGGGTATTTACCGTGTTGTTCCTTTACGAAATATTTACGGAAAGGAATTAAAAAGAGGATACCTAACACACCACCAAGGGCAGCAGCGATGAAGATTTGAAAGAAACTGGCTTGCAAATCGAGCATATAAATAGCAGGCATAACGAAGATACCGCCAGCCACAACTGCGCCTGAACAAGCTCCAATACTCTGAATGATGACGTTTTCGCCCAATGCGTTCTTGCGTTTTGTTGCCGAAGACATACCAATAGCGATGATAGCAATTGGAATAGCAGCCTCGAATACTTGACCAACTTTTAAGCCTAAGTAAGCGGCAGCGGCAGAAAAAAGCACTACCATAATTAATCCCCATGATACAGACCATGGAGTTACTTCTGGATAAACCTTGTTAGGGTCCATCACGGGTTTGTACTCCTCGCCCTCATGTAGTTCGCGGAAGGCGTTTTCAGGAAGTTCAATGTTTTGTTTTTCGTTATTTTCCATATTCTTTTGTTGATAATAGTCATGGTTTAGTTGGGTGCTTGCAATGGCTTTTGTCATTTATAGCAGTCGCAAAGATAGATAAAAAATGGGAATATGTATCTTTTTTACGATTAAAATTCCAGTTTTCATAGTTTGATAGGCTATATTTAGCAGTTTTTTATGTAAGTTTGTCGCATGAAAGAAATAGAACCAATCGCTTATTTTCGCTCTCCTTTTCCAACAAAGTTTGGCATTCCTCGCCAAAGTGGTGTCGTAAAAGCGTTGCGAGGTCGTGTTGTTTTTGAACCAAAATTTAGCAAAGAAGAGGCTTTACGAGGCATGGAAGGCTTCGATTATATTTGGTTGATTTGGGGATTTTCTGCCAATGAACGAGAAAAGAGAGCGGAAAGTGATGTAAACAATAGTCTTACTGTGCGTCCACCACGTTTAGGCGGCAACGAAAGGGTAGGGGTTTTTGCTTCACGGTCGCCCTTTCGTCCCAATGGCTTAGGCTTATCATCGGTGAAAATTGTTGAAATAGGCAAAGGATTTATAGAAGTTGCAGGTGCCGACCTTATGGACGGAACCCCTATTTACGATGTAAAACCTTATATTCCCTACGTTGATGCGCATTCAAATGCTCGTGGTGGCTTCACCGATTCGCACGAATGGCAACCGTTAGAGGTGGTTTTGCCCGATAATATACTTGATTTCTTCACCGAAAGCGAGGCAAAAACGTTATCAGATATACTTGCTCAAGATCCACGCCCGTCCTATCAACACGATGCAAACCGCATTTATGGTATGCAATTTATAGACAAAGACGTCCGCTTTCGAGTAGAAAATCAATGCTGCATAGTGGTTGAAATTCTTTGAGTTAGTGTCTTTTCATCAAGTATATAGTGTTTCTTCGTTTTCATTAGCGTTATTCTATACTCATACTCTTGTGAAAGTACTGTGGGAGATAATTTTCAAAATGTATCTAATTGAAAATAAAGAAGTTAGCTTGTTGCATAAACTAAACAGGTAACGATTTGGAAACGAGCGAACTGCTTTTGGTCGCGGGTTTCTGCATTAACAAAGAACGCTTGTTATTCTATTTGCAAAGATAATCATTTGCTTTGAATAACAAGCGTTTTTGATGAAGATTTCTCTCTTTTGCTTTGTCTTCGTTTTGGGGAAAGACAGGGATAACGAAAAGTGGTTACAATCCTCTTCCTCTTTTCTTCTTTTTCTTGGCTTGGTTTCTGAGCCTGTGTTGCCATGCTGTCTCGGCATAATCATCACCGTGTGTCTGTGGGTTGATTAACTCACCTGCTCCGGAAATGATTTCTTTGGCTGCATTTATGGCAGTACTTGCCACATTACCTACGGCTTGTGCAATAGATGAATTTTCATTTGTGTTGGCAGGTGACGTATAGGTGCGGCTGAGAGGAACAAGTTGATAATCTGTATCGGATTGAATTTTGTTCTTTGCCAGCTCATCTGCCATTGTCGTAGCTTTCTTTGGTTCTGTCTTGTTACTTATCTCAAAATTCTTCTGCAAGGAACGATAGCCGAACTCCCTGCCGATTTCAGATGCCTTAAAAGTCTGTCCTCTATATGCGAACTTCAATCCATATATCTTTCCCTGTTTGTTCTTTAAGCGTTCAATGGTTACACCACTCTTGCTAAGGTCGTAGAGGAACATCGAATGCCCTGTGATGCCTGTGCCTTTGTACCTATCAAGTAAAGCATAGCATATCTTCTGTACCTGCTGCTTTGTTTGTTCTCTTGTTGGGCTAGCTTTTATCTTTTTGTGTGTCCTTTCCGTCTTGACTTCCTTTGCGATGGTCATACCATACTTGCGGCTGAGTTCCTCTGCAACCCTTGCTGCCTTGTTACTCACAAAGGTAGTGTCATAAACGTTGCCATACAGACTAATGCGATTGGCGATGATATGGATATGCATATTGTCGGTGTCTTTATGTGTAACCGCCACCCATTGATGGTTGGCAAGTCCCATGCGTATTGCAAAGTTTGACGCAAGGTTACGGACGGATGCAAGACTCAATCTTTTCTCGTCCTGTGGTGCTATGCCGATTTCGATACGCAGGAACTTGTTTCTGCACCGTGTGTTGTAATCGCTGACCATCTTCATTTCCTCGTAGATCTCCTTTGGCGTAGTGCCGCAGAGATTGTGAAAGAGAAGCGTTTTTCCGAGTTTTCCCTCTCTGAAAATATACTCCAGTGCATTACTGCCATGTGCTATTGCTTTACATTTTCCTATCATTCTCCATCAGATTTAAGAGTTTAATTGCCCTTTCCTCAATACGGTATTTGGGATTAAAGAAACGTTTAAAAGCTTCCCTTGCCAGATAGGAAAGGCTTTGGGTAATCAGTACCCACGCATCATCCTTTACCTTGATAAGGTTGGAAATATGCATAAAGAAGTAGCAGTTCGTCTCAACACCTCTATGGCTTCCTTTTCATTGTCCGTCATCTTAGGAACAGAAATAACTTCTCCACTAAGAAGCATCTCGCGGCAGTAATCAGAGAACTTCCGTCCTGTGCTTTCTGCCTTTGATTTAATTCGTTGCTTTTCCTCTAAGGTGCATCTTACCTTGATGAACTCCGTCTTGTTCATCCGCTGTTCTTTCTTCTCCTGTTGCTGCCATCGGGCAGTCTTTCTGTTGTTTCTGTTCATATAAAAGTCCTCTTTTCGTTATTTCTTAATTTCTGATGGCTGACCGATGAGAACGGAGTGATTACGGTCTAATCTCTCCGACTGTCTGACAAGGGGAGCAAGAGCAGTTTGTGGGTACAAACTGACGTCTTGCAATGTCAGCTAACGAAACGTTTACGCATAAAGCGTTTTGCCGTCCAAAAACGAATGCCGTGCATTCAGTATCTAACTGCGTTCGTGGCATTCCCTCCATTCAATGTATTCAGCAAAAAACTGTTATCGGTACTACCCTAAAACGGTCGAGGATTTTGAGTGAAAGGAACGTCCCTTTTTCTGAAAACCGTCAACCCTTTTCTTACGGCTTACAGTCTTCTCCACTTCTCTATGTCTTCACCATATTCCTCCAGATGCTGACGAACGATGTTCTCCACAAAGCTTGAAAGGTTGCTGCCTCTGTCGCCCAGCCTGCGTACGATGAAGTCGGCACGTTCCTGTGTCTCCCTGCTCAGATAGACCGCCTTTCTCTCGCTTAGCTTTGTTGGAACAAGGAACGCCTGCTTATAGGCTTCGAGAGTCTCCTTTCTCATTTTGGCACTGATGCGTCGTTGAACGGTTGCGCTCTCTGTATGCTGTGCAGGCTCGGATGGCGTGGCATGCTCTATGGCATGTCCTGTTTCTTGTTGTTTTTGCTCTTGAATAGTTTTCATTCCCTTTTCCCGGAATTCAGAGACAGATTGTTCACTTGAATTTTCAGCTTGGCTCATACCAAAAGTTTTTCCTATGAAACGATCTATTTCTTCCATGTTTCTTCTTTCCTTTTTCATCACTCTATCTTATTTTAAGTTTGACTTGTTTTATTTTGTTGCTTGTATTTGGAGTTTTCTCCAACTCTTCCCGTTGCTCACGGACACGTCTGACGTGAAAATCGTTGAGATCTTTGAAGTCTCCATAATACACAGCCATATCTTCTACCTTAAAACCTGTGTTTACAAATTCCTGCACAGCTTTTCGCCCTGCATCGTCATTGTCAAGAAAAGCACGAACGGAGGTTATATTTCTTTCATTCAGGTAGTGGATACTCCTTACTACATTACTCACGGAATTCATCACAAGGCATTGGTTGGAGACCTCCCCTTTCATTGAAAGAAAAGAGAGAAAGTCCATAAAGCCCTCGAACAGACAGACGGGCTGTGCCTTGTCCTCAAATATCGGAGTGATGTTCTTCGGGGCAATCGTTCCCTTGAACGTATTGTTGTCCCGAAGTTCATAACCACCCGAAGAATTGGCAAAGCCGATGGCTTCATATCTCTTTCCCCTTACCTCGTAGTTGATACATTTGAGAAAGGGTGTTGCCTTTTTCAAATTGATGCAACGTTCCTTGATAAGGTATTCCTGCAAATGCGGCGGCAAGGTGTCTGATATGCTTATCAGTCTCCTTGTTTCGCTTGCTTGTCTTGTAGTTGTCTGGTTGAGACCAATACGGGGTTCAGTCTTTGAATAGCTGTGCGCTGTATTATCGGAAGCGTTCTGCCCCAAACGGCAGATGGCTTCCGAGAGCGTACAGCCTTCCAAGCGCATACAGAGGTCGATGATGCTTCCGCCCCTGCCTTCGGCATAGTCTATCCAAAGGTTCTTTTCCCTGTCCACTTTGAAACTCGGACGCGTTTCCTCCCTGAGCGGTGAACGGTACATGGCATAGGCTGGTGTTTTACGGACAGGCCTGATACCCCTCCTTTCGAGATACTCTACGATGGGATATCGCTTGATAAGTGATAAATCTTCTTCTTTCATTGTTTTGATACTTTAATGGGTTGAATGATAATTATTTATGCTTGTCTGTTTTATGGTTTTACCGTTTCCAAAGTTTTCCCCTCCAAACTTTTTCATCATTCTTCTTACTACATACTATTTCGTGATAAATGATTGATAATCAGCAGCATTTTTTAGTATAGGACGATACTACACATACTACTACATTTGGCTACTACAAGTCTGAAGGAGCGGGCATGGCAAGATTTTCCTAATCTTGTAGGCATAGATGGGGCTACCTCCGTTTCTTCGCTTGCTCACCTTTATGTATCCTGCTTTCTTCAAGGCTTCGCCCATACGCTTGGCAACAAGTGGTTGGTGAGTATAAATACCCAAATAGGTGAGTATCTCCGTAGTAGTCATTAACGAATAGTTTTCATCCTCCGTTGGCTTTTCAAAGCAACGCAGCAAAAGTTCCATCTCAGCGGTTTGTACCTGAAAGTCCTCACTCTCTCTGTATAGTTCGGCAATCTCTTCATCATCAAACCAATAGCGGAAACCTGACTTTAATAGGGTTTTGGCTTCAGCATAGACATTGTCCATTGAAATACGCTTGGCTTTCTCTATGTCTATGGATAGAACTTCAAAGGGCAGAAACCTTCTGCTGCCTGTCGGGTCTGTAAGAAAGTCGTTACCGTTCACCGATGCCACGAAGCTTGCCAAGTGGGGATGCTCCTCCACATATTTGTCATACGGCATACGGTACTTGACCATCGGACAGGTGATAAGGTTCTTCAGTTCGTTCTCGTCTCGCTTATTGAGGGCTTTGAGCTGGTCATCTATATTTACGATAAGGTTCTGACCGATATAAGTGAGTGTGTCTTTCTCCTGCGGATATATTTTTCCTGTGTAACTGTAACCGTGCAGTTTGGACGGACAGAGCAAATCGAGAAACGTTGTCTTGAACTTACCCTGCTCACCTGTCAGTACAAGGCAGGTATGGTTACGGCACTCACGGTCGTCCATCGCATTGGCGACCACCGCCACAAGCCATTTGGTAAGATACGGCAACCATTTGTTAGAATTACGGACAACAACGCAGCTTGCCAAATCGGAAATTGCTTTCGGTGAAAAAGAAGGCACATTACTATCCCTACAACCAGCATCATCACAGCTACAGCTATCACCTATATCTATCAATGGCAACCCTTTTAAATACTCCTGAACGGGATTGATACGGGGAGAAAAGCTGCTTTCAATGATGGAATAAAGGTTCTCGGCAGAAGTCGCTATGCCTTCATCGCAATCGAGTTCCCTGCGAAGTGTGTTGATTTCATAACGACCAACCTTTACAAAACGATTATTACCCTTACTGCAATATTCGGTTCTGCCCAATACTGTGTTGTATCTGAACTCATAGTGTGTGGAGAGGTAGGTTTCTATCTCTACGTTCTTGGATGAACTACCCCTTCGATGGGGATTTCTCCTGCTGCCTGTATTGCCTGCATCTGCGTTCTTTTTCATTATTCCCTTGAATTAGTTTCCAAGAGTGAAGTTAGGGTGAGAATGCGTAACTTCCAAGCATTCAGAGCCCTCTTGTATAATGTTGCGCTCGTCCGCTTTAAAATTCTTAGGAGAACAGGCTGTCAAGAAGGGCATTTATAGCCTCATTAAGAAAAAAAATGGATGACAGGAAAGAAAGGTTAACAGAAATACGGATTGTCGTTGTTTGCTTTCAGATGCGGTCTTTTGCTTTGATTACCTTATTAACCTCATTTGTGCAGTGGCAAGAACATCAATCTGTCTCTTTTGTCTTTGTTATAGCGCCACAAGCTGCCACGTGAATGAAAAGTGATGGAATAAGAAATGCCCGATATTAATTTTGCATAAGACAAGCTGCGCTCGGCAAAGGATAAGTGAACTTTCCTCTACACTCGCTTGGATTGTCTTTGCAATAAAAGAAAAAAGACGGGGCAGGAACACGCAAATGTGAACCGATGAAACGGATTGCTCTTTTCCCGATAGTTCCCGATACTTCCCTGCTGTTCCCCACGGCTTTGAGAGGTGTACGCACGCCATTATCTTTGCCGATGGAAACTGGAAAGATTTGAAACAACAAACAATAACAATATAAAATTATGAACTATTACATCATTACAGAAACCAATTGGGCAAAGCTTCGAGATGAAATCTTAAGCCTTGCAGAATGCTGCCACAAGGCATTCGGAGAGAAAAGCAAGCACACGGACTGGCTGCACAACGGCGATGTGTGCCGACTGCTGAACATCAGCAAACGCACTTTGCAGCATTATCGCGATACGGGCGTGTTGCCGTTTACGCAAATCGGGCACAAGTGCTATTACAAGCGCGAGGATGTGGAAGCATTACTTCTTACGAAGTCTAACAAACCTAAAAACAGACAGATATAATGGAAACAGCAAGAGACTTGAACATGGAGACGGACGAGATGCAGCTGGTTGTCTCGGCATTGAGAGGTGTAGGCAAACGGATTGTGGAAGTGTCGGATACACACAAACCACTCTTTGCAGGAGAACTTTTCCTCACGGGCAAGGAAGTGTGCGAGCGACTGTACATCAGTCCCCGTACCTTGCAGGACTACCGAGACAGGAAGATTATCCCTTACACGCAGTTTGCAGGAAAGATACTCTACAAGGCTTCGGACTTGGAAAGGATGCTGGAGGAGAATTACAAAGGAAACGTCATATAGCTTTAACGAAAAATGTGTTTCCGACACACTAAAAGGATACTTTTCATGTGTCGGGAACATTGTTTTTAAGGCTCAAATACGCATGTTTATAATTCACTGGCAATCAAAATCTTACATGGGGAGCTTTGTCTTATAAGAGAATTTCAATAAAGATATAGGGCTAACTCGTTAAGCAACTTTCTGATATGAGGGCAACTTAGTTAATGTCTTATACCTATAATCTCGTGCGGCATACTTACTCAATATTCTCTTCTTTTTTGATAATCTTATTACTTTCAGCAGCTTTCTTCAACCATTCCGATACATTGGGAATGCTGTCAAAAATATCTATTTTGGAGTTTCTTAAATACATATAATCTATACCATAATATAGCTCTTCCTTCTTATTTTTGGGTAACCAAATAAGATGGTGTTTGTGAAGCCAAAGTAAAACAGTATTAGTTTTCTTGATAATCAAGCTTTTAAACTTTGAATATTTCTTTTCTATATTTGAAGGATCATAACATCTAAGTTTCTGATGTATAGCGCCTTTCTCATCCATATAAGCACAGCCACCATTCTGACTATGATTAGCATAACCTACCCCTCTTGAACGAATCATCCTCTCAGTTAGGATTGGCCAAAACATTATCTTTTCGTTAGCATTGAGATAATTAAGAAGATGGTCTTTGCGTACTAATAATGCGCTATGTCCACTTGAGAACATATAGTTGTCCAATACAACAATCTCATTTTTATCATTCACCCATACTCCAACATCATTAGAAAATTTCAATTGGAGCCCATTGAATAACCACTCATTAGGCAGAAGCAGATTGACAAAATCATCGGATGACACATCATCGTCATATGAGAGGGTGTACTGCAAATAAGCAGGTTCCATGATAATTTCATCGAAAATCTTATGTCCTACAGAGAATGGTATTCTTTTGTGGTTCTCAATACTTACAGCATTCTTATAAGCTGTCGACCAATAAAATTCACGAGTAAATACATTGTAAATCTTGTTATTCTCATGAAAGGAACGTCCCTCAATTCCTATATGGTATAAGTTGTCACGCACAGTACTCAAGGCCTCCTTATTGACAACATATGCCTGTATGAAAGTCCATAAATCTCTTATAAGAGCTTTATCGTCATCTGGTTCATGCACAAACTTGCTGTATGAAAATAAATTTACCCATTCAATTCCATCTTCATCAGTAATAAAAACATACTCCCTAATTCTTGGCATATTTTTCCACGTCTTCAACCATTTGAGATCATTTTTCGGTACCGATATATCAAAATCAGGAAGTTTATATTTGCTCTGATAATGTAATGACTTACGTCCAGGATATATTGTAGGGTCAATAGTTCTGGCTCTTCGTACAGGATCAGACCATTCATTACTCCAATCTTTATCAGGGTATTTGTCTAACATCCGAGCCATAATGCGATACATGGCTATCCACTGATATTTCTTTCCTATACGTTCAATTTTGCCATGAGATCGATTATGGCTATCGTTGTTCTTATCGAAGTGAACAAAAACATTAGGATCATATCCATACTCTTCAAATATCATATGTATGGCCCAATTCGACAACATCTCTACATTCTCCCCAAAGCCACCAAGATTAGATTGGAATACATATCTTCCAAAATCTCCATAACTTCTTACTCCATACTCTGGAGCCATAGACGATAATATTGAGTGCTGAACCATATATACGTCTCGTTCATTTTCTGGAACTGTTTTCCAATCTCTATCATACTTTGCAGTAATTTCATCGTTTGAAGGAATGGGAGGTAAGGTCCCGTCTGTAAAGGGAACTTTTATGTGTCCCTGTTCTATCCTTATATCCAAACCTCTACTAATACCAAACTCTACAATATTACAAGCATAGTCACGCACCAAAATGTGTTCAGGTACATGTTTCTTGACGAAGACGTTACTATATACCCACTGTGCAACTGTACAGCTATTTTTATCATCTTGCATTAGGAGTAACGCTCCATAGACAGCACACCACAAACGTTCTTGAATGTAAGGATCATTAACAAAATAGTATTTCTCTAGTAATGGCAGAAGAAGTTTTTTATGCTGAACTAAAATATTTACAATGGCATGTGTAGCACAATCTCTCAGTTCTCGCCAAGTAGTGGATAGTGTCCATACCAAAGTCTCAAGACATGCCTTAGCTATCTGATTATCTATTGATTTAAGAGTGTTGTTCGAAGCTTCACACCCCCATCGTGCCAAATCCAGAACTTTCCTGCCATGCGACCAAGGATCAGAAATTAAAACAGTCCATATAGCGTCTCGTTGCGCCATACTTAAATTCCATAACATATCATACAAGGCAAATCCATTTGAAGCTACATCTGTTCTGTAAGGGCGAGATAATATAATTTCAAACATCAAACCGTATTTGTTTGCTTCCTTTATTTTGCATATCAATTCATCTCCTTTCATGGTGAAACTATCTCGCCACATTGCACTATCAATAAATGATTGATATGCCTCTTCTTTATCATTCTCCTCAACTAGTTCTATCAGTTCTTTATTTTTAATTGAGGGAACAAGAATTGCTAAAGCTTCAGAAAGATTTCCCAAGTTATATTTGAACCATTCTTTGGCTGGTGTATTTGAAATCAGATATTCTGCGATAAAATAATCGCCTATCCTTTCAAAGCCAAAATTTACATATGTGACACCACCGTCATAGACATCTGTTCTTAATAATCCCTCATCTATTAGCAATTCAAAGAATTCGTTGGGCGTCCTTGTATATTTAGCATCCTGTGCCAATCTTTCCATTACAACTTGATATTTAAGATGCCAACGACTACCAGTTGTAACCATTAATTCAGCTACCGAACGCAGAGCTTTAGTTACAAGATTTTGAGCTTTGTTATACTTAAATTTTATCGCTATTTCATGATTGGCATCATCACAATATTCTAGAATAGTTGTCCAGAAATTTGCAAACACCAATGGACGATGACTTTTTTCATGATTGCGACAATACTTGATTAAGAAAAGTGGATTAGAGAATTCTTCTCCATATACAGGCCAAGTTGGTTGGTCTATACCAAAAGATGAGAACATGTACTCACATGCTTCTCTCTCATGTCCTTTGAATCCATGATGCTGATATACTGCGTATTCAGAATTATGAGCAATATCATAAAACCAATTTTTACAATCTGATATACGAAAGCTTATAATAAGACGCAGATACTCACATGAGTCTATACTTTGCAGAAAATCCAACAGAAATTTGTTCCATAACTCATCACCAGCTCCTTCGTTAATTGCATCAATAAATAGCACTACAGGCTCCCCTATTCTCTTACCATAATTATCGAGTTCTTTTAGTAATTTTTCCTTTCTACATTTTATATCCAACAACTCGCGAATTTGGGAGAGAGGGTCTGATGATGCTGTAAAATGTTGCCCTAAAAGTAATATGGATGGTTCATGGGCACGTTTACGTTGAGTAACCATATCGCCTATAAGATGAGACTTTCCCGTACCAGCAACACCCGTAACTATAATTGTATGATGTTTCTTGAACTCAATCCAATTATTGGAAAGCACTTTCTGTAAGGCATGTCCATCTTCACGAATAAAATACCCTTTTGTTCGAATGTCATTTCTATTGTTACTTTCAGAATTGTAACAGAAATTGTTAAATATAGAGAGGAATCCATTTACTGATTCTCTTAATTCAATATAAGAAGTTGCTGTTCCACTTAAGCTGTCCATCTTTTTAACAAGATGCCTACATTGAGCAGAAATTTCAGAGCAAGAAGGTTCTTTGTCTGTACTTATTATAAATGATTTCAATGTATCTCTAAATTTCTCTATTTTCTCTTTTAGTAAAGGCTTGAACCTATCAGTAATGTGCAATGAAGCCAATGCGAAATCCATATCTTCAAATGGGAAGTTACGGTTCTCTGAATAACGCTTATCCAAATTCTTAATCTGCTTGATATTCTGTTCTTCAAACCACTTCTGCGTGGGAATGAAGTTTAACTCTTCATCTATCAAACGACATGCCTCAACTATTTTTTTCCACTCTTCAGGCTTTTTCTTATTAGACTGCCAAAGATACAGAAAATAAGCAATGGCAATTAGCACTGCTATTCCAAAACTCAACCATTCAGAGTTTTGGGACAGAACCCCCAAAAAAGTTATTTCCTTATCAGCGTAACGGAAAGAAATGTGTGCTCTCAGAAGTTGAGGTATAAGACCGGAAAGAGAAGCCTCTGTTGCCATAAAAGTGTAGAACACTTTACGCTCAGCACGCTTCTTCAGAAATCCTACAATTATATTAATCCATTCCTTCCAATTTGCCTTACGCACCTCCTTTATAATAAGAGTGAGTGAAGTAGTTTGTATAATACCCCATAAGAGTAAGGCTAGAAATATACTGAATATGATAATCATTGTGTTGTTTTGTTTATATTTTTAAAGTAGCATTCATTATCCTATGATAGTATGTCTGCTGCTTATAATTTTAATATTTTAAGCGCAAAGGTAGATATTTCTCTTCAGGTATTAGCAACATTAATTAACTTTTCCTGTTTTGCTATTTTAAATGAGTTAAGTTAGAAAATTAACTCGTTTGATTGATGGTTAAAGAATTTGTGACAATATTGCACATAGCAATGTTATTTGCACCTTTGTAGCATTACTAACCCTTTACTTCTAAGCGAGATGATAAAGTACGTAATTCAAGCGAAGAAGAATCCACTGAAAAAAAGAAGTGAAGTTTTATCCGCAGGCTGCACCGACCACGCCGGTAATGCTGGCACAAATCGTAAAGCGGATAGAGAAACGCTCCACCGTGTCGAGTGCTGACGTAAAGGCTGTGTTGGACGCCTTACAGTACAAAGTTATTGAGGCCTTAGAGAATGGCAACACCGTGAGACTGGGCGACATCGGTTCGTTCTGTCTCACCATCAAGGCGGAGGGTGCAGCAACGGCCGTCGAAGCCAAGACAAAAGGCGCAAAACTCATCAAGCAGGTGAATGTGCAGTTTACCAAGAGTACGGCAATACGTGATTCTTTCGACATCCGAAGTCTCGACTTCGCCCCGCAGGAAGACATTGTAAACGCAAAATAGCATGCTGGCAGTATCGTAATGCCTTAACGAAAAACGTGTTTCCAGCATACGAAAAGGATATTTTTCATGTGTCGGAAGCACCGTTTTCAAGGCTAAAAAATACACCTTTATAACTCATTGATAATCAGCGCCCTACAGAGTAGTAAAATTATCCTATAAGACAATTTTGAACGGATGCGGAGGAATACAAAAACTCATAGACTTTTCGGCAATCTCAAATAAAAATTGTACCTTTGCAGACGAAAACGCAGAAGGGTGACGGCGTACACTCGGCCCTTACTTTATTATTTTTACTATGGCTTACTTATTTCTTACACTTGCCATTATTTTAGAAACAGCAGGAACGGTGTGCATAAAACTCTCTGATGGCTTCACAAAGCCGCTACCGGTAGTGGGGACCTGCCTTGCTTACATTTCTTGTTTCTATTTCCTCTCGTTGTCCTTGAAAACTATTCCGTTAGGAATTTCCTATGCAGTGTGGGCTGGGCTGGGAATTGTATTGGGTAATATTATTTCCGTTGTATTTTTCGGGCAAAAATTCGATTTTGCGGCAGGCATCGGCGTTACACTCATCGTTGCAGGAGTAGTCGTTCTCAATCTCTTTTCAGCGGCATCTGCGCATTGAGAAGAGGCGGCATGAGTATTTAGGAAAAAGTCGTGAGGTATAAAAGGACTTGCTCCGTATTAGTGGGGCAAGTTCTTTCTGTTTGAGGTGTCTTTACATCAATCTATCCAAACAGGTGAATTATGAGAGTTGTCGGACGGGATAAAAGACGCAAGGCGGACCGTATTGGTGGACAGAAAAACAGCACTTGGGTAGAGACGTATCTGCTTCAAGTACCGTTTTTTATCTTATAAATTAATTTACTGTTTCTTAAACTGTTTTGTTGTATTGAGTTAGATAAATTCGGATTTATCTGCATCTCTTCATAATGTATTTCAGCCTTGGACTCTCAATTACCTCATTGATTTCAAACCCAAGTTTCTCATAAATCCTCTTTGCTTTTTGGTTGAAATCAAAGACCGTTAGGGAAATACTTTTAATATTATCATCCTCAAGAATGAAATCTACAAATCTTTTTAGGGCCTCAGTCCCAAAGCCCAATCCTGTTTTTCGGGGATCTATTACAAATCTACCTATGTGTATGTTATCCTTGCCAATTCGTACTTCTTGTATCATTCCGATAAATTCCCCTTGGTTGAATATCGAAAACACATTTCCCAAGTCCTTTATTTTATCATAGTCCAGCGGGTAAGAAATTTCGGAACCTATCCATTGCTTCTGAAACTCTTTTCCTTGTTCATTGGACCATTCACATAAAAGCAAGGCATTGTCTTTATTTATTCCCTTTTCAATTCTAATATCCCTCATCTCGTTAAAGTCTCGGTTATATTGCAAAGATATACAAATTGTTTGAAATATAAAACAAGCATCGCCTTGCTTTTCGTTGTAACTTTGCAAACTGTAGTTTGTTGTCGTAACAGCGATTTCTCCTTTCTGACTACACGCCAATCCTTTTTCTTTCACCGTATTGCCTTTCCTTGTAGTTATGTAGTAAGATAATATCGGTGAAAGAGAAAAGCATATCAATTGATACTGCCATTGCAGTGTAGGTATATCTGCTCCCTCACAGGTACAGGGCGTTGCAGTTCTCGACAGATGTATTTCCTGAACAAGTGTACTTCCGTGCTGTCCAATTGATAAGATAAAGCGATGATGATTGAAAGCGGATAAAGTGGGGCATAACCTTTTAACAGCCCATTTACGAATACTTCCAACTCCCCTGTATCCCTTTCATCGGGACGTAGGGAAGATACTTTTAGTAGTTGCTGCAGACGATAGTTGAGTTTCTTCCATGTTACACCAAAGAAATCTACGAGTTCGTTCTCCGTCATGGAGATTTCGCCTTTTCCTTTGCGAGTGATTTGCATATTATCGCCCCACTCGAAATAGCTGCGGTCTCTTTTTGTTTGCTGGTGATTGACATTCATACGGTTTCCTCCTTTGTTTCCTCTTTTTGATGTTTCCTTATCAACCTATCCATATCCTCCGAAATCTTGTTGTCCGTTACTTGTGCGTAGATTTGAGTGCTTGATATGGAGGCGTGCCCCATCATCTTGGCAATACTCTCGATAGGTATTCCTGCACTTAAACTCATCGTGCCGAACGTGTGTCTTGCCATGTGGTAAGACAACCGTTCTCTGATGCCACACGCCTTACCCACGATGCTCAGCTTTGCACTCATCACGCTACGGCTACAAGCACAGTGAAAAATAAAGTCGTCGCCTTTTCCTTTCACTGTCTGCATTTCTTTCATGCTCGGTTGTTCTTTCTTGTATTGATTGATGATGGTCTCCGCTATCGGGTGCAGGGGCACAATAAACTCCACCTTTGTCTTCTGCCTTTCTTTACGGATATATTTCTGTCCGTCGGCTGCCGTTTGAATGTGTCCAAATTGCAAATGTTCCATATCAGCAATAGCCAAGCCCGTAAAGCATGAGAAGATAAACATCCGTCTTGCTTGTTCTGCTTCCTTATCAATTACTCTCAATGCCATGAGTTTGGCAACATCGCTCTTTTGCAGAAAGCGTATCTTCTGTTCCGCTTTCTCATACTTGGCATTCTCAAAAGGATTACAGCGAATGAGCCTTTGACTGACCGCACGATACATCAGCCTACTCAGCCAACAAAGATAGCGATTCATGGTTGCTGTTGCCAAGCCTCGTTTTTTCAAATAGAAACGGTATTCTTCAAACAAGTCTTCCGGTATAGTGGCTATGACTATATCCGTCATTCCCTTATCCTTTACAAACTCCGTAAGTAACTTATCTGAATAGAGAAGATTCTGATAGGTTCCCTCAGCTCTTGATTTGCCCACGCACTCTTTAACGGATTGCAGTTCTGCCTTGCTCATGGCAAGAAGTGTTGTCGGCATGGTGGCTATCCCCTGCAAGCGGTTCTTGAGCAGTTCCACGCTTACCACTCCGTCCTTTATCAATATCTCCTGATAGGTCTTTTCTACAAGTTCTTTGAACTCGCCGATTCTTTGATTGGTTTTCTTGTCGGTTGTCAGTCCTTTCCTGCTGTTCCACTCGGAGGACTTGCACTGCTCACCTGTGGTGATAGCAGTGCTCTTACCATCTATGGTGATACGGCAGTGAATAGCTGTCTTGCCGTCTGCCTTTGTTTTCTGTCTGTTGATGTAAAACAATATCTTGAATGTACTTCTCATAAAAAATCTTGGTTAAATGGTTAAACGTAAATCTTCTGTGAAAGAAAGGAAACGGTTAAACTCCTCAAAGAGTTTCTGTGGTGTTACCTTTGCATAACGTTCGGTCATACTTACGTTCGTATGTCCGAGCATCTTGCTCACCGTTTCAATAGGAACGCCCTGCTCTAAGGTGATAAGTGTGGCAAAGGTATGCCTTGCCGTGTGCGAGGTAAAGGGAAAAGAAATACCTGCCCGTAGTCGCAAGGCTTTAAGACAGGACTGATAAGTGGGATATTTGATGAAAGGCAGCAGTGCTTCCCTTTCATCGCTATGCATTTTCTCAATTAACCGAACAGCTTCCGGCAACAACTTGATACGACAAAGCACCCCCGTCTTCTGTCGGTTGAACTTCAACCACAAACTACCTGCATCATCACGGACAAGATGCTTCTTGCTTAGCTCCATCAAATCACAATAGGCTGCACCGATATAACAGGCGAAGAGAAACACATCACGAACGGCTTCCATTTCCTCTTCCAACTCATCAAAGCGGAGTGCTTTGAGTTTGTCCAATGCTTCTTTGTCAAGAGCTTTAGGTGCTTTCTTGTCTCCTCGTTCTATATGTACTTTATCAAACAGAAGCGTATCAGCCAGTCCCTCACGATAAGCCAGCCTACAGACGGTCTTCAAATCTGCTGCAACTCTGAAAAATGTGCTTTGCTGATGACCGAGTTCACCGAGACAGAACGTCTGCAATTCGTAGATGAAGTTTTCTGTCAACAGTGAGAAAGCCAAGTCCGAAACATGGTATTTCTTCTGAATGAACTCCTGTAATCGTTTCCGAGTGGAATGATAGGCAGACATAGACTCTTCCTTGATGTCTATACCGATATGGCTTTCCTTCTCCTTGATAAGCATATCCAGCCTCTCAATAAGTCTGCATCGTGCCTGCACGCTGCCTTGAAACTGTTCTTTCACATTAGTTGCATCAAATGGCTGCCCTTTGGCAATCAACGACTGATAGGCTGATTGAATGGAAAGCAGCAGGTTCTCCAATCTCCCATTAATCTCCACCGCCTCGCGGCTCTTGCCGTCCATCCTGCTCTCACGTGAATTCCACAAGTCGGGGGTGCAGGAGAGTTTACAACTAAACTGGGCAATGGAACGCCCAATGGTAATACGTCCCATAATCGGGGCTTTACCTGATTTGCCTATACCGCTCTTTTT
>NZ_BAIS01000013.1 GCF_000613345.1 Prevotella disiens JCM 6334 = ATCC 29426 | reverse complement strand
TTAACTTTCTTTTGATTTTTAAGGTTTGATTTTGGTTATAAATAAAAGGTGGTTGGAGCATGAGAAAACTGCCTAACCACCTTTGCTATTTATCTGAAACGTTCTTAAAAACTTCTTAACCAAGCCTTTAAATCCATCATTAATTCCTCGTGATAACGGAAACCAATCTTGCTTCCCCAGCCATGTCCGCCACCAGGATATACGTGCAAGGAAGCACGAATATCGTTTTTATAAAGTTCGGTGTAATAATTGACTCCATTTGCTGGTGGAACGCTGTTATCGTCATCGCTCAAAGCAATGAAAGCACGAGGTGTCATGCGTGATACATTCAAGTCGGCACTATATTTTCTTTGGTCTCGTTTGCTTGGGTGGCTACCTAAAAAGTTATTGAAGCTGCCTTCGTGTCCAAATCCTTCTGTCATGGAAATTACGGGATAGAATAAAATTTGGAAATCGGGCTTAGCCTCACCATGTGATGATGTTGCAAGCGTTGCAGCTAAGTGTCCTCCTGCGGAAAAGCCCATGATACCTACATCGTTTCGGCTTATTTTCCACGCTGTTGCATTCATACGTACAAGTTTGATGGCTTGTTCTGCATCAGCAATAGGCACTTTGGGATTTCCATGTGGTAAACGATACTTCAAAACAATGGCTGCAATGCCTTGATTTTGGAAGAATTCTCCCCAATCATAACCTTCTGTGTCCATAGAAAGCGAACTATAACCACCACCTGGGCATATTACAACGGCGCGTCCTGTGGCTTCTCTGTCAATAGGAAGATAGACACGCACTTTGGCTGTATCCATTTTATCGCCATTATCGTAAGGTTGTTTGCCATTATAAAGTTTCACTTCGAATGTGCTTTGTGCTACAGCTGTGATTGAAAGCGCAATCGTTGCGGCTACTGTAAATAGTTTTTTGAAGTTCATTCTGCTCATTTAAATGTTTTTGTTGCTATCCGTTTTGTTAGTGGATAGCTTGTATTACGGAAGATTTCATCGCTGAAAATAAGTCCATTTGTCTACAAAGTTAATAAAAAAGCAGCGAAACGGCTCTCATGTTTAGAGTTTTTAGTATATTTGCAGGCATAGCACGGGTTTCAAATGGTGCTTAAACTATTTTTAAAATTTATATAGTTTATATTAACAACTTATAGAACAGACTTTTAATCATGCATGTATTAGAGAAATTCAAATATTGTCCAGTGTGCGGAAGTGAGCATTTTGAGGAGCAAAATGCCAAGAGTAAATGTTGTGAAAATTGCGGATTTGAATATTATTTGAACCCCAGTGCAGCGGTTGCTGCGTTCATTTTAAATCGTAAAGGCGAACTTCTTGTCGTTCGTCGCAAACTTGAACCTTCCAAAGGAATGCTTGATTTGCCAGGCGGTTTTGTTGATATTGACGAAACAATGTACGAGGCTTTGTTAAGAGAAGTAAAAGAAGAGACGGGACTTGAGGTGGTAAAATCCGAATTTTTTACTACTTTGCCCAATCATTATAGGTATAGTGGGTTCATGGTTCCTACCTTGGACACTTTTTTTATTTGTGAAATCGAAGACGAAAACCTATTGAAAGCTGCCGATGATGCATCGGAAGCCGTTTGGTTAAAGCTGTCAGATGTGCATACCGAACATTTTGGTTTGCGTTCTATTCGTCATGCTTTGCGTGCATTTTTGCAGTGTCGTGGCTTTTAAAAAAAATAAAAAAGCAGACGATTTCTTCTTTCGTTTGCTTTTTTTTCGTTCCTTTGCACACCATTAATTTACAAAAATTAAATAGAGAACTTATGAATGTACGACTTATTATCGCTTCATTATTATTTTCAACAGCGTTAACTGCGAATGCTCAAACCGAAAATACACGTTCCAAAAGTATTTATCTTGAATTGCTGGGTCCGTCAAATGGAGTGGAGTGAACTTCGATTCACGTTTTAACAAAGATACTGCTTGGGGCTATCGTGTAGGTTTTGGCTTTGGTTACTATCGTTCAAACTCCTTTTTCTATAGTTCAAACTCCATTTTCGGTACTAACGAATCATCACGAGCTTATACAATTCCGTTGGGTGTGAACTATTTAGTGGGTAAAAACAAGCACCAATTAGAAGTGGGCGTTGGTGTGAATGTAGGTCTTTATAACGACCATTATACCATTGCCCGATGGGAAAAGAACGAAGTTATGTCAGATATTAAGTTCGACTATAAGAAAGAAAACAATTTTGGTGCTTTCGGTTTCGCCACCTTAGGCTATCGTTATACAGCACGCAAAGGGTTTCAATTCCGCATAGGTGTTACTCCTGCCTATGTTTGGGGGTCAAATCGTGAAACTAAAAACAAGTTTGTCCTTGCGCCATACATCAGCTTTGGTAAGGCATTTTAGTGGTTTTTCACTCGTCCGTAGTCAAGGATATAAATTTTATAACAACCGCTTAAAATATAAAAAGAGCCTATTTTGCAGCGCAAAATAGGCTCTTTTTGTGTTCAAAACCATCTGTTTTGATTTCCCGACTTGTTCTTTCAAAAAACGAACCCCATATTCTAAATATATTTCTTGCGGTGATAATTTTTAGAACCCACCTTTAACTACTTGTTTTATTGCCAGAGATTAATCTGAACAACTCACCAAGACGAGTACACCAGCCGAAGACACGATGATTATCACCCAATCGATGATTTTAAGCGGTGTTACGCTGAACATTTTCCCGCCTAATTCGACGATTAATATTTGCCCAATGAGAATCAGGAACAAGATGAACAAGAAACTGCGACAATTCTTTAAATGGAAAGCACTGCGCCCTGTGGCGAAAGAACGTGCGTTAAACATATTCCAAAATTGTAGCATGACAAACAACGTGAAGAATAAACTCAATTCGTAAGCAGTGAGTTCACGATGAGCAGTAAAGTTGAATTGCAACAAATCAAGCATTTCTTCCGTTTTAGAATACTCCAACATGAGAAGGAACGCAAAGAGCGAAACAAAGAAAATGCCACCTAAAATAATAATTCTTTGCCACATAGCCCTCGTTATAATGAAGGCTTTTCGGTTGCGAGGCTTATCGTTCATTACACTTCTCGAAGGTGGTAAAGCCGCCAAAGCCATGGCTGCAAAGGTGTCCATGATAAGGTTTACCCACAACATTTGCGTAACCGTGAGCGGACTTTGTGTCCCCATGAACGCACCAACCAACACAATGAAACACGCTACAACATTGACCGTAAGTTGGAAAAGAATGAAACGCTGAATGTTTTGATACAAACTGCGCCCCCACATCACCGCACGACCAATCGAAAGGAACGAATTGTCGATGATAGTAATATCCGATGCTTCCTTGGCAACACTCGTTCCGTCGCCCATCGAAAGACCTACATGCGCTGCTTTCAAGGCTGGTGCATCGTTCGTACCATCGCCCGTAACTGCCACTACTTGGTTGAGGCTCTGCAAACATTCTACCAATCGTTTCTTATCCATCGGCTTGGCACGTGCAATTACCTTTAAATCCAACACACGTTTGCGCAATTCTTCGTCGGTTAAGGCTGCAAGTTCGGGTCCCGTAATGATATTCCTGTCCGTATCTTGAGCCGTCCAAAGCCCCACTTGTCGCCCTATTTCCTTTGCCGTTCCTGGGGTATCGCCCGTTACAATCTTCACGCTGATACCTGCATCTAAACATTCTTTCACTGCCGCTGGCACTTCTTTGCGCACAGGGTCGGCAATGGCAACAATGCCAAGGAAGGTAAATTTTGCATCAATTTCGGTTTCCCCTTGCATGATTTTAGGAATGATACCCGCTCCTAAGTTGTTGGTTGCAGTTTCAGGAAGTTCTAAATAAGCGAAGCCCAAGGTGCGCATTGCTTGATTTTGCCATTGTAAAAGTTGGCTGTTGATGTCGTCCCACGAATGATTGCCTGCAATTTCCGAACAGAAGTGGCGAATAATATCGGTTGCACCCTTTATATAAAGAAACTTTTTGCCTTCCACAGCAGTCGAGCGCACCAATGTAGCCATGTATTTTCGCTCGGTAGAGAAAGGCAATTCATCAATGACTTCCACTTCATCACGCATCGTTTGATAGTCTAAACCTTGGTCGCGAAGCCATAAAAGCAACGCACCTTCCGTTGGATTGCCCAATGCCACAGGCTTTTCAGGTGCAGAAAGGTCGAGCGAAGCAGTGGAATTGACCGCTATTCCCTCCCTCATCAAGGCAGCATGGAGCGCATTCTTGTCGTCAGATTGCATTTCGTGAACACGCATTTGGTTCTGTGTCAGCGTTCCAGTCTTGTCGGTACAAATCACCGTTGTAGCACCCATTGTTTCGCAAGCGTGCATTTTGCGTACCAAATTATTGGTCTGAAGCATTTTGCGCATTGAATAAGCCAAACTCAAAGTAACTGCCATTGGCAATCCTTCAGGCACTGCCACCACGATAAGCGTAACGCAAATCATGATAGTATCCAAGAAATATTGTATGAAATGCACCCATTCGAAATCAAATTCATTGAAATACATGAGTACACGACCTACCAAAATTAATGCTGCAAAGCCATAACTTGCCCACGTTATCAATGTTCCAAGACGTTCTAATTGTTCGGTAAGCGGTGTTTTCACACTGTTATCAATCTGTGCGGCGGTGAAAACTTTTCCATTTTCGGTAGCATCGCCCACCTTTTTAACTCGAAACAAACCATGACCTTCCATCACTTTCGTACCACGCAACACATGGTTGGTTGGGAAAGTGGCGTCATTGTCAAACTCTTCGGGCTTTATGCTCTTCTTACAAATAGGTTCTCCCGTCAAAGAAGATTCGTCAATGTTGAGCGAAACCGCCGTTAGCAACTCGCCGTCGGCAGGAATATCAGCTCCTGTATTGAGCAGAACAAGGTCGCCAACAACTATATCACGCTTCGGAACATTGGTTGTATTACCATTTCTGATAACTTCCACCGCTTCGTCATCGTTCACTTGATTTAAAATTGAGAATGCTTTGTTGGCTTTTTCTTCAAAAAAGAAAGCTAAGCCCGTAGCCAACAGAATGGCAATAAAGATGCCCACAGGTTCGAAAAACACTTCCTTTCCTTCGTGGAGTACAAAAAATTCATAGAAAGAAATGCCGATTGACAGCATTCCTGCTATGAGAAGAATTACGATAAGAGGGTCGTTAAACTTTGCAATAAACCTTTTCCAAAGCGGAACTTGTGCAGGCGGAGTCAGAATGTTAGCCCCAAATTTTAATCTACTCTCACGAACTTCCTGTTCGTTAAGTCCTTCATAATGTTGTTTGTGTGTCATAAATCCTATAAATAGAATGCAATTTTTGCTTTGAAAGGGCATAGACTGAACCAAAGGAGGATAAGTCGGACTTTTCGGACGAGTCAGACGAATCCGATGTGAGTGTCAATCTTTTTGCAAAGCCAGATGAGTCAGACAGGTCAGATATGTCCGACTTGTCTTTTTGTTAAGTCGTGTGCAGCCATTTCGTTATGCAAAGATAGCAAAACAAGTAAGACAAAGACTTGGTAAAAACTTAAAAAATCAAAAAAGTCTCTATTATATAAGGTGTATGCAAAAAGTTTGTTTAATTTTGCGCCCTTGAATAAAGTACGTAATGCTGATATGCAAGAAAACTTAGTTATAGTAGAGAGCCCTGCAAAGGCAAAAACAATAGAAAAATTCTTAGGCGAAGACTTCAAAGTCATGTCGTCTTATGGTCATATCCGTGACCTTAAAAAGAAGGAATTGAGTGTAGATTTGGACACATTAGAGCCAAATTATGAAATTCCAGAAGAGAAAAAGAAAATCGTTTCGGAACTTAAAAAGAACGCAAAGGAAGCCAAACAGGTTTGGTTGGCGTCCGATGAAGACCGCGAAGGAGAAGCTATTAGTTGGCACCTTTGCGAAGTTCTTGGTTTAGATGAAGCGAAAACTAATCGCATCGTATTTCACGAAATTACGAAATCGGCTATCCTTGCGGCAATTGAAAGCCCTCGCCGATTGGATATGAACCTCGTTAACGCTCAACAAGCACGCCGTGTACTTGATAGATTAGTGGGTTTTAAACTTTCGCCAGTATTGTGGCGTAAGGTGAAACCAGCTCTTAGTGCTGGTCGTGTGCAGAGTGTTGCAGTACGATTAATCGTAGAACGTGAACGCGAAATACAAAATTTCGTGAGCGAACCATTCTATCGTGTCAATGCAATCTTTGCAGCTGAGAGTGAAGATGGAAGCAAAAACGAAGTGAAAGCAGAATTGAACAAGCGATTTACCAAGCACGAAGACGCATTGGCGTTCCTTGAATTGTGTAAAAAAGCGAAGTTTAGAGTGTCGGCAATTGCCAAAAAACCACTCAAGCGTACACCTGCTCCACCTTTTACAACCTCTACTTTGCAACAAGAAGCAGCACGAAAGTTGGGTTTTACAGTAAGCCAAACCATGATGGTTGCACAGCATTTATACGAAGCAGGACGTATTACTTATATGCGTACCGATAGCGTAAATCTTTCATCTTTGGCAGTAAACACAGCAAAAGAAGAAATTACAAAGCTTTATGGCGAAGAATATAGCAAGGTAAGAAAGTATCATACAAGTAGCAAAGGGGCGCAAGAAGCTCACGAAGCTATCCGTCCTACCTACATGGATACCCAAAATATTGAAGGAACAAGTCAGGAAAAACGACTTTATGACCTCATTTGGAAACGTACAATTGCATCGCAAATGGCTGATGCACAGATTGATAAAACCAACGTAAATATCAGTATTCTCGATGAAAACGACAAGGAATTAGCCAAACATCAATTTGTTGCAACAGGCGAAGTGATTACTTTCGATGGTTTCTTGAAGGTATATCGTGAATCAACCGATGATGAAAACGAGTCGGAAGATTACTCTCACGCACTGCCAGTGATGCGAGAAAATGAAGATTTAGAACGTCGTAGCATCGTTTCAACCGAGCGTTATTCAATGGGACCAAGCCGTTATACGGAAGCAAGCCTTGTTCATAAGTTGGAAGAATTAGGCATCGGACGCCCTTCAACATACGCTCCTACCATTTCAACCATTCAACAACGAGAGTACGTTCAGAAGGGTGATAAGAAGGGAGAGGAACGCTCTTATGTCGTAGATACTTTGCAAGCACTGAAAATTACTTCGAAAAACAAGAAAGAAGTAGTAGGCGCTGATAAGGGAAAACTTATTCCTACCGATATTGGTATCGTGGTAAACGACTTCTTAATGGAGAACTTCCCAGATATTTTGGACTATAATTTTACGGCTAAAGTAGAACAAGATTTCGATAAAATTTCCGAAGGAAAAGCTGTTTGGAATGCCGAAATGAAGAAATTTTACAAGAAGTTTGAACCATCTGTTGAGGCGGTTATGAATGCTCGTTCAGAACATAAGGCAGGCGAAAGAGAATTGGGCAACGACCCAAAGACAGGCAAACCTGTATTCGTAAAGATTGGTCGCTTTGGTCCTGTGGTGCAAATTGGAACTGCTGATGATACAGATAAACCACGTTTTGCCCAACTCCCAAGCGATAAGAGCATGGAATCTTTGACCTTAGAAGATGCCTTAGAACTCTTTAAACTCCCTCGTACGGTTGGTCAATTCGAAGATACCGATGTGGTAATTGGTGCTGGTCGCTTTGGTCCGTATGTGATGCATAATAAAAAATATGTTTCTTTGCCAAAAGAAGAGAACCCTCTCACGGTTGGTTTGGAAACTGCTATACAACTTATTCAGGCAAAACGTTTGCAAGAAGCACAACGCCATATCAAGAAATTCGATGAAAATCCTGATATGGAGGTTATGAATGGTCGCTACGGACCTTACATTGCCTTCGAGGGAAAGAACTATCGTATGCCGAAAAACCTCCACGATAAGGCGGCAGAGCTTACCTACGAAGAGTGTCAAGAGATTGTTAAAAATGCGCCAGCACCTAAAACAAGGCGTACACGCAAATAAAAAATATAGTAACCTGCCTTTCCCTGCGAAGGGCAGGGATATAAATGAATGATTAATAACGTAGAAAATAAACCTTCACGCATCATCATTTTGGGTTATATGGGGGCTGGAAAAACCACCTTAGGTCATGCTTTGTCAAAGGTTTTGGATATGCCTTTCTATGATTTAGACTGGTATATTGAAAGCAGAATGCGCAAAACGGTGTCGCAAATCTTTGAAGAACGTGGCGAAGAGGGATTCCGAACCATAGAAAGGAATATGTTGCACGAGGTGGCAGAATTTGAAAATGTCATCATTTCGTGCGGAGGCGGCACTCCATGCTTCTTCGATAACATGGAATATATGAACCAACAGGGCGAAACAGTCTATCTTTCAGCCACGCCAGAAATACTTTACCAACATCTACAAATGGGAAAAAAGGAGCGACCACTGCTCAAAGGTAAGTCGGAAGAAGAACTAAAAATGTTCATGCAAACTCAACTCAACGACAGGAATGTTTATTACAACCAAGCAAAGCATATTTTCCGTGTAGAATTAATGGATACGCGCGACAAAATACAGTTCCTTGCCGAACGCCTTATCAACGATTTGGGCATCAAAAAGAACAATACAAATACAAAATTATAATTGGAATAGAGAATGAAAAAATGGACGATTGAAGATTCAAAGGAACTCTACAACATCAAAGGGTGGGGTACTTCTTATTTCGGAATAAACGAACAGGGTAATGTTTTCGTTACACCTTGCAAAGATAACACACAATTAGATTTGTGTGAAATCATGGACGAGTTGGTGTTACGCGATGTTACACCACCTGTTTTGCTCCGTTTTCCAGATATTCTTGACAATCGTATTGAGATGACTTCATCGTGTTTTGAAATCGCAAAGAAGGAATACGATTACAAAGGAGAGAACTTCATAATCTATCCGATTAAGGTTAATCAGATGCAACCTGTTGTTGATGAAATTATTTCGCACGGCAGAAAGTTTAATCTTGGACTTGAAGCAGGTTCAAAGCCTGAACTTCATGCTGTTATAGCAGTGCAATGCCAAAGCGATTCGCCTATTATTTGCAACGGATACAAAGACCAAAGCTACATAGAATTGGCTCTTTTAGCGCAGAAAATGGGCAAACGCATCTTCATTGTGGTTGAAAAACTCAATGAAATAGACATTATTGCCAAAGCAGCAAAGAAACTTAACGTGAAGCCAAACATTGGTATTCGTATAAAATTGGCATCAACTGGCTCTGGAAAATGGTCGGAAAGTGGTGGCGATGCGTCTAAATTCGGACTCACTGCATCGGAACTTCTTCAAGCATTAGATATTCTTGACGAAAAAGGTTTGCACGATTGCTTGCGCTTAATTCACTTCCATATAGGTTCGCAAATTACCAAAATACGCCGCATTCAGACCGCTCTTACTGAAGCAGCCCAATACTATGCAAATTTGAGAAAAATGGGTTACAACGTCGATTTCGTCGATTGTGGTGGCGGATTGGGCATTGATTACGATGGAACTCGCTCGTCAAGCAGCGAAAGTTCGATTAATTACACCATTCAAGAGTATGTAAACGACTGCGTTTGCACTTTTGTCGATGCCTCAAATAAGCATAATATTCCTCACCCAAATATCATTACGGAAAGCGGACGAAGCGTTGCTGCCCACCATTCCATACTCGTTATTGATGTGTTGGAAACAGCTTCGTTGCCAGAAATGGACGAAGAATTTGAAGCAAAGGAAACCGACCACCAATTGGTTCGTGAGCTTTACAAGATTTGGGACAACCTAAATTCGCGTAATATGTTAGAAGACTGGCACGATGCCGAACAAATTCGTGAAGAATCGTTAGAACTTTTCTCACACGGATTGGTTGATTTGAAGACTCGTGCTGAGATTGAAGCCATGTATTGGAGTGTTTGCCACGAAATAAACATATTGGCAAAGGGTATGAAACACGCTCCTGACGAGTTGCGAAACTTGGATAAAATTCTTGCTGATAAATACTTCTGCAACTTCTCTTTGTTCCAATCATTGCCTGATAGTTGGGCGATTGACCAACTTTTCCCTGTGATGCCTATTCAAAGACTGAACGAACGACCAACAAGAAAGTGTACCTTGCAAGATATTACTTGCGATAGCGATGGAAAAATTGCCAATTTTGTTACCGAAGGACGCACCTCTCATGTGTTGCCAGTTCACGCTTTGAAACGCAACGAGCCTTACTATTTGGGTGTATTCCTCGTTGGTGCTTATCAAGAAATACTCGGCGATATGCACAATCTCTTTGGCGATACCAACGCAGTACACCTTTCTGTGAAGGACGGAGCCTATCATATTGACCAAATTTTTGATGGTGAAACCGTTGCCGAAGTGCTTGAATATGTGCAATATAACCCTAAAAAATTGGTTCGACAGCTTGAAATTTGGGTTACAAAGAGCGTAAAACAAGGTAAAATTTCACTTGAAGAAGGTAAGGAATTTTTGAATAATTACCGAAGTGGACTTTACGGTTACACTTACTTAGAGTAAAGATTTTTATTGAAATCCAAGCAAATATTTTTCATTTGTGCGGGCTTTTGTTCATCTATCTTTTATATTTCACACCAAGATATTAAGCAAAAGCTCGCACGAATAAAAGAAAATGTAGCAGTAACCATTTATTTTAATTCGTAACAAAAGTTAAAATTATTTCTTTTTCGCCCCCTTTTGTAACTTTATCCTCACCCAATTCGTCATTAAAACAGAGAGAATGAAAAAAATCAGTTTCCGAAACGATGTCTTGCCTTTAAAGAATCAACTCTTTAGGTTGGCTCTTCGCATCTGTCTTAATCGCGAAGAAGCAGAAGATATTGTACAGGATACGATGATAAAAGTGTGGGACAGACGCTACGAATGGGACAATATTGACTCGATAGAAGCCTATAGTTTGCGTATTTGCAGAAACATTTCACTCGATAGATTAAAGAAAAAAGACAACCAAAACGCATCGTTAGAAGACGAGAACGTAGAGGTTACGAATGAAAGTATCACCCCACAAGAACGATTAATTCACCAAGACCGCATCAGAGTAGTCAAGGAAATCGTAAATGCTCTGCCCGAAAAGCAACGCTCATGTATGCAGTTACGCGACTTTGAAGGTAAGCAATACAAAGAAATTGCCGATATATTGGACATCACGGAAGAGCAAGTAAAAGTTAATATTTTCCGCGCCAGACAAACGGTAAAACAAAACTTTCAGAAAATAGAACAATATGGATTATAAGTACATAGAACAGTTAATGGAGCGTTATTGGCGCTGTGAAACTTCTCTGCAAGAGGAGGAGATACTTCGTTCGTTCTTCTCTCAGGAGGACGTACCTGCCAATTTGCTGCCTTATAAGGAATTGTTCAGCTACGAACAAACCGAAAAGGCAACCGAGATACTGGGTGAAGACTTTGACCAAAAGATACTCGGAATGGTCAATGAAGACCATCCTGTAAAGGCTCGTGTAATAACCATGCGACAAAGGCTTATGCCTCTATTCAAAGCGGCGGCGGTTGTTGCTATCATACTCACTTTGCAGAACGCATTACAGGGTGCTTTAACCGATGAACAAGCGGCTCAGCAGCCTACAATGACACCTATTGAAAATACAGCCAACAAAGGTGCAGCGGTAGCAAAGATTGATTCGGCAAAGATTGATTCTGCTCAGCAGGCACAAGCAATAGCACCTTCCGATGTAAATTAAGAAATATCATTTAATGCTTTCTCTATAAAACAAATCATTTTTCTATAAAACAACTCGAAACTGCGAAGTTTCATATCTCAAATTTTGATAGCATATTAGAGTAAAAAGCTAGCACCATGGTGCTAGCTTTTTTGTTTTATGTTAAAATATCGTTCAAATTTTGCTTTAAATTTCCCACTTTTTGATTTTTCTTAAAATTGTCTTTGTCAGAGAAAGGATAGTATAAGGCGTTCAATTTCGTTACAAATAGGAAGTTTACATTTTGTTTTTGGTGTTTTAAGGGCGTTTTTCGAATATAAGGAATGTTTAAAACACTTAAAATGGTATGTGATTTAAAATTATAAGTAAGTTGAAATTTAAGGAATAAAGTATCTTTATGATGCTGTTTAATAATAATTTTATGCATAAAGTAATTTGTTTCTTTTAATTTTAGGATATAAGTAAACAATTATATGTTTCTTATAAATTATTAAAACAAATAGAAATGTTGCGTTTTTATTACTTTTTGCAAAACGATAGAGAATTGTCAATAAATTGTAAGCATTTAATTTGTTTATTCAATATTAATGACTAATTTTGCAAAGAATTTCATTCACTTTGAAGAGTAATGGGTAACAGATTTAAAACTTTTTTTTATGAGCATTAAAATTACAAAGAGAGCGCTTTTTCGCGAGATTGTAGATTATCTGATTATTGCCATTGGCTGTTTGTCATATGGTATTGGTTGGAACATTTTCCTGCTTCCTAACAATATTAGTACGGGAGGTGTGGCTGGTTTGTCGTCTATTTTATTTTGGGGCTTGCACATTCCTGTTTATATTACCTACTTCTGTATGAACGCATTACTGCTTATCATCGCCCTTAAAACATTGGGCTGGCGGTTTTGTGTGAAGACTGTTTACGGCGTTGTTATGCTTACATTTGTAACAGGCTACTTACAAGAGTTTTGTCCTAATCCAACGATTTTGAGTGACCAACCTTTCATGACCGCACTCATCGGTGCTATTTTCTGTGGTGCAGGTTTGGGTTTCTGTTTGTCTTATAATGGTAGTACGGGAGGTTCGGATATTGTTGCTGCGGTGGTTAATAAGTATCACGATATATCGCTCGGCAGAGTGATTATCTTGGTGGATACCACTATTGTATCCTTTAGTTACGTTGTTTTGAAGGATTGGGAACAAGTCATTTATGGTTATGTTAGTTTGATAGTTGCTTCGTTTGTGCTTGACCAAGTAGTAAACGCAGGACGAAAGTCAGTGCAATTCCTTATTATTTCAGAGCGTTACCAAGAAATTTGTAAGCAAATTGTGGAGATGCCTCCTCATCGTGGTTGTACGGTAATTGATGCTCATGGATATTATACAGGCAACAATACGAAGGTTGTTTTGGTGGTAACTCGCCAACGTGAAGCTGGTTTGTTGTACCGTTTTATCAACGATATAGACCTCATGCCTTTGTAACCCAGAGTCAAGTAATGGGTGTGTTCGGTGAAGGTTTCGATAAGTTTAAAGTAAAGAATAAGAAAAAAGATAAAATTGAAGATTAAAGGTCGGCATTATCTAATTGTGCTGAATCCCAAAAGAGCCTGTTTTGAACTTCAAAACAGGCTCTTTTTTTGTTGCAAACCTATTGTTTTAAAATTGAAACAATAGGCGAGAAAAATAATACATAGAGGTTGTAAGTCATGTTTTGTTGAAATTTACGTTAAACGAATAGCGATAAGTCTTAACATTTTATATTCTTCAATCTTTTTACAACTAATTCTAACGCAAAAAAGTTGGTTTTAGTAATTAAATCATACTTTTGCGCAAGTAATTAAATCATACAAATGAAGCTTAAACATTATCTATTATTACTCGCTCTAATGGTAGCAATCGTTGCAAATGCACAAGAAGTACAGGTTTGCGATGCTACTACAAAATTGCCTATACGCAATGTGCAGGTAAAAATAGACGATAAACCATTTGGAAAAACAGATTTCCGTGGCATTATTTTACTTCCTGACACATTTAAAACAGCTACTTTTACGCATAAAAGTTACCATAAAGAAACACTCTTTTGTAAAGAATTAAAGTCAGATACCTTATTCCTTTTTAATGAGAAACACTATTTAGACGAAGTCGTTATCATGGGAAAGCACCGAATAGATGGGCGAGCATTGCTAAAAACGATGCCTGAACGTGATATATTGGAGAAAGCCCCACCTCGCGAATTGGGCGGATTTGATTTAGGTTTAATGCTCGACAAACGATTGAAACGAGATAAAAAGCACGTTGAAAAACTACGCAAGATATTTAAACAGATGGACGGCACCGATACGGACGACCCTATTTTGCGTATTTACAACCAAATGAAGATTGACAAGCAAAGGAAAGAAATAGAGCAAAAAATTGAGGAAAGTCAAAAGAAATAAAAATTTTCGAAATTGATTTCTATGTTTTTCGTTAAAAATACAGTTTCTAATACTTTTTAGAAAAATATGAATGCTTTCGCATCAAAAGTTTGATAAAAGTTTTGTTTTCATCAATTTTCTAATTACTTTTGAAGCATCTCTTGATGAAATCAACTATAAACCAAGTTTTTTTTTCATCAACAAACTGAAAATTTATCAACAAACTAACAATCTTATGAAAAAATTTTATTCATTAATCACACTGTTATTATTGGGTGCTTTAAACTTATGTGCCCAAAGTGTTAGTCCAATCTATCAACCAGGAACAGAAGGACCATGGTATCAAGAAAAAGTAGAACAAGGAAAGCCACGCAATTTTTATGATTATGGTGGTCCTGAAAAAGGAACAAAAGGCGATTTTGCTTATACTTTGATGCGCTTAGAACCAGGAAATTCTGACTCACATATAACCATTGTATTTGAAAAAATGAATTTAGCCGAATATGATGATTTAAGAATTTACGATGGATTAGTTGAACTCTATTGCGATCGAACAGATGAAGCTACTTGGGGCTGGCCTAAAGATAAAACAGAAATAAAGCGTTTTAAAGGTGAAGAAAATAAGATGCCTGTGCGTGTTTCTTCAACATCTAAAGATGGCTGCTTGTCAGTAGCTTTCTATTCGGCTGATGTAGCTGAAGGTTGGGTTGCCAAAGTGTATTGTGTGCCTAATGGTGGCGAAGAGCCTACTGTTGGAACAGCAGAAGTTGTACCTAATTTCACCCTGAAAGTAGACCCTAAGTTGGAAACAAAATTAGATGAAGATGGTGAAGAAATTCCTAATGAAGTAACTTTACAGCTTGGAGGAATACAAGCCAATCAGACCATTCAGATTGATGTTGACGGCACAAAAAAGGACTATACCATTTTGAAAAAGGGTCTTCCAAACAAAGTTAATTTGGAAGTTAGTGCTAATTCGGTAATAAAAATTTATGGCGACTTGTATAGTTTGGCAGCTCAATGTCAAAAGTTGGTAGCTTGCGACTTGGGTAAGAATGACCAATTGGAAGACCTTGATTTAACAGGCAACAAGATTACAGCATTGGATTTGAGCAAATTGCCAAAAATGCGCATTTTAAGTGTTACAGCAAATAAACTCACTTCTATCGATTTGAGTAACTTGGCAAATCTTGAACAATTCTATGGTAGCTACAATGTAGTGGGTGCTTTGCGTACAAAGATGAATCCTAAATTGGAAGTACTATCATGTGCTGGCATGGGATTAACAGAATTAGACCTTACAAGCAATCCTAATCTTGAAATTTTGACCATTGATGAAAATAAATTTGAGGTATTCCCTGACTTGACCAATAAGCCAAATCTTAGATATTTGCACATGGAAAAATGTGATTTGAAGAACATTGATGTTGCAATTTACCCATTATTGAAAGACCTTGATGTATCAGACAATCAACTTTCTACTATTGATATTACCAAGAATCCTAAATTAATTAAACTTGATTTGGACAATAACAAGTTTGATGCTTGTACGCTCAACGATGTAATGTATCTTTTGCCAAAAGCAAACGAAAGCGACCAAGCACGTTTCCAAGCTGACGGCAATGATGGTTCAGCTACTTGCGACAAGACTTTGTTGGACGGTAAGAACTATTTTGTAAAGGTACAAGGCAACGGTGGTGGTTGCGACAAAGTAAGATTGAAGTTTGAAGCAAACACACAAGGTAGCATTAAAACAAAAGTTGATGGCAATAATGTGGCCGAATGGACACCAATTGTCAAAGGAAAGAAGGTGGAAATAGAAGCTACACCAATGCAAGGCTACAAGTTGGAGAAGACTATGCTCGACGGAAAGACAATAGAAAACAATACATTTACCATTAATAATTATGGTGTCCTTGCAGCTGTATTTACCAAAACAGACGGAATTGATAAGGTTGAAACTGAAAATCTGAAGGTGATAAGCCATAACGGAAATATCATTGTGAAAGGTTTGCAAGCTGAAAAAACATTTGCTATTTTTGATACAGCTGGTAAATTGCTCCATAAAGGTGTTGCAGATGCAAACGGTGATGTAACTATCTCTATGCCAAGCGGACATATTGCCATTTTGAAACAAGGTAGAGTCGCAATAAAAATAGCGTATTAATCGAAGAAAATAGAATGCTTCTTGCGATAAAATCGTGAGAAATGAATAAAAATAAGTTGGCGAAGATAGTTGAGTAAACACTGAATTATCTTCGCCAAACTTGTTTTTGATAACAAAATTTTGTATCTTTGAATGTGGAAATGAATAAACCCACAGATACAAAAATGAAGAAAATAACGATTTTATTGATTGTCTTGCTCTGCGTAATGGGCTTTTCGGCATTCAAAAAGGATAAGAGCGAAGTGCGAAAAGCGTCTGTTTCGACTACTGCACAACGCATGGAGCAGCAAGGATTAGTAAATATTAAAAGCGTAGACCCTACCATAAAAATAGCGTTGATGTATGCTCGTACGGACAATTTCTTAAAGAAAATGCTGTACAAAGACTTGCGTGAGGCTTATTTCCTGCCTCGCTGTGCCACATCATTGAAGAAAGCCCAAGCCGAATTGAAGCGTTTGCGTCCAGATTTAAGTCTGATTATTTTCGATGCTACCCGCCCCATGAGCATACAACAAACCATGTGGAACGCAGTAAAGAATACCAATCATTATTTTTATGTATCGAATCCGAAGAACGGAGGCGGCATGCACAACTACGGAATGGCGGTGGATATTAGTATTTGCAAGGCTTCGTGGAATGAAAAGTTGTGGAAAGATAGCGCAAAGGCATGCTCAATAGATACAATTCCAATGGGAACGAAAGTAGACCACATGGGCTTTGAAAGTCATATAGACAAAGAACAGCAACTTTTAGCCAAGGGTATCCTTACAAAAGAGCGTTTTGAAAACCGAGCATTATTGCGCCGTGTGATGAAAGAAGCGGGATTCACTCCTTTAAGAACCGAATGGTGGCACTTTAATCTCTGCACAAGAGCATGGGCAAAAGCCAACTTGAAAGTAGTAAAATAATATAGTTCACAAAGAATTTCAGACAATTGGAAACTCCAGAATTTATCCGTGAATATGCAAATGCTGATGTGAAAACACTCGCTTTGTTGGGGAAACGTTTTCCAAAGGTGGATATGCCTTTTGCCATTAACCAGATACAAGGGCGACAGTTAGCAAAAACAAAACTACCCATGTGGGCAGCGATTGACGGAATAATCTATCCGCCGCACCTTAATATGGAGCAATGTTCGAGCGAACAAACAGCAGTTTATAAACAAAAACTGGTGAGAAGGTTGATAAATTCTGTCGAAGTGAATGGCAAAACTAGTCTTATTGACTTAACAGGGGGATTTGGTGTAGACTTTTCTTATATGTCGCAAGTGGTTGAAACGGCTTGTTATGTGGAACGAAACGAACAATTGTGCAGCATAGCAGAACAGAATTTCAAGCGACTAAGGTTGAAAAATGTAATGCTAAAAAATAAAGATTCCATCGAATTTTTACAGACTTTAGAGCCACAAACAATTCTCTTTTTAGACCCAGCACGCCGAAATGCAAACGGGGGGAAAGTGGTTTCCATAGAAGATTGTGAACCCAATGTGTTAGCATTGCGCGATGAATTGATGTCAAAAAGCCAATTTGTCATCGTAAAACTATCGCCAATGTTAGATTGGCACAAGGCTGTGGAGCAATTAGAATGTGTTTTTGAAGTGCATATCTTATCGGTTGGCAACGAATGTAAGGAACTTTTGTTGGTACTTTCAGCTGATGAAATGGCAAAAAATAATAAATCAGAAACGAAAATAAGGGTTTTTTGCGTGAACGATGAACAGTGTTTCGAATACGAAAGAAATAATGAAAAAGAAGCAAATTCATCGTTGAAACAAAGAATTTTCGATATGAATTCGCCTTTACCCAACTACCTTTATGAACCAAATGCCTCGCTAATGAAAGCGGGCGACTATGCTCAAATTACAGAAAGATATGATGTTGCAGCCGTTAGTGCTAACTCTCATCTTTTTATTTCAAATCATTGGGAACGTAATTTCCCAGGCAGACAATTCAAAATCATAGATTATTGCAGCCTTAACAAGAAGGAATTAAAAGAAAAAATAGCAGGTATTACGCAAGCAAACATCTCCGTTAGAAACTTTCCCATGCGTGTTGAGGAGTTGAGAAAACGCTTAAAAATAAAAGATGGAGGCGAAGTTTATATTTTTGCAACTACACGTCAAAACAAAGAATATATATTAATAATAGCCAAAAAAGTGATGTAAATTTGTAAACCTTATATAAAATAAGTATCTTTGCATGTTTAAAGTCAAAAATGAAATAATTATATCATAATGTCATTAATCCAAATAAAGAAGGTCGAAACAAAAAACGAACTTAAAAAGTTTATTGAATTTCACTATGACCTCTATGAAGGAAATGTGTACGACGTCCCTCCGCTCTATAGCGACGAGTGGAATGTATTGTCCAAAGACAAGAATCCAGCGTTCGATTTTTGTGAAGCTGAATATTTCTTAGCATTGAAAGATGATAAAATTGTAGGTCGTGTAGCTGCAATTATCAACCATAAAGCCAATAAAAAGTGGGAGCGTAAAGACGTGCGTTTTGGGTGGATTGAGTACATTGATGATATTGAAGTTTCAAAAGCATTACTCACCGCAGTCGAAGAATACGGTCGTTCGAAAGGCATGGATACCATTGCTGGACCTTTAGGGTTTACAGATATGGATCCAGAGGGCATGCTTACAATGGGTTTTGATAAGTTAGGAACGATTGCAACGAATTATAATTACGATTATTATCCAAAGCATTTTGAACAATTGGAAGGTTGGGAGAAAGATGTAGACTACTTGGAATACAAAATAAATGTGCCTGATCAAATCCCAGAAAAGTTGATAAAACTCTCTGAAATGATTCAGAAGCGATATAATTTGCACATTAAAAAACTTACGAAAAAGGATATTTTCGAAGGCGGATATGGTAGAAAAATCTTCCATCTCATTAATAGTACTTACAAAGACCTATACGGCTATTCAGAATTGACCGATAAACAAATAGACGTTTATATCAATCAATACTTCCCTTATGCCAATTTGGAATTTATAACAGTCATTGAAGACGGCAATAAAGACAATCAAATTGCAGGTATGGGCATCACTATTCCGTCACTTTCCCTTGCATTACAAAAATGCAAACGAGGCAGATTGTTACCTTTTGGCTGGTGGCACATGTTGAAAGTAATTAAGTTTACAAAGACAGAAGGAGTAGATTTATTGCTGTTAGGATTTCTTCCAGAATACAGATCCAAGGGCGCTAATGCACTGTTGTTCTACGATTTAATTCCACGCTACCAAAAATATGGTATCAAATGGGGTGAAAGTCAAGTCGAAATGGAAACTAATGGTGGTGTACAAAGCCAATGGGACATGTTTGACACAGTAAATCATAAACGCAGACGTTGCTTTAAGAAAAAACTTTAAGTAGAGACTTGATAGAAAAGAATTAGAATTTAATAAGGATAGATACAGAAAAAATATCGTTCAGGAGGAAAAATGGCTGAAGACAACAAAAAATCAGTAGCATATACAGACGAAAACATTCGACATTTATCGGATATGGAACATGTACGCACACGTCCTGGTATGTACATCGGACGTTTAGGTGATGGAAAACTCCCCGAAGATGGAATTTATGTGCTATTGAAAGAGGTCATAGACAATTCTATTGATGAGTTTAAAATGAACGAAGGTGATAGGATTGAGATTGATATTGAAGATAATTTAAGAGTTTCTGTCCGAGATTATGGTCGTGGCATTCCACAAGGTAAACTCGTTGAAGCCGTTTCAATGCTTAATACAGGTGGTAAATACGACTCAAAGGCTTTTAAAAAGAGTGTCGGTCTGAATGGTGTTGGTGTGAAAGCAGTCAATGCATTAAGTTCTAAATTTGAAGTAAAGAGTTTCCGTGAGGGCAAAGTTCGTGAACTTTCATTCGAGCAGGGTAATAAAAAAAGCGATAATACCAAAAAATCTACCGATGAGCAAGGCACTTATATTTACTTTGAGCCTGACAATACGTTGTTCAAAAATTATAGTTTCCACGATGATATTGTGGTAACTATGCTCCGAAATTATACTTACTTGAACACGGGATTGACCATTATGTACAATGGACACCGCATTGCAAGTCGTCATGGATTGCAAGATTTGCTTACCGATAATATGACGGTTGATCCGTTATATCCTATTGTTCACATGAAGGGGGAGGATATTGAGATTGCTTTTACCCATACAAATCAGTACGGAGAGGAATATTACTCATTTGTAAATGGTCAGCATACAACGCAAGGCGGTACGCATCAAAGTGCATTTAAGGAGCATATTGCACGCACTATCAAGGAATTTTTTGGAAAATACGAATATGGGGATATTCGAAATGGTATGGTTGCAGCCATAGCTGTGAATGTTGAAGAACCAGTTTTCGAGTCGCAAACAAAAATTAAGCTTGGTTCTACGCTCATGGCGCCTGATGGAGAAACCATCAACAAGTTTGTTGGCGATTTCATTAAAACCAATATTGACAACTATTTGCACATTCACAAAGAAGAATTTACCGATATTTTAGAGAATAAAATCAAGGAAACTGAGCGTGAACGTAAAGCCATGGCGGGCGTAACAAAGTTGGCTCGTGAGCGTGCAAAGAAGGCAAACTTACACAATAGAAAGCTGCGTGACTGTAGAATTCATTTCAGTGATGCTAAAAATGACCTTAAAGAAGAAAGTTCTATCTTTATTACAGAGGGCGATTCTGCCAGTGGAAGTATAACAAAAAGCCGTGATGTCAATACGCAAGCAGTCTTTTCTTTGCGTGGAAAGCCGCTGAATTGTTTCGGATTAACCAAGAAAGTGGTTTATGAAAACGAAGAGTTTAATCTTTTACAAGCTGCCTTAGATATTGAGGATGGGCTTGATACTTTGCGTTATAATAAGGTGATTGTGGCGACCGATGCCGATGTTGATGGTATGCACATACGCTTACTTATTATAACTTTCTTCCTACAATTTTTCCCAGAGCTTATTAAAAAAGGGCATGTTTATGTTCTTCAAACTCCATTGTTCCGTGTTCGCAACAAGAGAACAAAGATAAAGAACAAAAAAATCATAGAAGAACAAGATGCCAAACTTCGTAAAGGCGATAAGAAAAGCGACCTTATTACGCTTTATTGTTATAGCGAAGAAGAGCGAATTAATGCTATTGAGGCACTTGGACCAGACCCGGAAATTACGCGATTTAAAGGTCTTGGCGAAATTTCTCCTGACGAATTTGTTCATTTTATTGGTCCTGAAATGCGTTTAGAGCAGGTTACTTTGCACAAAAACGACCAAGTTCAAAATCTTTTGGAATACTATATGGGTAAGAATACGATGGAACGCCAAAACTTTATCATTGAGAATTTGGTTATTGAGGAAGATTTAGTAAACGATTTATCGCAAGAATAGACTCCCACTGAATATAAAAACAAACCCAAGGACGTTTCATTGACGTCTGAAAAAACAGAAAAGAAATGAAAAAGATTTGCCTTTTGATTGTAATGGTGGTGTTGCTTTGCAATAATGCAGTTGCACAAGTGAGCCTTAACTTTGGTGGTGATTCGCCATTGCGCAAATTACAAATGGCAGAAATTGCTATTACTAACTTTTATGTTGAAGATGTAAACGAACAAAAGTTAGCGGAAGATGCCATTCGTGGTATGCTCAAAGAACTTGACCCACATTCTACTTATACTGATGCTAAGGAGACAAAGGCTTTGAATGAACCTTTGCAAGGCGATTTTGAAGGTATCGGAGTTCAATTTAATATTATTGACGACTCGTTAGTGGTCATTCAACCTGTTGTAAATGGTCCTTCTGAAAAAGTAGGAATTATTGCTGGCGACCGCATTGTTATGGTTGATGACACGCTTATTGCTGGTGTAAAGATGAGCCGTATGGATATTATGAAGCGTTTGCGTGGTAAAAAGGGTTCAAAAGTGAAGTTAGGCATTGTTCGTCGCGGGGTTAAAAATAAACTAACTTTTATTGTTACTCGTGCCAAAATTCCTGTTCATACGGTCAATGCAGCCTACATGATTCGCCCAGGAATAGGTTATGTACGTTTAGAGAGTTTCGGAATGAAAACCCACGAAGAGTTTATGGCTGCCATTGAAACGTTAAAGCAACAAGGAATGAAGCGTTTAATTCTTGATTTGCAAGACAATGGTGGTGGATTTTTGGAATCTGCTGTGCGCATAGCTAACGAATTTTTGCAAGACGACGACATGATTGTTTATACAGAAGGGCGTCGTGTGCCACGACAAAACTTTAAAGCACGTGGTAACGGGCGTTTAAAAGATATACCAGTTTATGTTTTGGTCAATGAGTTTAGTGCCTCAGCAGCCGAAATTGTCTCAGGTGCCATGATGGATAACGACCGTGCCACCATTATAGGTCGCCGTACTTTCGGTAAAGGTTTGGTGCAACGTCCATTCGAATTGCCTGACGGAAGTATGATTCGTCTGACGGTTGCACATTATTATATACCAAGTGGGCGCTGCATTCAGAAGCCTTACAAGAAAGGCGACCAAATGGATTATGACATGGACTTAGAGAAACGCCTCAAACATGGGGAACTTACCAACCCTGACAGCATACATTTTGACGATTCGTTGAAGTATTATACCGTGCGCAAACATCGTCCTGTTTATGGTGGGGGCGGTGTTATGCCCGACTATTTTGTACCATTGGACACGACCAAATTTACGGTTTATCATCGCCAAATCATGGCTAAAAATATTTTGATGGACGCTTTTTTGAAATACGTAGATAATAATCGTAAAGCGTTACGCAAGGGATTTAAAACATTCAATGACTTCCAAGCCAATTACGAAGTGCCAACATCGCTGACAGAAGCAATTGTTGCTGAGGCTAAAAAGCAAAAGATTGAACCTAAAAATGCTGCCGATTTAGAAAAGTCATTGGTATATATGCGTCATCAAATCAAGTCGCTCGTTGCTCGAGATATATGGGATATGAACGAGTACTTTAGGATTTGGAACGAGCAAAGTGATATTATTCAAAAGGCTTTAGACGTGATTAAAGCCGACGAAAAGCAATAAAACAAAAGCAGCAAGTTAGTTTGTATTTCAAATCAGCTTGCTGCTTTTTTCAATATCATCATGTGGGACTATTGATAGTTTCACATTTTTTTATTTCATAGATAATTCTTTCAATATTGCCAATGCCTTATTTTCATTTTCTTCCATGATTTCACGTTCTCCTGGACCTTTGTCGTTGATGCCACAAAGGTGCAAAATGCCGTGAATAATGACCCGATAAAGCTCTTCCTCGTAGGTCTTTCCAAACTTTTCGGCATTGGTTCGAACGGTGTCTAATGAGATTACAATGTCGCCATTGAGTTCGTTTTCTTCACAATAATCAAAAGTGATAACGTCAGTATAATAGTCGTGACCGAGATATTCATTGTTTACTTCGAGAATTTTCTCATCGTCCACAAACATATAGCCTATTTCTCCCACTTTTTTTCCATGCGTTTCGGCTACCGCCTTTATCCATTTGGTAGTTTCTCGTTTGCCTATTTTAGGGAGTTTTACCCCTTCTGCATTGTATGTTATCATCTTAATTTATTTTTCAGTCTTTATTTTTTGGCAAAAAATCGCTCACATCTCTGCCAAAGTGGATTAATTCTCTTACAAGGCTTGAACTGATGTTTGCCAAATGTGGTTCGGCTACTAAAAACAAAGTTTCTATTCCGCCCAATTGTCGGTTAATATCGGCTTGCTCCCGCTCATATTCAAAGTCTTTCACACTGCGTACGCCCTTTATAAAATAGGTAGCTCCTTCACGTTTTGCAAAATCTATCGTCAAATCGGTGTAGGCTTTCACCTCAATTTTGCTTTTATCGGCATACACCCCCTGAATTGTTTTCATGCGTTCTTCAGTTGTTTGCATGTATTGTTTGTGCTCGTTTACACCTATACCAATCACAATTTTATCGAAGAGGGGCAAAGCTCGCCTGACAATAGAATCGTGTCCAAGCGTAAAAGGGTCGAAACTACCAACAAAGAGACCTATCTTCATTTCCTTTTCTGCGTTCATTATCATTATCTTATAATGAGTTTTATCGTATGCAAAGATACAATAAAGCATAAGCAAAACCAAATTTCTAACTCCTTAACTCCAAAAATATTATGTTTGCTTCTCTTTTATTATCGTTTCATGGTCAAGAGATTTTTAAAAAAAAGATAGTTGTGCCTGCATTGCTGCCTCCGCTTTTATTTCATTTTACGCTACATGTTTCGTTGCAAAATTGTACTATTGTCGAAGATAAAAAAAAGACTTCATTTCAAAAGAGCCTGTTTTGAAGTTCAAAAGAGCCTGTTTTGACGTTCAAAAGTGCCTATTTTGGATTTTAAAAGTGTAGGCATGATGCCCCGATACTGCTGAAGCTAAATTGCTTTATTAGCCTGCGACTAATATTTTGCAACCTTTCTGCTTACATTTTTGCACACTAATGTAATTGTTTGCCTACTTCTTGATTTTTATTTCTGGAATATTTTGTTACTCCCAATATATAAAAAAATGTACCCTTTATTTGTTAAAAACAGAGTATAATTTAAATCTTTATACAAATATGTTATTTTTTTGTAGATTTTTTTGTAAGATTTCAAAATTATATATATCTTTGGCGACTATTACAAAACAATCATATAATAACAAAACAAGAGTAAATGATGAGAAAAAGACATTTATTAGCACTTCTGTTGCTGTCTGCTGTACAGATGGTCTATGCTGCTCCTGTGAAACAATCCACAGCAGCACAAACTGCAAAATCTTTTTTTGCAGCAAAAGGAAAAGTGTTGAAAACTACGAATGCGGCCTATGCCCCACAACGTAGATTAAAATCAGCAACTAAGGAAGTTGCTCCTTATTATGTATTTAACGCTGGTAACAATAATGGTTTCGTTATTGTGTCAGGTGATGACAGAATTCAACCAATCTTGGGTTATGTAGATTCTGGCTCATTCGACTTGAATAAGATACCAGATAACATGCGTGACTTCTTGAAAACCTATTCTGAACAAGTAGCAGAATTGGATGCTGAAAACAAAACAATCGGTGGTACTTCTTCACAAAACGCTATCCAATCACGCAGAGCAGTAGAACCATTGGTAAAATGTAATTGGAATCAAGATGCCCCTTATTACAACGCATGTCCAAAAGGCACTAAAGGTCAAACTGTAACAGGTTGTGTGGCTACAGCGATGGCACAAGTAATGTATTACTATCAATGGCCTAACAACATTACAAAGGAAATTCCTGCTTATAAGATAAAAGGGGAAACTGGACACTATTCAGGTACTGTTGCGAAAGTAGACGCAGGTACAGCAATTGATTGGGCTAACTTGAAGTTAGAAAAATATACAAGTGGTTCAACACCAGAACAAAAAGAAGCTATTAGTAAATTAATGGCTTACATCGGAAGCTCTGTTCAAATGGAATACGACTATGCGGAATATGGTGGTTCAGGTGCAATGCCTTCAGACATTGCTCCCGCTTTTAATGATTATTTCAATTATAGTGCAAGTTTTTTAGACCGTTCTAAAGTAACAGCACAAGAATTTGAAGACGCTATGTACAATGAAGTTGCACATAATCGTCCTGTTATTTTTAATGGTTCACAAGCTGATGGTGGCGGTCATTGCTTCGTTCTTGACGGTTACAATGGCAATGGTCTCTTTCATATCAACTGGGGTTGGGGTGGTATAGCTAATGGTTATTTTGCTATTCCAATTTTAAACCCTGATGAGTCTGGTATTGGCGCAGGTTCAGGTTCAGGTGGTTATGCTGTTTATCAATCTGCAATCATCGGAATTAATAAAGGTGTGCAAGCAGAAAACCGTAGTACACGCATAGTGTCAGAGTTTGTTCGTATTAACGGAGCTGCGATTACTACTCGTTTGTTCCATTATTCTGATAAGACCCAAGACGTTGAATGTGCAATTGGTGTACGCGAAGAAAATACAACAAATACTCCTGCATTGAATACGGAGATTGAAAAATTTTCCATAACCCCAGGATATTATAGTAGACCTACGCAGTTTATATTAAAAAATCTTACCCCTAATAAGAAATACAAAGCTTATATCTTACTTCGCCAGCAAGGAACTACTGCATGGTCATGGGACGAAAGCAACTTTGTAGATGTATCTGTAGATGGCCAAGGTATTATTACAACTGCTTACAATAAGGTCTACAACGATTCTAAAAGTTTAGAAGTAGTAAGATTAGAACCTTTTATCGAAAATATTGTTAATGGATTTGCAAAAGCCCACGTTACTATTAAAAATAAAAGTCAAAAAGAATACAATGGTACAATAGGTGTTGCAACAGCTAAGTCTTATATTCCTGGTTACGGAGTAGCTTATAAAATTTATAAAGCTCGCCCTATTTTGTTACAAGCTGGCGAAGAATTATCTTTCGATTTAGACTATGCTTTTACACAAGCAGGTCCTCAGAAACTTTATTTGGTAGCTGGTAACAATAAGTTATTAAAACAGCAAGAAGTAAATGTTGATGCAGAAGTTGAAAGTAGTACTGTGGAAACAAAATTTTCTTTCAAAGATGATGTAAAGACAATCGTTGGTGATAACGTAGTGGGTTCTGTTAAAATTACTGCAAAAGATGCTCCAATTACATCAGGTTTACTCCTTGCATTGGTAAAGGGTGGTTATATTTATAAATCTTTTCCAACTTCTGTGAAACTTGAAACTGATGGTGTTAAAGAAATTCCATTCAACTTCCAAGGTGTAGCGCCTGGAACTTATAATATAGCACTCTTGCGTTATGACGCTACTAATAAAGGTTTGGTTTTTTGTGGAAAGGCAGATTACATCAGCGTACGTAATACAGTCGTATCTTACAAGAAAGATGGTAAAAAGGAATTTGCTCTTTATACAAATAATATGACATTTGATGCTGATGTTGTGGCAGTTGACCTCACAAAGGTTTCTCCTACAAGTATTAAACCTGGGGCAAACCCAAATACATTATATTATGTTGGTAATAAAAACATCACTGGTCTTGAAAATGCTAACAAGGTTTTAGTTAATCGATATAGTCCTAGTTTACCAGTGGCAGAAAAGATAGTATTAGACGATAATTATAGTTTCGCATGTCCAATTGCTTTCGTAGCTAAAGATGTGAAATATTCTCGCCAATTTACAAATAGCTATGCCAAAGGTAAAGGTTGGGAAACTATCGCATTACCATTCAATGTACAAAAGGTTTCTATCAACGGAGAGGCTATTGATTGGTACAAAACTAAAGACGAAACTGGTAAGAATTTCTGGTTGATGTCTTATGATGGTCAAGAAAACGACGATGTATGTTTCCGCTATGCACCTGAATTCCTTGCAAATACTCCATATATTATGGGTGTACCAGAGAAGATGAAGAACGTAAATATTGACTTCACAGCAACAAATGTACAATTTGAAGTACGCGATCTCTCTGCTACTCAAGGAGCTAATTATACTTACTTTGGTTCATACAGAGAAAGAACCGTGCAAGATGCCTATACTATCAACGCTACAGGTAATAAGTTTGAAAAGCTTGGTACAGCCGTTAAGCCTTTCCGTGGCTACTTCGCAGGTAAAGGAACAGCAGCGACTTTGAACTTAAAGGCTATTGGTTACGATGTAACAGGCATTGATAACATTGCGGAAGACGGCACATTCGCAGCACCACAAGCAGTGTTTGACCTTCAAGGTCGCAAGGTTGCAACGATTAAAAACGCATCTGAACTCAACAATTTGCCAAAGGGTATCTATGTTGTTAAGGGCAAAAAAATGGTTGTAAAATAATTTTTTCTAATCAAGAAATATACTGATTGAAAAATAAATAAAATGAATAAAGCGGGGCGCATGCTCCGCTTTATTCATTTTATTTCGTTATCTTTGCAAAGAAGTAAGGAGGGTTTATAAGCTAATTGGACGAGTATTAACGGCTCTTAATGCAGTTAGAAATAGAACAAAAGACAATCATGAATGAAGATTTCAATATAAGAGAGGAACGTGTTTCGGCAGAAAAGGAATTTGAAAACGCTTTACGTCCACCGAAGTTTGACGACTTTAGTGGACAAGATAAGGTTGTAGAAAATCTCCGAGTGTTTGTAGAAGCTGCCAAATATCGTGGCGAACCATTAGACCACACGCTGCTCCACGGCCCTCCAGGATTGGGTAAAACAACGTTGAGCAACATTATTGCCAATGAATTGGGCGTAGGATTTAAGATTACTTCAGGACCAGTTTTAGATAAACCAGGCGACTTAGCGGGTATTTTAACCTCGTTAGAACCTAATGATGTGCTTTTTATTGACGAAATACATCGCCTGTCTCCTGTCGTGGAAGAGTATCTTTACTCGGCAATGGAGGACTATCGCATTGATATTATGATAGACAAAGGTCCTTCAGCACGCTCCATTCAGATTGATTTAAATCCCTTTACGCTCGTGGGAGCAACGACTCGTAGCGGACTTTTAACGGCTCCTTTGCGCGCTCGTTTCGGCATTAATCTGCACTTGGAGTATTATGCTCCCGAAACGTTGAGTAAGATTATCAAGCGTTCGGCAAACCTTTTGAAAGTTCCAATCTATGAAGATGCTGCCGTAGAGATAGCTCGTCGCTCTCGTGGAACGCCTCGTATCTGCAATTCTTTGCTGCGCCGTGTGCGTGATTTTGCCCAAGTTAAAGGGAATGGAACGATTGACCATGCTATAGCACAATCGTCTTTACAAGCATTGAACATTGATAAATACGGTTTAGACGAAATAGATAATAAGATTTTGCTGACCATTATCGACAAATTTAGAGGCGGTCCTGTTGGCATTTCCACCATTGCTACTGCTATTGGCGAAGATGGTGGTACAGTAGAAGAGGTTTATGAGCCTTATTTAATCATGGAAGGCTTTATAAAACGCACTCCACGAGGTCGTATGGCTACCGCTTTAGCCTACGAACACTTGGGGAAAAATATAAGAAATGAATCCCCTACGCTGTTTGACTAAAAGGGTTTAGGTGGACGAGTCGGACTTTTCGGACGTGTCTGATTAGTCTGACAAGTCTGAAAATTCCGACCACTCTTATTAATCTGATAGGCTTTTCTCCAATTTATTTCAAAAAAATCACTTTTCTTTGCCACAAAATAGCTACAACCTACGTCTCTATAAATACAAGCGTGATAATAAAAACAATTTAAAACGATAAATTTATGAGAACAATTCTTATTACACTCGCACTCCTTGCAATGAGTATCGTAGGCAAAGCACAAAGTATTGACACCATTCTTGAGCAATTTAAGAATGAGAAAAACGTAACGTTGGTAGATATGCCAAAGGATTTAATAGCACTTGCTGCTTCATCTTCGGGTGATAAAGATGCTGCAAAATATTTAAAATCGATAGACCGTCTGCGTGTTCTTTCTTTGGAAGAAGCCGATAAAACTGTGCGTGATAATTTCTTTGCAGCCTTTAAAAAACTTGATTTGAAGGATTATAACGATGTTGTCAGAGCTACATCAGATGGGGAAAAGGTGAGAATATTGACCAAAGAAGGTAAAAACGACATTACAAGTCTTGTCATTTGTGCCATAGATGCAGACGATGGCGATTGTGCTTTGGTTGTAATTGACGGGCATATCAATCCGAACGATATTGATAGTATCATAAATAGTCAAAAATAATGCCCCTATAGCCATGAAGAAAATATTATTTTTCCTCGTTCTATTGTTGAATACCCATGTGGTAAGCGCAACAACCTTTGTGGGAGATAACGTAAAAAGCCTCATTTCGGCATTTCGTCATTGTCCTAATGCGGATTATACGCATGTGTCAAAACCACTAATGTTTTTGGCAAAAGCTATATTGAAGAAAGCAGACTGCAAAGATGATGAAGATTTATCTATCCTTAAAATGATAAATTCGGTGAAAGTAGTCGATTTAGAGGAATGCTCTGATAAGGTGAAAACCAACTTTTACGAGCGTGCCAAATCGTTAAAGACAAAAGGTTATAAGGAAATTGTAAGAAGTAATACCGATGGCGAATTGTCAATCGTTATGGTAAAATCGAAAAACGATATTATTCGCGAAATTGTAGTCATTGATGCAGAAAAGAATGATGGTTCAATCGTAAAAATAAAAGGGAAAGTTCCACTGAAAGCATTGCAATCGGTGATTGAAAATCAGACTAAAAAATATAAGCATAAACGCTCTCGATAAAGTTATAAATGGAATCCTCTCAGTTTAAAACACTCTTTTTGCCATGTCATCGTAAGCTCTATGCGGTGGCATGGCGGCTTACAGGCAATGCTCAAGCGGCTGAAGATTTGGTGCAAGAAACCTTTCTACGCCTTTGGACACGCCGCCAACAAATTGTAAGCGTAGAGTGTGTTGAGGCTTATAGCATTACAACATTGCGAAGAATATTTTACGATACGAAGCGAAGTAAGCAAATAGAAGCATCAGAGCGTGAAATAAGCGAACTGCATGTGAAAGATAGCGAGGATTTAAACCAACGAATTGATGCGCAAGACGAATGGCAACGCATCAGAACGATGATACTCGCACTGCCCGACCCACAAGGAAAAATCATGATAATGAGGGATGTTGAAGGGCAAACGTACGAGGAAATCAGTGTTGAAACAGGGCTCACCGAAGTGAATTTACGTTCGATATTGAGCCGCGCACGCAAGAGAATAAGAGAACAAATAAAGGAGATGAGACAATGAAGGATAAGGCGGAAATACAGAAGCTATTAGAAAAATTCTATGATGGGCTTACCACCGAAGCGGAGGAAGCACTGTTAAAGGATTATTTCTTGAGCGACAATGTTGCTGAAACACTCAGTGAGGAGCGAGTTATTTTCCTTGCTATGTGCGAGAGTGAGGTTGTTGTGCCTGCCGACTTAGTATCAAAATTGGACAGACAAATCAATCAATGGAATACCATTGAGCGTACAACACGCAAAACAATCACCCGAAACGGAATGCGTTGGATAGTAGGCATAGCAGCCAGCATTCTTGTTTTGGTTGCTGTGGGTGTCTTTATAGACAAACACGAACAAAAACAATTGTCTTCTACGGAAGAAATTGACACTTATGATAACCCCGAAGATGCATATGCCACTACAAGGAAAGCACTTACAAAGTTTTCTAAATCGCTGAATAAGGGTTTACAAGCGGTGGAAAATGCAACTAATAAACAAGTAGATTAAAAGATATGAAGAAGCTATTATTATTTTTGCTGCTTATATTTACCTGCAACATGGCTTTTGGACAAAAGGCTTTGTTCGACAAATATGACGATGTTGATGGCATAAGCACCGTTTATATTTCGCCAACCATGATGCGAATGATGAAAAATGTAAAGGCTGGAAACAAAGATATATCTCGTATTGCCAACCGATTAGACCATATTTACATCTTGGAATGCGAACGTCCTTCGATGATAAACAGCATAAAAGCCACAGCCGAAGCCTATTATAGAAGGGGAAAATATGCTTTGGTGATGAAAACAAAAAGCAAGGGCGAGGTGGTAAACATCTATGAAAAGAAATATAGAAATGGTAAATCAGAATTTGTTTTACTAAGTGTTGAATCCGACGAATTGGTTATTATCAATCTGTTTGGAAAGGTTTCGCTATCTGAAATTCAATCGATAACGGGTTAAAAAAAATGACACTTGCCATAAGATAAATCGCTTCTATTTTCAAAACAGACTGTTTTGAACGACAAAAGAGCCTATATTGCAGCGCAATATAGGCTCTTTTGTTTTTAAAATGTATGACCGTTATTTGTCTTAATGGATTAAATATTGCGCAATCGTTCACGGCATTCGTTAAGAATGGCAATGATTTCGTCCACTTTTGAGGCTCGAAGCATGGCTATGCGTGTTTGTTTGAAGTCTGGAATACCTTTAAATATAGGCGAGGCAGCAAGGTGACGGCGCGTGTGTAATATTCCACGATATTCGTCAATGCGTTCTACATTTATGCGTAACATCTCTTCTAAAATGTCTATTTTGTCGTCTATCGTGAGTTTTGGTGCATCGTCAGTTTCGCTAAACAACCATGGACACCCAAAAGTGGCTCGCCCTATCATTACAGCATCAACACCATATTTGTCGAAATGCTTATGAGCATCGGCGATATTTTCTATATCGCCATTTCCAATGATTGGAATATGAATGCGAGGATTGTTTTTCACCTCTCCAATTAGAGTCCAATCAGCGTTTCCAGTGTACATTTGGGCTCGTGTGCGACCATGAATGGTGAGTGCTTGTATGCCACAATTTTGTAATTGCTCTGCAAGGTCGGTTATAATCAAATTGTTATCGTCCCACCCTAGGCGAGTTTTAACTGTAACAGGTGTTTTCACGGCTTTCACAACTTCACGCGTTATCTCTAAAAGCAAAGGTATATTGCGCAACATGCCAGAGCCTGCTCCCTTGTTTGCTACTTTTTTCACAGGGCAACCAAAGTTAATATCAATAACATCGGGGTGTACTTCTTCTACAATTTTAGCTGCTTCCACCATCGACGCTACGTCTTTTCCGTATATTTGTATGCCAACGGGGCGTTCTTCATCGTTGATAACAATTTTATTGAGGGTGGATTTAATGCTTCGTATGACGCATCGGCTGAAACAAATTCAGTATATACCATTGCTGCACCAAATCGTTTGCACATTTTTCGAAAGCCTATGTCGGTAACATCTTCCATTGGTGCCAAGAAAAGTGGGCGTTCGCCAAAATCTATTGTTCCTATTTTCATGCTGCAAAGTTAATGTTTTTTCTGTCAATTCACAAGGTTATATATGATGAAGCAATGTTTTTATGAAAATGGTCAATTCTATTATTCTTGTAGTAATTGGAAAAGTAAAATAAAATTCAAACTATTATTACAGCAGATTGCGACTTGTTGTGATTTTTTTTATTGATATGAACCATCAATATTACTGAAATTTCGAACTTAGGTCGTAATTTTTTCTCTGTTACCTATTCTTTGCAACTTGGTTGCATTACTTTTTCTATAACTTTGCAGCAGAAATTTTAAACAAAGAGAAATGAAGACAAAACTTATTAGAATAGTTCTTACGGTTGTATTGTTGGTACTTGTTGGTTACGCTGAGCGGCATTTTAACCTGCCTTTATGGCAATTGTTGCTCCTTTACCTTGTACCTTATCTGATAATTGGTTACGATGTTCTTATCGAAGCGGTAGAAGGACTATTGGAAGGCAATGCTTTAGACGAAAATTTTTTAATGTCTGTTGCCACAATAGGTGCTTTATCCATCGGCTTTTTGCCCAATGGAAACCACCAATTCTTAGAAGGCGTGTTTGTAATGTTATTCTTTCAGGTGGGAGAAATGTTCGAACATTATGCCAAAGATAGAACTCGTGATTCAATTTCCGACCTTATGGACATTCGCCCCGATAGAGCTAATGTGGAGCGAAATGGAGTAGTACAGACTGTAGACCCAACGGAAATTGCAGTCAATGAGGTTGTATTGATTAAACCAGGAGAGAAGATTCCATTAGATGGTGTTATCGTTGAGGGCAGCTCAAGCCTTAATACAGTGGCACTAACGGGCGAAAGCATGCCACGCAATGTGTCTGAAGGCGACAGTGTCCTATCTGGTTGTGTGAATGTTTCAGGACTCTTGAAGATGAAAGTAACCAAAAATTTTGGTGAATCTACAGCTTCAAAGATTATCCATTTAGTGGAAGAGGCAAGCGAAAATAAATCGAAAAACGAATCATTTATCCGTCGTTTCGCCATTGTTTACACCCCGATAGTAGTAGGAATGGCACTCGTTTTGGCTTTCCTTCCGCCTTTTTTCTACGATAGTTATGGCAGTGCTTTGTCCACATGGTTGTATCGTGCTTTGACATTCCTTGTGGTAAGTTGCCCTTGCGCATTGGTAATTTCTGTGCCTTTATCGTTCTTTTGCGGTATAGGAGGGGCGAGCCAATTGGGCATACTCATCAAAGGTGGCAACTATATGGAGGCTTTGGCACGCACAAAGACGGTCGTTTTCGATAAGACAGGTACACTCACACAGGGCATTTTTGAGGTTGAAGCTATCCATCCGAATGGTATTTCTAAGGAAGAGTTGTTGAGTTGTGCTGCCCATGTGAATCAATTCTCAACTCACCCCATAGCAGTAGCATTACGAAAAACCTTTGGGAAAAATCAATTCACCGAAAAAGTAGACCATATCACTGAGGTTGCTGGGCAGGGAATACAGGCGAAAATCAATGGAAAAACCATTAGTGCGGGCAACAAACGCATGATGGAATCGATAGATGCAAACCTTTTAAGCAATGGTAAAGAAAGTTTCGAGCATACGGGAACAGTCATTCATGTGGCAAACGATGAAAATTACATGGGACACATTGTTATTTCCGACAAAGTGAAAGCCGATTCGAAAGAAGCCATAACAGCCCTGAAGAACATAGGCGTAAGTAACATCGTAATGCTTACGGGGGATAGGCAAGAAGAAGGCGTTCGTGTAGCCGAAACATTAGGCTTAGATAAGGTATACACCGAATTGCTGCCGACCGATAAAGTGTTGCATGTAGAAAAATTATTAAACGAAAAAGCTAAAAATAGCACCCTCGCGTTTGTTGGCGATGGTATCAACGATGCACCAGTATTGGCTCGTGCCGATGTGGGAATAGCTATGGGCGCACTCGGAAGCGATGCCGCCATAGAAGCTGCTGATGTGGTTTTGATGGACGATAAACCATCAAAAATAGCAAAAGCCATTGAAATTTCTCGCAGAACTATCGGCATAGCCCAGCAAAACACGATATTTGCCATTGGAATAAAAGTTGCAGTGTTGATACTTTCTACTTTTGGATTAACAACAATGGGCATGGCTGTCTTTGCCGATGTCGGTGTCATGGTGCTAACCGTTATGAATGCCAGCCGCGCATTGAGTGTAAAATCCTATTGAACCCTATAATGGTCTTGCCACCAGCATTTACCACAAGGTTTTGCAATCTGCGCCGCTGTGGGTTGTACAATTTTCCTGTACACCCACTCTAAAAAGCCACAAACCAAATGTCCCAAGTGCGGCAATTGCCATTTGGTTAAAAATGGATATCGTTATCGAGACTTCCTTGCACTTCCCATTGGAAGTCGGCGAGTTGTCATTCGCATGAAGGTTCAACATTATAAATGTAAGCACAAGGGTTTCGATTATTAACAGAGTATTGTTTTAAGATAGTAATAAGGATTCAGCATAGAAGGCGAACGAAAAAGATATTTTCGTTCGCCTTTTAAATGGTAATATATCAGTGTGCAAAGCGAATACTTGATAATAGTCTTCCATTTTGGTTGTAAGCTACAGCTATATAAATACCACTTGCTATATCTCGTAATGAGATACTTCCTTGTTGTTCTTTAGACTGCCATAACAATCGTCCATCTGTTGAGTACAGAACAATCTTGGCTACAGCTGCAGATTTATGGATTGTAGCGCTGATTTGGTCATAGCGCAAATAGGCTTCTGTTTCGCTTTGTTGTTGCCCATTAATTCCTGCATTAACTTCTGCTACCACTTTCCAACCATTTTCGCGTGCTTTAGTTGTATTTGCCTCTCTATGAACGCAATAGTTGAGGGCGGTAACAGAAGGGGAATATAGATAGATTATATAATATTAACACAATTTATGATTACGGGGGGGTAAAATACTTACCTTTGCAACAAATTATTTGAAGGTATTTTTTTACACACGGTACCTCTTTTGTAGATAAGTTAATAAACGTAATGAATACAATATGAAGAAAACTTATTTTCCCCCAAGTATTTTAGTACTTGCATCACAAGGTTTTGTTGGACCAAATATTGGTTCAGGCGATGATGATGCAGAGTTGCAGCCAGACGAAAAAAATAATAATGATTCAACTCAATCTGCCAAGTGGTCAAATTCTTTTTTCGATTAGTGCATGGTTAATCACATGCAGGCATACTTTGACTATCTATTGTGGTGCTGAGAGCACAGTTCATGGGTGGTATAAGAAATGAAAAACAAAACAAATTTATTGATATCAATGATGAGAAATTATTTACAGCGAATGGCATTATTGCTGTTGATGTTGCCATTATGCATGGCTGTGTCGGCGGTTACATTTGTCAATGTTACTCGCGAAAACAGCAAAGTGACGAAGGTTGACGTGGGTGAGCAGCTAAGCAGTATCACGTTGACCGTGACGTTGGGTGCCAACGAGGCTCTCAACGGACAGGCACAGTTGCGGTCAAGTACCGATGAGACAGCTCTTGTCAATAATGGTAGTGGTTTTCTTTCTGACAATGTGCTGAAACAGAAAACCGAAAATCCCAATGTGTGGGAAATAACATGGCTGAACGTGCCGGTAGGGAAATATAAGGTGTATTTCCAGCAATCAGGTGGAACCACACACACATTCTTGCACGAAGTGGAGATAGTGGAGATACCTTCAACAGACCCTCCTGTCATCTCGTTCAAGGTGAAAGACGCCACATGTAACACATCGCCAACAGACACCAAAAATGGTAGCATAACAGTGAATGTAGAGAAGGGCGTAGCTCCTTTTACCTATAAAGCGACAATCCATCACGCAGACAACACCACCGAGGAGAAGACCTTGGAGAACACCCCGAACCGTGCATGGATTGTAGATGGATTGGCATCGGGCGAGTATATCGACGTAACCGTTACCGATTCGAAGGGCAAGACCGTCACCAAAAAATCTGAATTGGTGGGCTTTGGCAAGACAACAGTGTCTATAGGGCAGACTATTTTCATCAAGCAGACAGGCGATTGTACGTTTGATTATTACCTCAGAGCAACCATTGAAACGGAAAACCAAGACGCGCTGGATGCTCAAACTGAACTTTTGGCGCAGACATTGAAGCTGCGTAGTTATGCCGATAAAAAATATTACGATGTGGAACATGTGCCGGCTTACGACATGCCGGTGCCACATAGGTCAGGCAAGTACTATCGTTTTTACAAGGTTGCATCTGCTGCCAAACTCTCGTCACGAGGACAAAATAGGATATATGGCTTAAAATATTCTACCCTTTGTAGTGGAGAAAGAACAACGCGTGACTACTATGCGCATGTGCGTACACTTGATAAAATGATGAATTTTAGCACTTCGTCAAAGGGAAGTTTGAACCCTGCAGACTGTTCTTACCAAGACGCTAAGTTCACCATTAAGTATGATTTTCAGGGAGGGTACAATCGTGGCAACGACGATGACTATATTTTTTCTTATTACTTCATGGACGAAGCGCACCGCTATGCAAAATTGTTTAAGAAAAATGAGGATGGCACTTATCCTTCTACACCAGTCAAGGCAGATGTGCCTATGCCCATCAACGAGTTTGATACTCGATGGTCGCAGACAATAGAAGTGGCAGAACCGGGTACGTATAAATTCGTATATGGCTCTGATTGCGACCAAGTGCGTATAGAAAAGGAAATTGTGGTTGAACCCATCAAGCCTGAGTTTAAAGATATAGGCGATTGGATGTCTCCTACAATAAACCAAGAGTTGGGAATACATGGCAATACCGCTGGCTTGGCAATAGGGCTTGCTAATGTTTCTGCCCCATTGACTCTGACCGTGAAACGCCTTGATGACAAGAGAGAATTTGTCATAACCGACTTTGCGGATGACAAACCGTACACCAAGCACATAGATTTCCCACAGAATATAAACTACGACAAGTTGCGTGACGCTTATTTCATCGCCGACCTGCCTGCTGGCAAATATGCCTTGGATTTGAAAGACAATTGCAACAATACCGCAACCTATAACTTTGAAATTCCAGAGAGCAAGCTCCAGCATTACAAGCCCAAGCGCGACGAGGGATACAAGGACGGAGTGTATGTAGGAGTTGATTGCAATGGCAACAATGTTGTGAAGTTCGATTTCGGTCCGGAAGGAGACAATGTTGCCTATGCTTATAAAACCAGCACGGGGGAACAAGGAGCGTCGAGTAGCAGAAAGACTTGGGCATCTAATGTAGATCCTATCACTCCATTGGAAAAACTGATAGACACCAACTATTTCGGTGCTGGCTTTGCTCCAAGTTTATATAATGGTCACAGCTATTCTGCTGGGAACAACATCTACTCTGCCATAGCGAAAGCAGACAGATACTATAATAGTGACGAGTTTGTCATCCGACCTGCGGAGCCAGGCGATTATGCCCGCAAGACATACAAGTTTGATTTCGCCGATTATGCTGACAAGGCAGCGTTCGAAGTCTTTGGTGCCATGTGCAATCGCGATGGTAAAGGTACCGGTATGGTGAGTGTTGGCGTCGCTAAAGGTGTGAATGTAGCGTTGCCCGTTAAATACGAATTGTATAAGACGGAGGATGGTTCGACCCGAATCGGAGAACCGCTTCGGACTTACGAAGCAACCAGCGCACAGGATGCTCTCAATGTAGTATGGAAAGATGTGGAGGTAGGGAAGTATCTCGTTCGTACCATTTATAACGGCACATGTGAAGGAAAGAAATTTGTTCAAGTATCGCCTACCGACATACCAGAGCCTTCGGTGGAGACTGAAAACGGTTTCGAGGTGAAGAGCATTATCAACCTTGACATTACCGATGGTATGAAACCCCTGCATCTTTATTTGCCTGTTTCACCTTATATATATAATGTGGAATGGTATGATATTACGAACACTCCCGAAAAGAAAGTGTTTGACGGTAACGATATCAACGTGACATTCAACGAGCCAGGCGTGTACACCTATCAGGTTCGCACCACGTTTACTGACCGCACATCGTGTCCGGGAAGCTCAGGTGGTGACCGAATTGTGAAGTTCTACGTCACGAAGACCGACAAACCCAACTACTGGGTAGGCTCGACGAGCGAAGATTTTAGCACCGCTTCCAACTGGACAGCAAATAAGGTACCTACCGATAACGAGGACATCGTGTTTGCTACGGAAGAGAATAACAACGGACATGCTGCCGAAAGAGATTGCCGACTGACAGAAGGAGAGTCTCCTCTTACGTTTTGGGCGGCCAGCTTGATTAACGAAAGCGGCAAGGCGATGGTTGTTCCAGCAGGTAGTGCCTTGGTGGTTAATAGTGGAACGGTGGGCTTCGCGCATGAAATTAAACAAGATGGAAGCGTAGATCCTGTTCGTTTGAAGATTGAGGCATCCGACAAAGATGTTCCAAACGGAACTTTCATTGCGAAATATCCTGGTGCGGCATCAGACAAAGTGTATGCTGAGGTGCAAATGTATGTCAGGTCACGTAAGCTTGCGCAGCCTACATCATGGACGGATAATTTGGAAGGTTCGCCTACCAAGGGTACGACTTTCCCTGTGAAATATACGGACCAATTCTTTGGAATACCGTTCAAAGAAATGTCATCGGGCATGCTTGGTGGTTCATATATTTACAAATATGATGAGGCACACAACGCTAAAAACCAGTTCTACCAAAAGTTTGTTGGCTTGAAAGCCAATGCTCCGATGACTGCTTTTGCTGGTTATTCAATTCGAAACGCATCTACAACGCCTAAGATTAAAACCATGAAGGGATACCTTGACTTTAACAATGTGACGTTGACGCTCACCCAAAAGGCATCGAAAGTGAATGGCGCTACAAGTCAAAAAGATGCCGTGAATTACTGGGGGTTGGGTCAAAACCTATTTGGAAATTCCTATACGGCACCCATAAGTTCAGGGGCTTTGGCACAAGCTATGGCATCCACCAATAAAGTGGAGAATACCGCTTACCTATACCGTACAGGCAGTGGGAAAGACTGGGGAGAAAAGTTCGAAACTGACGATGAAGACGGAGCGGGTTCTTACCAAGCTGTTCCATTGTTTGCTGCTTCTGATTTGGCTTTCTATGTAATTCCTTCTATGCAAGGTTTCTTGTTGAAATTTTTGTCAGATGAAGTCAAACCAAATGGTGACGACGCGGTGTTGACATTGGATTATAACTGGGTTGTGACATTAGATAGCAATAGTCCACAGTTGGCTAAGCGTTTTGGTGCTGCTCCAAGCGAGACTTCTGGTTCTGTGAAGTTTGAGCTAACTGGTGAGCATGCACACGAGACGATGTGGTTGTTGGAAAATGCCAACACGTCTGACGACTTCGATAACGGTTGGGATGGTTTCAGACTTGGAGCTGAATCGATGCCTACAGCCATCTATTCCAATGCCAAACCAGGCATGTTGCAGGTCAACACCACGGACGATTTGACTAAGGCGAATATCACAGTGAAGACAGGAAAGGCAGGCAATTACACCTTGACCCTTACCCGTAATAGACTCGACCAATATGCTGACTTGAAGCTTGTCGACCTGAAACTGCAACAGTTGGTACCCTTTGATGGCGACAAACTGTCTTACATGTTTACCGCTGGTGAAAGCGAGACGGCTACAGACCGATTTACTTTGGTCAACACAACGGCAAAATCATTTGCGGATTGGGCAATGAGCGTGTCGTCTGTAGAAAACGATATGGAAGGTGAAGTCAGTGTTTATACGTTGTCAGGACACATGGTGGCACGGTTTAATCTGCCCCAAGACAAGAACCTAATGAAGAATAGTATGAAACGAGGAGTTTATATCTTATCGGTTAAGAATGGTACGGTGACTAACAACCGAAAATACATCGTTAAGTAATAACTGCTTTTCTCATTTATTTATAATAAGAGGTAGCTTTCCCATTCATAGAGGAAGTTACCTCTTTAACGTTAGAGATGTCAAGATTATCATGGATACCGTTTTCTGTGGGTATCATCTCTATGGAAATTGAGGGGAAGAGTGCACACGACTTTTTTATTTTACCTTAATTCCGCACCACTATTGTAAATTAAACTTTTTAAGTACCTGAGCAACAATAAGTTGCTTGGGATTTTGCTATGTCAGAATTTTCACTTATTTTAGTGTTGCAAAAAACAAGAGAATCCGACGATAGACATGGCAAAATACAAATTAAATCTGAGAGACTCACTCCTTTTGGGGGAATATTTTCAATCATGGAGCAATTTGACTCTGTATAGTCATTTTCCATTCACTGCTACATTTTTTTGAGAGTCTGCTTTTGTGTAGCAGTTTCTGTAGCAAAAAATGACCGAATGATGACTATCAAAAGGTATGGTTTAGCAGTCAAACGGATATGGATAAAAACAAAAAAATCGCTGTAAAACCTCGATTTTACAGCGATTATCCTTGTTTTGAAGGCTAAAATGACGTGTTGTTTGACGTCCTCTTGAAACCTCTTTGTGGACCAGCCTGAACTAATCCACAGTGTATCCTAATCGCTGAATGCTAATTGTTTACCTTTTCATTCAGATAGTTCCTGTAGCAGAAATGTAGCAGCAAACTGACTGGTTTATGACCGCTATTCTGACTATCTGTCGAAAGCACGCTTACTCTCATTTTCTGTGTACAAAGTTAGATTTTTTTGTTTATATTTCCAAATCTTTGTGTCATAAATATTTAGAAACTTTTCTGCTACATTTTCCAGTGCACGGTGCAAGCCCTTATATATAAAGGGTCTTGCACCGTGCACTGGCTTTCATAATAATTATCTTTTTTTGCCGATTTCGGAATGATAATAAAGTATTTTTTCGTTTTAATCTATTAGGAGTTGGAAAAGGTATTCCATGCTGACACAGCCAAAATATTTATCTGCACCTAATGCAAGCTTCCTTGCATGGGATGCAAACATTTGAATGAGGCGGGTTGCTCAAATTTAGGTGTCTTTGTAACTTTATACATATGAAACAGTTGCACAAAACCCTAAAGGAAAAGCGAGAGCATGAAGGATACTCACAGGAGTATATCGCTGAAAAACTGAAAGTTAGCTCAAGTACCATCTCAAGATGGGAAACAGGATCCGTATCCATGAGTATAGTACAAATTTGCAGCTATGCCAAAGTTTTGGAAATGGATGAGAGTGATCTGCTTGCATCTATTGCAAGGAGAAGAAGAGAAATACCACCCCCATTTATCCGACTTGGCATAGACGTGTTTGACGAAGAGACTTATGGAAAGATAATGGATCTCGCCAAGGAATTGGGACCGCAGCACATTATCTTACAAACCAAACTGTGATGACATATGGAAATAATAGCAGTAGAAAGCCAAGCTTATCAAGAACTGATAGACAGGCTCAACCGAATTGAGCAGTATATCGAGCGCACCTCTCATCTTATCCAAGATATAGATGATGAGCTGGAGATGACCACCAAAGACCTTATCGGGACTCTGAATGTTTCAGAGTCCACCCTTTACCGTTGGCGCAAGAAGCAGTTGGTGCGGTATCGCTACACCGAGGGTGGTGATGTGCGTTATTTTTTCAAGTCTATCGTGATTGCCACGAAATGCAACCGCCTCCGTGTTACCGGTATGAGGAATGACGAGGTTCTTGGTAGGCTCAATCGTTTTAAGGACAATCTTATCATGAGTTCATGTCTTAACCCTAAAAACAGACAACTATGATAGAAAAAGAACAGATTCTTTTGCTTACCCAAGGAGGTTTGAATGTATTTTCCCATTTCCTTGGTTTTGAGGTGAATCTTCACCGAAACTTCCGTAGCCCCTTCTATGACGACAAACGGGCTTCCTGTCATATCTACTATGATAGGAAAACTTCTTCTTATAAATTCTATGACCATGGCGATACCACCTATTCAGGGGATTGCTTTTGGTTTGTGGCAACGTTGCGTAGTTTGAATCTGAAAACGAGTTTTCCCGAGGTCTTGGAAACCATCGTACAAGAACTTGGATTGTATTCTTTATGTGATGCCGAAAAGCATAACAAGCATATCACACCGTCATATAAAAATCCTATAGCCTCCAGTCCTACGGTCGAAAAGACCAAGCGGACGGAAGAACGACCATATAGTTTCGAGATACAGCCATTTGACGATAGACTGCTGAACTATTGGGCGCATTATGGTATCCATGAAGATACACTCCAGCAGTTTCGGGTACGGAGTCTTAAACGGTATGAGAGCGTATCTGCCGAGGGCAAGAAGTTTGAACTTCATAGTTCACCGACAGAACCTATATTTGCCTATATAGGAAACGGCTACATAAAGATATATCGACCACACAGTTCGAAAATCCGCTTTCTCTATGGTGGAAGAATGCCTGCCACCTATTGCTTCGGTATGGAGCAGATTCCCACCAAAGGTGATATTCTTTTCATCACCGGTGGAGAAAAGGATGTGCTCTCGTTATATGCACACGGCTTCAATGCGATATGTTTCAACAGTGAAACGGCACAAATACCGACAAGCATGATTGAGAGCCTTCAACTTCGCTTTCGGCATATCATACTCTTGTATGATGCGGATGAAACTGGTGTAAGGGAGGCGCATAAACAGGCTGAACATTTAGTAGAATTCAAGGTGTTGAATCTTACACTTCCTCTTAGTGGAACCAAGACGGAAAAGGATATTTCTGATTTCTTTGCTTTGGGCAATGGGGCAAAGGAACTGAAAGAGCTGCTTGCCAAGATGTTTACAGACCTATACAGCCAAACCATGATGATGTTACGTTCCTGTGAAATTGACTATGAGAATCCACCAGACATTTCCAAATCAGTAGTAGCAGTAAATGGTGTGCCACTCGGCACGCAGGATAACCTATTCTGCATCACTGGAGGAGAGGGTACGGGCAAGAGTAACTATGTAGGAGCCATTCTTGCCGGAACATTGGGAGAAGAACAACTGCCAATAGAGAAAACCTTGGGCTTGGAGATTGCCTGCAATCCCAAAGGCTTAGCAGTTCTGCACTATGACACGGAGCAGTCCGAGGCACAACTCCACAAGAATTTGGGCAAGACATTGCGCAGGGCTTCTCTGGCAGCAGTACCTGAATATTATCATTCTCTGTATCTCGCTTCGCTTTCCCGTAAAGACCGGTTGAAACTTATCCGTGAAAGTATGGACCTGTTTCATCACAAGCATGGGGGCATCCATCTTGTGGTGATTGACGGCATAGCTGACTTGATACGTTCCGCCAATGACGAGACGGAAAGCATTGCCATCGTGGATGAACTTTACCGTCTGGCAGGGATTTACAACACCTGCATCATCTGCGTGCTGCACTTCGTGCCAAATGGTATCAAACTCCGTGGGCATATTGGCTCCGAACTTCAACGCAAGGCGGCAGGCATTCTCTCCATAGAGAAAGATGATAATCCTGAATACTCGGTGGTGAAAGCTCTGAAAGTCCGTGACGGAAGCCCATTGGATGTGCCGATGATGCTTTTTGGATGGGACAAGGCAGAGGTATGCACGTCTATCGTGGTGAGAAGTCCAAGGAGGACAAGGAAAAGCGCAAAACCGATGAACTCGTTGGCGTTATAAGAGAAGCCTTCCGAAATTCTTTCAAGCTCACCTATCAGGAACTTTGTGATGTTCTGATGCGAGAAATGGAAATAAAGGATAGAACCGCAAAGAAGTACATCGCCTACATGAAAGAACAGCATATCTTGGCACAGGACATCAATGGCAACTATCAAAAAGGAGAATTATGCCGTACATAAACTATAATGCAGAAGACACTTGGCAAAAACACCTGTTCGATAAGCTCATGAATGTCGAGGACAAACTCGACCGTCTGCTTGTCCTGCAAGAACAATCCGTCGATACGACTGTCCATCCACCATTGAAACCCGAATATTTGGATATCATAGATGTGTCCAAGATACTCAAAGTGGAACAAAAGACCATCTACAACTGGGTGTGGGCAGGGAAAATTCCCTATCTCAAGGCTAATGGTCGATTACTTTTCCTTAGGGGTGAGATAGATAAAATGTTACAAAGAAGAGAGGAGTGAGGAAGAACGATTTCTCCCTTTCACTCAATCAAACTTTAATCGTTATGACAATTCAATAACAAAAAAAAAGAAACTTATGAAATTACGAAAATTATCAAATTCACCTGCTGTAGTGTTGTTAGTCTTTATCCTTTTGGGGGTGGTATCTTGTTCTGATGAAGAACAAGTTGCATCCAATGCAGCATCTCCTTCTGACTTTATCAACTTTTCTGTTGCAGAGAACAATCAAACTCATACGCGTACAGCGTTTGACTCTCAAAACTATGTCAAGAAGTTGAAAAACTTTTATGTGTATGCGTTCCTTGACGACCCAGGAGAAGAAGAACCATATATGGATAATGTAGAAATAGTCAATCAAGGTAATGGCATATTCTCATATAAAGACGAAAATAAAAGAAAGAGATGGCTGGAAGATGAATCTAAAGACTGCATAACGAAATAACACAATAGTTTCATTGATTATCAGATAGTTATACAGGATAAACACAAAAACCAATCGTGTAAATTTGCTTTGCATTGCTTTACATTTGCTTTACATTTAAACGGTGTTTAAACGGTGTTTGAGCACGAAAAGTTACATCGTGTAAAGGAATGCTATCGGCAGCTTGATATTTGCTTTGCATCTACACCGCGTATTAGGCTATATAGAACGCACAGAACGCTTTATATACGGGGGGCGAGGGTTTTATCGATTGCATCGGTGCGAGGGGCTTAGAACGCAAAGAAATAGGACATTTGAAATTTTGGGAGTTACGTTGGGTATACCCAAAAGAAACGGTTACAATGTAGTGTGTAGCGCTGTAACTCATTGATTAAACACTACTTAAACGGTTGTGATTCCATTTTACACGGTATTACAGCCGTTTTTTCGTCTTTTTACACCCCTTTTATGCTTGTAAGTCATTGATTAAACAGCACTTAAACACTTTTAAAGCTATTTTAAACGGTATAATAGTCCTTTTTGCACTATTTTACACCGCTTTAGGCTCGTAAATACCTGATTAAACGATACTTAAACGCTTTTATACAGATGCTTTACGTATTTACCGATATTTACCCTTATTTTTGCCGTTTAAATGTTAAAACACTCGTTTGGTTATACACTTGGTTATACGTTTGGTTATACACTGAAAAAACGAAATGATACAAGAGGTTATACGTTTGGTTATACACTTTTTGGTATTTTCGCTCTCGTACACCCCCCTTGTTTGGTACTAAAAAATGGCATTTTTCGTATTTTTCGTTGAATTAAGGGGGGTATTTTCCATATTAAAAGGGGGTGTTTGGCGGGTGTTTAAGTATACAAAATAAGTAGCAAGTATTTATAAATCAATAGTTTAAACAGTTTTAAGGTTAAAAAATAGATAAAAAAGCGTGTGCGCACCTATTTGCAGGCACAAAAAAGGCTACCAAGTGGTAGCCTTTTGATGGTTAGTGGGTACTAACAAGATGCGAGTAATTAATATGTGGTAAGGAAATAGGCGGCAAACAGCCGCCTATTTTTGTAAAAAAGTACACTTATTTCCAAGTGTAAGAAAACTTCTCGCTTACATCTACCCACGGCACTAACCCATACATTGAATATGTTGTTGGAAATGTAGGGGACAAAACAAGTTCGGATGTCCTTTCTTTCACTTCTATTTCTTTTATACAGTATTTTAATCCCGCTTCACTTTTAGTAGGAAAACTTATATCTTGACTAACAGCAAAAACGACATATTTACCTATGGGTATTGTTACTGTTTTGTAAGTTTTTTCGTGTTGGGAAACATATATGTCAAAAACGGGATTAATAATGCTCCCATCTTTTGCTTTTAAAACCCCATAA
>NZ_BAIS01000014.1 GCF_000613345.1 Prevotella disiens JCM 6334 = ATCC 29426 | reverse complement strand
GTGAGCAAACGAAGAAACGGAGGTAGCCCCATCTATGTCTACAAAATTAGGAAAATCTTGCCCTGCCCGCTCCTTAAAACTTGTAGTAGCCAAATGTAGTAGAATGTGTAGTATTGTCTTATACTACAAAGTAACACTGATTATCAATCACTTATCACAAAATAGTATGTAGTAAGAAGAAAGATGAAAAAGTTTGGAGGGGGAAAACTTTGGAAACAGTAAAACCATAAAAACAGACAAATATAAATAATTATCATTCAACCCATTAAAGTATCAAAGCAATGAAAGAAGAAGATTTATCACGCATCAAGCAATACCCCATCGTGGAGTATCTTGAAAGGAAAGGCATCAAGCCTGTACGTAGGACACCTTCCTATGTGCTGTACCGCTCACCACTCAGAGAGGAAACGCATCCGAGTTTTAAGGTGGACACACAGAAGAACCTCTGGATAGACTATGCCGAAGGTAGGGGCGGAAGTATTATTGACCTCTGTATGCGTTTGGAGAGCTGCACGCTATCGGAAGCCATTTGCCGTTTGGAACAAAACGCTTCCGATAATATAACATATAGTTCTCGTAAAGACTTCGTGCCAAATAATTCCCAGCCTGTGATGGCTGTAAATGGAGCAAGGAGACTGATAGAAATATCAGACACCCTGCCACCACATTTGCAGGAATATCTTACGAAGGAACGCTGCATTGACATGGAAAAGGCTATACCTTTCCTCAAATGTATCAGCTATGAGGTAAGGAGCAGACTCTATCAAGCCATCGGCTATGCTAATCTCTCTGGCGGCTATGAGCTTCGTGACGACAAGACGTTCAAGGGAACGATAGCTCCGAAGGACATTACTCTGATATTTACGGACAAACAGACAAAACACGCAATAGACAAGCCACTGCCTGTATGCGTGTTTGAGGGCTTTATGGACTTCCTCTCCTTTCTTTCAATGAAAGAGGAGATAGCCAGCCACTGCCTTGTGATGAACTCCGTGAGCAATGTGGCAAGGACAGTTCGCTATCTGAACGATCAACACCTGCCCCATATCCTTGCCTTCCTTGACAATGATGAAGCAGGGCGAAGGGCTACTAACGATTTCATCAGAGCTGGTTTCAAGGTGGAGGATATGTCCCGATATTACAAGGACTTCAAAGACCTCAACGAGTTTCATGTCAGCCGTATGCGTAAACAGGAGCAGCAGAAAGTGCAGGAACGGATACGGATGTCGGTTAAAGAACAAAATCAAAACATGAAATCAAAACAAGTCAAACATAAAATGAGATAAAAACATAGAAAAGCAAAAAGTCAGTAACGAGGGAATGAAGAATACAATCCATTCCGACAAGCAGTATTTTGGACTAAATCAGATAGAAAATTCGTCTGAACATATCATTGCCGAACTTCGGGCAAGGAAAGCAAGACTTATTCAAGAGCCTAACGAACAGAACACAGAGAACACTACGCACTCTGAACCTGCGCAGCATACAGAGAACGCAACCGTTCAAAGGCGCATCAGTGCCAAGATGAGAAGGGAAACGCTCGAAGCCTACAAGCAAACCTACCTTGTCCCAACAAGACTGAGCAACCGAAAGGCGGTCTATCTGAGCCGAGAAACGCAGGAGCGTGCCGACTTCATCGTGCGCAGATTGGGCGACAGGGGCAGCAACCTTTCAAGTTTCGTGGAAAACATCGTGCGCCTCCATCTGGAGGAGTATGGTGAAGACATAGAGAAATGGAGGAGATTGTAAATCACAGGAAAAGGGTCGAGGACTTTTGGGAAAAGGGGCTATTATTCCACTCAAAACCCTCAACCCTTTTTTAGAGAACATAGCAACAGAAATTGGTCAAACATACTGAATGATGGGAACACCACGAACGCAGTTAAACACAGAATGCGCGGCATTTACTTTTCTGCAGCAAAACGCCTTGTGCGTAAACGTTTCGTTAGCTGATATTGCAAGACGTCAGTTTGTACCCACAAACTGCTCTTGCTCCCCTCGTCAGACTGTCGGGGAGATTAGACCGTAATCACTACGTTCTCATCGGTCAGCATTCAGAAATTAAGCAACAACAAATCATCTATAATGATTAACTCTTAAAGGAAACTTATATGAATAGATACAAAGGAAAAGCTGCCCGATGGCAGTCAAAGGATAAGGAAGAACAGCGGATGAACAAGACAGAGTTCATCAAGATAAGATGCACCTTAGAGGAGAAGCATCGTATCAAGTCAAAAGCGGAAAGTACAGGGCGGAAGTTCTCAGAGTACTGCCGTGAGATACTCCTTAACGGAGAAGTAACAGCTGTTCCCAAGATGACAGACAATGAGAGGGAAGCCATTGCCATTCTTCAACATACAGGAAGGTTCTACGGGCAGGTTTCCAATCTCATCAAGCTCAAGGACGAGGATTGGCTACATATCACCAAGAACCTTTCGCTATGTGCCAAAGAGGCATTTAAGCGGTTTTACGACCCGCATTTTCGTGTGGATGATGAGGTATATAAGGTCTTAAATCTAACAAGAAATGATAGGTAAATGCAAGGCGATAGCGCACGGAAGCACAGCTTTGGACTATATTTTCAGGGAAGGCAAACTCGGTAGTCGGCTTGCATTCCACAATCTTTGCAGCAGAGATCCAAAGACCATCTACGAGGAAATGAAAGTAGTCAGCGATTACAACAGCCGTTGCAGGAACAAGTTTCTCCGTATCGAAATCGGCATCGCACCGCAGGACGAGAAAAAACTGCCCGTGTCCGAACTGATGCGGATCGCCCATTTGTTTGCCAAGCTAATGGGACTTGACAACCATCAATGGGTGGCGGTAACGCACAAGGACACTGACAACACACACATTCACATCATTGCCAACCGCATCAGTCTGTACGGAGAAGTCTATGATACCACTTTTGTGAGCAACAGGGCAGCAAGGATGGCGGAGGAAATCAGTCGGGAGAAAGGCTTGACCATCGCAAAGGAGGTCAAGGCGAAAAAGCAGCATCAGGAGCCAAAAGCCAGTCCAATAAGAGAGCAGACAAAACAGCAAGTACAACAAATCTGCTATGCCCTGCTTGACAAGTACAAAGGTATAGGTATCACCAGGCATTCCATGTTCCTTTACGAGTTGAACAAGAACGGCATCACCATAGAGCGTATGAAGAACAAGCAGGGCAAGGTCTATGGCTTGAAGTTCTCATTTGGTGGACAATCGTTCAAGGCTTCCGAAATCGGCAGGGAGTTCGGCTACCATTCCTTGCAGAAGAACTTTGAAACAACCAACAAGGAAGAATCAAGGAAACCACATCTAACAGTACAAGAGCCAACAGACAAGAACAAATATCCCGATACAGGTTATCAACTCATACCTCCAAGCCGCTCCTCAATTTCACGAGACAATGACACACCACAAGTGCAGAATCCCATTGGTGCGGTGGCAGACACCATCGTTAGCGCAGCCGATGAAGTTGTGGAAGAGTTAGGCGATTTGATTACACCTACTACGCAAGGCAATGACTATGCCGAAGCTGCATGGCAGCGCAAACTCAGATACCAAGCTAACAGAAAGAAGAAACGTGGAAGGGGATTATAACTCACGCCTGAACAAAATGCAGAAAGAAGAATATCTCATTAAAAATGCTTGTTATTCGGTAACAAAGTATTATCTTTGCAAACGGAATAACAAGCGTTCTTTGTTAGGCAGAAAGCAGCGAAGCCAAGTAGCTCGCTCGTTTCCAAATCGTTACCTGTTTAGTTGTGTCAATAAGGTAACTTCTTTATTTTCAGATAGATATATTTTTATAATTATCTTAGCGTGCAAAACAATAGCTTTTGCAACGCTATTTCTATTCTTTATATTACCTTTATTGTTTATTTTGCGAACATTTTATGCGTGTTTTGTTGCACAAATATCCCATAGATGGGCGCAAAAGTTTCACTACTAAAAAGTTACGTTTGCACACCAATCTTGCGTTTATTTGCGAATAATATTTTTGTAGTTCGTAAAATCCGCCTTCTTGCCAATGTTTCACGCTTTATTTTTAACAAATTCGACTCTTGTTTGTATATAATTAACAAAATAAAGAGACTGATAGGAGTTGTTGGATTTTGTTGTTAAAACCTATTTTCCTATCTTTGCTTTTGAATTGATGTAACGTAATGAACTAAAAACAAGTTTATGAAGAGATATTTAACCCTTGCGGTTTGTTTTGTATTGATGGCGATGCTGACCTCGTGTATAGTCTTTCGTGAAATGCGCGCATTGGTGAAGCACGCACCCAGTATTCGTGATGGTCGGTTGTTTGCACACGATACCATTGCCAACGATGCCAAGAATGTGTTCCATTTTGCGGAAATGCCATTGCATCAGCGTGTGTTGGATACTTTGAAACTTACGTTTGCTAATTACAAGAAGCCTGTAAAGGATAAAACTTTTGCTGAATATACTTGTATGGACGGTGGGGCGTCGGCGTTTATCATCATTCAGAACGACACGATAAAATACGAACATTACAATGGTTGGTTGAAGAAATTGGGTCATTCGAATATCTTTTCTGTGTCTAAATCGGTAACTGCACTGATGTGTGGCATTGCTGTGAAGGAGGGAAAAATACGGAGCATAGACGACTGTGTTACCGATTATGTTCCAGAGCTGCGCAATGCTGACGAGCATTTTCAGCGACTGACGATACGCCATTTGTTGAATATGCAGGCTGGATTGAAGTATAGCGAAAACTATTCAAATCCGTTTTGCTCAATGGCGTTGCTGTATTTCGGGCATAATGCCCTTAAACAGATAAAGAAGTTGAAGTTTAAAGATGAGCCGGGAACTAAATACGAGTATAACAGTATGACGACTGCCATATTGAGCTATGTGTTGGAACGAGCGACGGGTGTGAAATATGCAGATTATCTGAGCGAAAAGCTTTGGAAACCGCTCGGTATGGAGACGCAGGCAACCGTAACGCTCGACAGTAAGAAACACCGCAATGCCAAAAGCTATGGAGGCATAAATACCAATGTTCGCGACTTGGCAAAGATAGGCAGGTTGGTGCTGAATCAAGGCAGTTGGAACGGAAAGCAGATTGTCGATTCTGCTTGGATAGCACAGATGTACGTGCCTGCAATGAAAGAAAGCAAAGACAAATACTCGTTAGGTTGGTATAATTTCTCTAAGAGTAAAGCCATTTGTGCTATAGGACTTTTCGGTCAAACCATCTTCGTTTATCCCAAATACAATGTTGTTGCCGTGCGCTTAGGCGAAAACAAACGGTGCCAATACGATGTGCTTGTGCGAGATGTAGTAGATTTATTTGCAAAGAAAGGAGTTAAGTGGTGAGTTGTTAGACGGTAGGGAAAGGGCGCAGAAACCGAATTTTAGCACCTCTGAAATGCCTAAAACGCAGAAAAAACCGTCAATTATTTGGTAGATAGGAAAATAAGCAGTAATTTTGCACCCGCTAAAGTGGTGTCATGCCGCTTGGCAATGTATAACATATTTAATAATAAAAACAAACAAGCATGATTATTGTACCAGTTAAGGACGGTGAAAACATCGAAAGAGCACTTAAAAAGTTTAAGAGAAAGTTTGAAAAAACAGGTGTAGTAAAAGAATTACGCTCACGCCAACAGTTTGACAAACCTTCTGTTAAGAAGCGCTTGAAGATGGAACGCGCCATTTATGTACAGCAACTTCGCGACGCAGAAGAATAAAAATTTTTGCGTAAAAATTTGGTAGTTCAGATAAATTTCCGTAATTTCGTTGCCAAGAGATAAGTATTAGCAACGTGTTGAACATTGAAGACTTTTTGAAGTACCTGACGTTTGAGCGGAATTATTCGCGAAGAACAATAGGGGAGTACAGCGAAGACCTGCACGGGTTTGAACAGTTCTACAAAAAGTTGGACGATGAGTTGTCTTGGGAAAACATCGATACAGATGTGGTTCGAGATTGGGTGGAATACATGATGGATAAAGGTAATACCGCAACTTCTGTGAATAGAAGATTAAGCGCATTACGTTCATTCTACCGATATGCGTTAAAAAGAGGGCTCGTTGAGAACGACCCAACCTACAAATTACAAGGACTAAAAAGAAAAAAGCCGCTGCCTCAATTCTTAAAAGAAGCAGAAATGGACACACTTTTAGTATCTGAAATGTGGGGAAATACCTATAAAGATGTACTTGCGCGTACCATTATATTGACATTCTACTCAACAGGAATTCGAGTTTCCGAACTCGTGGGATTAAATAACAAAGATATTAATATCGTAACCCACGAAATAAAAGTTACAGGAAAGCGCAATAAGCAGCGCATCATTCCTTTTGGCAAAGAACTCGAAGAACAAATAGGCACTTATCAAAAACTGCGGAACGATGAAATAGGCGAACAAGAAGCCTTATTCGTAACCGCAAAAGGCGAGCGAATCACCACTGCTCAAGTAAGAACAATGGTAAAAGCAAACCTTGCTAAAGTTTCAACATTAAAGAAAAAGTCGCCACATGTGCTACGGCATACATTTGCGACCGCTATGCTTAACAATAAAGCTGGATTGGAAAGCGTGAAAAAACTCTTAGGGCATGAAAGCATTGTTACCACAGAAGTTTACACGCATGTAACTTTCGAACAGCTCAAAAAAGCATACAACGAAGCCCACCCAAGGGCATAACCTTTAAAAATAGGAGGGAATTATGGACATTAAAATTCAAGCAATTCATTTTGACGCTACCGAGAAATTAGAAACTTTCATCAATAAGAAAGTAGAAAAACTACAAAAGTCTCATGAAGACATTCAGAAAGTAGAGGTGCAATTAAAGGTTGAGAAACCAGCAACAGCAAATAATAAAAATGCAAGTATAACTGTTACAATCCCAGGAGGTACACCGTATGCAGAAAAAACATGCGATACCTTTGAAGAAGCAGTTGATTTGTGCTTAGATGCTATCAAGGTTCAACTCGCCAAAGTAAAAGAAAAGCAAAGAAAATAATAAAAAAACTCCATGTTTTCTTGGAGAATAAAAAATAAAACACTACCTTTGCAGCCGTTTTACGACTAAAAGTAAAAACGAGTAGCCAAACGGCTGCAATCGCCTCTTTAGCTCAGTTGGCCAGAGCACGTGATTTGTAATCTCGGGGTCGTTGGTTCGAATCCGACAAGAGGCTCTCTTAAAAAGAGAAACAGAATGGCTTGGGTAGTTTCCAGAGTGGCCAAATGGGGCAGACTGTAAATCTGCTGCTTCTAGCTTCGGTGGTTCGAATCCATCACTACCCACCAAAGAGTTTCGTTAAGACGACTTTCGCATGCGAACAGAGTTGAAACGAATTATTGCGGAAATAGCTCAGTTGATAGAGCACTAGCCTTCCAAGCTGGGGGTCGCGGGTTTGAGCCCCGTTTTCCGCTCACTCTTGCTGTAATAGCTCAGTGGTAGAGCACTTCCTTGGTAAGGAAGAGGTCCTGAGTTCAACTCTCAGTTACAGCTCTACATTTCTGTTCAATTACAGAATAGAAAGAAAAACAAAGATTATTCATTTATAAATTAAAAAATAAGCTATGGCTAAAGAGACATTTCAGCGTACCAAGCCGCACGTAAACATTGGTACAATCGGTCACGTAGACCACGGTAAGACTACATTGACAGCTGCCATTTCTAAGACTCTTCACGATAAGGGTTTCGGCGGTGAGGATGCTAAGTCTTTTGATCAAATCGACAACGCTCCTGAAGAAAAGGAACGTGGTATTACTATCAACTCTTCACACATCGAGTACGAAACAGAAAAGCGTCACTATGCACACGTAGACTGTCCTGGTCACGCCGACTATGTAAAGAACATGGTTACTGGTGCTGCTCAGATGGACGGTGCAATCTTGGTTTGTGCTGCTACAGATGGTCCTATGCCTCAAACTCGTGAGCACGTATTGCTCGCTCGTCAGGTAAACGTACCTCGCTTGGTAGTATTCTTGAACAAATGCGATATGGTTGAAGATGAGGAAATGCTCGAACTCGTAGAAATGGAGCTCGGTGAAATCCTCACACAATACGAATACGAGGAAGATACTCCTATTATTCGCGGTTCTGCTCTCGGTGCTTTGAATGGTGTTGAAAAGTGGACAGATAAGGTTATGGAGCTTATGAATACTGTTGATGAGTGGATTCAAGAACCTCCTCGTGCTACAGATAAGCCTTTCTTGATGCCTATCGAAGATGTATTCTCAATCACAGGTCGTGGTACTGTTGCAACAGGTCGTATTGAAACTGGTGTTATCCACGTAGGTGATGAAGTTGAATTGCTCGGTCTTGGTGAAGATAAAAAATCAACTGTAACAGGTGTAGAAATGTTCCGTAAGCTTCTTGATGAAGGTCAAGCTGGTGATAACGTAGGTTTGCTCCTCCGTGGTATCGATAAGGCTGAAATCAAGCGTGGTATGGTACTTTGCCACCCTGGACAGATTAAACCTTACAAGAAGTTCAAGGCATCTGTTTATATCTTGAAGAAGGAAGAAGGTGGTCGTCACACTCCATTCGGTAACAAGTATCGTCCACAATTCTACCTCCGTACTATGGACTGTACAGGTGAAATTACATTGCCAGAAGGTATTGAAATGGTAATGCCTGGTGATAACGTAGAAATTCAAGTTGAACTTATCTACGCTGTTGCTTTGAACGCTGGTCTCCGCTTCGCTATCCGTGAAGGTGGTCGTACAGTAGGTTCAGGTCAGATTACAGAAGTTTACGAAGATTAATTCGTTAAAATAATAGTGTTCTCGCAATAATTGTGAGAACACTATATTCTACGGGTTTAGCTCAGTTGGTAGAGCACTGGTCTCCAAAACCAGGTGTCGAGGGTTCGAGCCCTTCAACCCGTGCTAAAGAAAGATAATATGTTTAAGAAATTCTTAGATTACTGCAAGAACTGTTACGACGAACTTGCGCATAAGACAACATGGCCAACACGTGCCGAACTTACACATAGTGCAATGATAGTATTATCTGCTTCCCTAATCATTGCAGTAGTTGTGTTTGTTTTTGATTTTATATCACAGCATGTGATGAATTTCATCTATCCAAGCTAAATCATTAGAAAAAATGGCTAATACAGAAAAGAAATGGTATGTTCTTCGTGCCGTTAGTGGCAAGGAAGCAAAAGTGAAAGAATACATTGATGCTGAGTTGCGACAAAACGCGAAGTTAGCAGAACGTGTGTTTGAAGTGCTTTTGCCTACTGAAAGTCACGCTTCTCTTCGTAATGGCAAGCGTGTAGTAACCGAGAAGTTAAGTCTTCCTGGTTATGTGCTTGTAGAAGCCATTATGAATTCGGAGATTGCATCAACACTCCGATTTATGCCTAATGTTTTAGGTTTTCTCGGTGGGGTGGCTGAGCCTACACCTGTTAGGCAGGCAGAGGTAAACCGTCTACTGGGAAATGTTGAGGATACTGCACTTGAAGAAGTACAAGACATTCCTTATACAGTTGGAGAGTCTGTAAAAGTTACCGATGGTCCTTTCAGCGGTTTCCATGGTATCATTGAGGAAGTGAATACCGAGAAACATAAGTTGAAAGTGATGGTGATGATTTTTGGACGACAAAATCCGCTTGAGCTTAGTTTTATGCAAGTCGCAAAAGAAGAGTAAACTGTTACGAATACTCTCCTTTTATAATTATCAATTTTAAATATTAACAAAGAAATGGCTAAAGAAGTTGCTGGATTAATCAAATTACAGATTAAAGGTGGCGCTGCGAATCCTTCTCCTCCTGTAGGTCCTGCATTGGGTTCTAAGGGTATTAATATTATGGGTTTCTGTAAGGAATTCAATGCCCGCACCCAGGATAAAGCTGGAAAAGTACTTCCAGTTGTCATCACATACTACAACGATAAGTCTTTCAGCTTTGTTATCAAGACACCTCCAGCTGCTATTCAGTTGCTTGAGGCTGCCAAGATAAAGGGCGGTTCAGGCGAGCCAAACCGTAAAAAAGTTGCTTCTGTAACTTGGGATCAGGTAAAGGCTATTGCAGAAGATAAGATGTCAGACCTCAACTGCTTCACAGTTGAGAGTGCTATGAAACTTATCGCTGGTACTGCACGTAGTATGGGAATCACTGTAAAAGGGGACTTCCCTGGTAAATAATAATAAACTTCAGAAGTAAAAATGAGTAAACTGACAAAAAATCAGAAATCAGTAGCTGAGAAGGTTGAATTAGGGAAGGCATACACTTTAGATGAAGCATCTAAACTTGTTAAAGAAATTACTACAACAAAGTTTGATGCTTCAGTAGATGTAGATATTCGCTTAGGTGTTGACCCACGCAAGGCAAACCAAATGGTTCGTGGTGTGGTAACATTACCTAACGGTACTGGTAAAGTGACACGTGTGCTCTGTCTCTGTACACCTGATCAGGAAGCTGCTGCTAAGGAAGCTGGAGCTGATTACGTTGGTCTTGATGAATATATTCAAAAGATTAACGGTGGATGGACAGATATTGATGTAATCATTACAATGCCTTCTTGCATGGGTAAGGTAGGTCCTTTGGGTCGTGTACTCGGTCCTCGTGGTTTGATGCCTAACCCAAAGAGCGGTACTGTAACTATGGACGTTGCTAAGGCAGTAAGAGACGTAAAGTCTGGTAAGATAGACTTCAAGGTTGATAAGGCTGGTATTATCCACACCTCAATCGGTAAAGTTAGTATGACTGCTGAGCAGATTTTTGGAAACGCAAAAGAATTTATTTCTACCGTTATCAAATTGAAGCCTGCTGCTGCTAAAGGTACATATATCAAGAGTATCTTTATTTCAAGCACAATGAGTAAGGGTATCAAGATTGATCCTAAATCAGCTGAATAACTCTAAAAGTTTTGTAAAATGAAGAAAGAAGTTAAAGATACGATTATCACTGAACTCGGTGAAAAGCTTAAAGAATTTCCACATTTCTACCTCGTAGATGTTACTGGTTTAAATGCAGAAGCTACAAGCAATCTCCGTCGTAAGTGCTTCAAGAGCGAGATTAAAATGGTTGTTGTTAAAAACAATCTTCTCCACAAAGCTTTTGAGGCTTCAGATGTTGATTATGAACCATTGTATGGTTCTTTGAAAGGTAACACTGCTGTAATGTTTACACAAACAGCAAATGTTCCTGCTAAGCTCCTTAAAGAGTATTCTAAAGAAGGTATTCCAGCTCTCAAGGCTGCATACGCAGAAGAATCTATCTTTATAGGTGCTGACAAACTCGAAGAACTTGCAGCTCTCAAGAGCAAGAGCGAACTTATTGCAGATGTTGTTGCATTGCTTCAATCTCCAGCAAAGAACGTTGTTTCTGCTCTTCAATCTGGCGCAAACACCATTCACGGTGTGCTTAAGACTTTAGGCGAGCGTCCTGAATAAAACTTTATAAAGTCAAAATTACATTAATAATAAGAATAAAATTAAAATATTTAGAATAAAATGGCAGACATTAAAGCTATTGCAGAAGAGTTAGTAAACCTTACTGTTAAAGAAGTAAATGAGTTGGCAACAGTCCTTAAGGACGAGTATGGAATTGAGCCTGCTGCTGCAGCTGTTGCTGTAGCTGGTCCTGCTGCTGGTGGTGCAGCTGCTGGTGCAGCTGAGGAAAAGTCAGAATTTGACGTAGTTCTCGTTGACGCAGGTGCTAGCAAGCTTAAGGTTGTTAAGGCTGTTAAGGAAGCTTGCGGTCTTGGTTTGAAAGACGCTAAAGATCTCGTAGACGGTGCTCCTTCTACTATCAAGGAAGGCGTTGCTAAGGACGAAGCTGAAAACTTGAAGAAGCTCATCGAAGCTGAAGGTGCTAAGGTTGAGTTGAAGTAAGACTCTTCTAAGTGATTTTTTACTGAAATTTGGTAAATATCACTCACTTTATAACCAATACGGTTAGGATTTACCAAGTAGGTGAGTCCTAACCTTTTTGTGTCTTTTGACACTTTTCTATCGTATTTGTGGCTATTGTCACGAACATTTATAAAAAAATATATGGCAACAGAGAATAAACCCAGAGTAAACTTCGCCAGTGTGCAAAGTCCGTATCCATATCCGGACTTCCTGGATTTACAGTTGAAGTCGTTCCGCGACTTCTTACAGCTTGATACTCCGCCTGAAGAACGCAAGAATGACGGTTTGTATAAGGTTTTTACAGAAAATTTCCCTATCACCGACACTCGTAATAATTTCGTTCTTGAGTTCTTGGATTACTATATCGACCCTCCTCGTTATTCTATTTCAGAATGTTTGGAGAGAGGTTTGACGTATAGCGTACCTTTGAAGGCTAAGATGAAACTTTATTGTACTGACCCAGATCATGAGGATTTTGGTACTTTCATTCAAGATGTGTTCCTTGGAACTATTCCTTACATGACAAGTAATGGTACATTTGTTATCAATGGTGCTGAACGTGTGGTTGTTTCTCAGTTGCACCGTTCACCAGGTGTATTCTTCGGACAAGGTGTGCATGCTAATGGTACAGTACTTTATAGTGCGCGTATTATTCCGTTTAAGGGTTCTTGGATAGAGTTTGCTACTGACATCAATAACGTCATGTACGCTTACATCGACCGTAAAAAGAAATTGCCTGTAACGACAATGCTTCGTGCTATCGGTTTCGAAAGCGATAAGGATATTCTTCAAATCTTCGACTTGTGTGAAGAGATGAAGGTAAATAAGAAGAACATGAAAGCTGCTTTGGGTCGCAAGTTGGCTGGTAATGTGATGAAATCATGGAATGAAGATTTCGTAGATGAAGATACAGGCGAAGTAGTTTCTATTGAGCGTAACGAAGTTGTTGTTGAACGCGAAACAGAAATTACTGACGATAATCTTGATATTATCCTTGAAAGTGGTGTTTCTTCAGTTCTTTTGCACAAAGATGAAGATGTTGCAAATAAATATTCAATCATCTTCAATACACTTGCCAAAGACCCAAGCCACTCAGAAATTGAGGCTGTAAATTATATTTATCGTCAGTTGCGTAATGCAGATGCCGCTGATGATGCAAGTGCAAGAGAAGTATTCCAAAATTTGTTCTTCTCAGACAAACGTTATGACCTTGGCGAAGTAGGTAGATACCGTATTAATAGGAAGTTAGGACTTGAAACGGATATGGACGTTCGTGTCTTGACAAAAGATGATATTATTGAGATTATCAAATATTTGATAAACCTCATCAATTCTAACGCAACTGTTGATGATATTGACCACTTGTCAAATCGTCGTGTTCGTACAGTTGGAGAACAATTAGCAAACCAATTCTCTATTGGTTTAGCTCGTATGAGCCGTACTATCCGTGAACGTATGAATGTTCGCGATAATGAAGTCTTCCAACCAACAGATTTGATAAATGCAAAGACCATTTCAAGCGTTATCAATTCATTCTTTGGAACTAACCCATTGAGCCAGTTCATGGATCAAACTAACCCATTGGCTGAAGTAACACACAAACGTCGTCTTTCAGCTTTAGGTCCTGGTGGTCTTTCTCGTGAACGTGCAGGTTTCGAAGTTCGTGACGTACACTATACTCACTATGGTCGTTTGTGTCCTATTGAGTCTCCAGAAGGTCCTAACATCGGTTTGATTTCTTCATTGTGCTTGTATGCTAAGATTAACGACCTTGGTTTCATAGTTACCCCTTATAGAAAGGTTGTTGATTCTAAGGTTGATTTGGATAACGATCATGTTGTTTACATGACAGCTGAAGAGGAAGAAGACCTCCCAGTAGGACAAGGTAATGCTCCGTTGAATCCTGATGGCACCTTTATTCGTAGTTATGTGAAATGTCGTCAAGATGCTGATTACCCCGTAGTGGAACCAAGCCAAGTAACATTGATGGATGTTGCTCCACAACAGATTGCTTCTGTTTCAGCAGGTTTGATTCCTTTCTTGGAGCATGATGATGGTCACCGTGCATTGATGGGTTGTAACATGATGCGCCAGGCTGTACCATTGTTGCACAATGATGCGCCTATTGTTGGAACAGGTTTGGAAAAGCAAGTGTGTGAGGATTCTCGTACAATGGTAACTGCTGAAGGTGATGGTGTGATTGAATATGTTGATGCTACTTGCATTCGTATTCTTTACGACCGTACCGAAGACGAAGAATTTGTAAGTTTTGAACCTGCATTAAAGGAATATAAGATTTCAAAATTCCGTCGTACTAACCAAAATATGGTTATTGACCTTCGACCAATTTGTAGTAAGGGACAACGTGTTAAGGCGGGTGATATTCTTACTGAAGGTTACGCAACAGAAAATGGAGAATTAGCGTTAGGTCGTAACCTCCTTGTTGCTTATATGCCTTGGAAGGGTTACAACTACGAAGATGCTGTTGTTATTTCTGAGCGAATGGTTCGTGAAGACATACTTACATCTGTTCACGTTGATGAATATTCACTTGAAGTGCGTGAAACAAAGCGTGGTGTAGAAGAATTTACAGCAGATATTCCAAATGTAAGCGAAGAAGCAACAAAAGACCTCGATGAAAATGGTGTTATCCGCATTGGTGCAAGAGTTGAACCAGGCGATATTATGATTGGAAAGATTTCTCCAAAGGGAGAAAGCGACCCATCACCAGAAGAAAAATTACTTCGTGCTATCTTTGGCGACAAAGCTGGCGATGTGAAGGATTCTTCTTTGAAAGCAAATCCATCATTGAGTGGTGTTGTAATTGATAAAAAAATGTTTGCACGTGCAGTGAAAACTCGCGAAAGCAAACGTCATGATAAAGCAACTTTAGCTCGCCTTGATGAGGAACAAGAAGCAAAAATCAATGATTTGAAAGATTTGTTGGTAGATAAACTTCTTGAACTCACTGAAGATAAGTTATCACAAGGCATTAAAGATTACTCTAACGCAGAGATTATTACAAAGGGTAGCAAGTTTACTATTGCCGCTTTGAAGAACCTTGATTATGAAGGAATACAATCAAATGGTTGGACAGATGATGAACATACAAACCTTTTGATTCAAAAGCTTATTATGAATTTCATTCGTAAGTATAAGCAAATGGACGCTCAATTAAAGCGTAAGAAGTTTGCTATTACTATCGGTGATGAACTTCCATCAGGTGTGCTTCAAATGGCAAAGGTTTATATCGCTCGTAAACGTAAGATACAAGTAGGTGATAAACTTGCTGGTCGCCACGGTAACAAGGGTATCGTATCAAAAGTTGTACGTGCTGAAGATATGCCTTTCCTTGAAGATGGTCGTCCTGTAGACTTGGTATTGAACCAATGGGTGTGCCTTCTCGTATGAACCTTGGGCAGATTTTCGAAGCTATCCTTGGTGCTGCAGGTCGTAACCTCGGTATTAAGTTTGCTACTCCAATTTTCGATGGTGCAAAACTTGAAGACTTAAAAGAATGGACTGATAAGGCTGGATTGCCACCTATGTGCTCTCGTTATATCTATGATGGTGAAACAGGTGAACGTTTCGACCAACCTGCAACTGTTGGTATTACCTACTTCTTGAAGTTAGGGCACATGGTTGAAGATAAGATGCACGCTCGTAGCATTGGTCCTTACTCTCTCATTACCCAACAACCTCTTGGTGGTAAGGCACAGTTTGGTGGACAGCGTTTTGGAGAAATGGAAGTTTGGGCTATTGAAGCCTTCGGTGCTTCTCATGTACTCCAAGAAATTTTGACCATTAAGTCTGATGATGTTATAGGACGTTCAAAGGCTTACGAAGCTATCGTTAAGGGCGAACCAATGCCAACACCAGGTATACCTGAGTCATTGAATGTGTTGCTCCATGAGCTCCGTGGTCTTGGATTAAGCATCAAACTTGATTAATTTGCACCCCCAAAATTAAAGAAACATGGCTTTTAAAAAAGATAATAAAGTTAAGAGTAGTTTTAACAAACTTACCATTGGACTTGCTTCACCAGAAGAAATTCTCGAAAATTCTTTTGGCGAGGTAACCAAGCCAGAAACCATCAACTATCGTACCTATAAACCCGAACGTGATGGCTTGTTCTGCGAACGTATTTTTGGTCCTACAAAGGATTATGAATGTGCTTGTGGAAAATATAAGCGTATCCGTTACAAGGGTATTGTCTGTGACCGTTGTGGTGTAGAAGTAACAGAAAAGAAAGTACGTCGTGAACGTGCTGGACATATCGAACTTGTTGTGCCTGTTGCACATATTTGGTATTTCCGTAGTCTTCCTAATAAGATAGGTTACTTGTTGGGACTTCCAACAAAGAAACTTGATAGTGTGGTTTATTACGAAAAGTACATCGTAGTACAACCAGGTGTTGTTGAAGGAATGAAAGACCCTGAAACAGGTGAAGACCTTAATGGTGCTAACAAGTTTGACCTTCTTTCTGAAGACGAATATTTGAATATCCTTGACAATAAATTGCCAGAGGGTAACGAAAAGTTAGAAAATTCAGACCCAAAGAAATTCATTGCAAAGATGGGTGCGGAAGCAATCTATGATTTGTTAATGAATATCGACCTTGACCGTTTAGCAGGTGAACTCCGTGACCGTGCTACAACCGATTCAAGCCAACAGCGTAAGACTGAAGCTTTGAAGCGTTTGCAAGTTGTGGAAGCATTCCGTCAATCAAAAGGTGTCAATCGTCCTGAATGGATGATAATGAAGATAATACCTGTAACTCCTCCTGAGTTGCGCCCATTGGTACCATTAGATGGTGGACGTTTTGCTACTTCTGACTTGAACGACCTTTATCGTCGTGTCATCATTCGTAACAATCGTTTGAAACGACTTATCGAAATCAAAGCTCCAGACGTAATTCTCCGTAATGAAAAACGTATGTTGCAAGAAGCTGTCGACTCATTATTTGATAATAGTCGTAAGTCTTCTGCTGTAAAGAGCGAAAGCAATCGTCCTTTAAAATCTCTCTCTGATTCATTGAAGGGTAAGCAAGGTCGTTTCCGTCAGAACCTTCTCGGTAAGCGTGTTGACTATTCTGCACGTTCCGTTATCGTTGTAGGTCCTGAATTGAAGATGGGCGAATGTGGTCTTCCTAAATTGATGGCAGCCGAACTTTACAAACCATTTATTATCCGTAAGCTCATTGAGCGTGGTATTGTGAAGACTGTGAAGAGTGCCAAGAAGATTGTAGACCGTCGTGAACCTGTTATTTGGGATATTTTGGAGAATGTAATGAAGGGACACCCTGTATTGCTCAACCGTGCCCCTACACTTCACCGTTTAGGTATTCAAGCATTCCAACCAAAATTGATAGAAGGTAAGGCTATTCAGCTCCACCCATTGGCTTGTACTGCGTTCAACGCTGACTTCGATGGAGACCAGATGGCTGTCCACCTCCCATTAAGCAATGAAGCTATCCTTGAAGCACAAGTTTTGATGCTTCAAAGCCATAATATTTTGAACCCTGCCAATGGCGCTCCTATCACCGTTCCTTCTCAGGACATGGTATTGGGTCTTTATTACATTACAAAGATTCGTCCAGGTGCGAAGGGAGAAGGTCTTTGCTTCTATGGTTCAGAAGAAGCAATCATCGCTCACAATGAAGGTCGTTGCGCCCTCCACGCACAAGTAAAGGTTATTGTTGATGACCTCGTTGATGGTAAATTGCAAAAGCGTATGCTTGAAACCTCTGTTGGTCGTGTCATTGTGAACCAAATTATTCCAACAGAAGTAGGATACTTTAATGGTATTATCTCAAAGAAATCTTTGCGCGGACTTATTGCTGATGTTATTAAGTCAGTGGGTATGGCTCGTGCGTGTGCTTTCCTTGATGGTATCAAGAACTTAGGTTATCGTATGGCTTACACCGCTGGTCTTTCATTTAACTTGGGCGATATTATCGTTCCAAAGGAAAAAGCCGACATCGTTGGTAAGGGGCAAGCGGAAGTAGACCAAGTGAAGGCTAACTATGAAATGGGTTTCATTACCGATAAGGAGCGTTATAACCAAGTTATTGATGCGTGGACTCACGTTAATAACAACTTGAAGGCGAGTGTGATGAAGCACATGATTGAAGACGATCAAGGTTTCAATGCCGTTTACATGATGCTTGATTCTGGTGCCCGTGGTTCTGCCGACCAGATTGCACAGCTTGCTGGTATGCGTGGTCTTATGGCAAAACCTCAAAAGGCAGGTGCTGAAGGCGCTCAAATTATTGAAAATCCGATTATCTCTAACTTTAAGGAAGGTATGTCGGTATTGGAATACTTTATTTCTTCACATGGTGCTCGTAAGGGTCTTGCTGATACGGCTATGAAGACTGCCGATGCTGGTTATCTTACTCGTCGTTTGGTAGACGTTTCTCATGATGTTATCATCACCGAAGCCGATTGTGGTTCACTTCGTGGCTTGGAATGTCGTGCGTTGAAGAATGGTGATGAAGTGATAGCTTCTCTCTATGAACGTATTCTCGGACGTGTTTCTGTTCACGATGTTATCCACCCAACAACAGGCGAACTTATCGTTGCTTCAGGCGAAGAAATCACAGAACCTAAAGCTAAGATGATTGACGAATCTCCACTCGAAATGGTTGAAATTCGTTCCGTACTTACTTGTGAAAGCAAGAAGGGTGTTTGTCAGAAGTGTTATGGTCGTAACCTCGCTTCTGCTCGCATGGTTCAACTCGGCGAAGCTGTCGGCGTTATTGCTGCACAGGCTATTGGTGAACCTGGTACACAGCTTACACTTCGTACTTTCCACGCTGGTGGTATTGCGTCTAACGCTGCTGCTAACGCTACTATCGTAGCAAAGAATGATTGCAAGATTGAATTTGATGAACTTCGCACAGTTCCTTTCGTTGATGATGAAGATAAAACTTGTGAAAAGGTGGTAAGCCGTTTGGCTGAAATACGTTTCATCGATGTCAATACAGGCATTGTTCTTTTGACAGAAGGTGTACCATATGGTAGTATCTTATATTTCAAGAATGGCGATAAGGTTAAGAAAGGCGATATGATTTGTCGTTGGGACCCATTCAATGCCGTTATCGTAAGTGAATATGCTGGTGTTCTCCGTTTGCACGATGTTGCAGAAGGTGTAACCTATAAGGCTGAAACCGACGATGCTACAGGTCTTACAGAACGTATCATCACAGAATCTCGTGATAAATCAAAAGTCCCAACAGTAGATGTTGTGCGCTCTGGTGCCAAGAAGGGTGCTGATGGTCAATATGCTCCAGAAGATATTTTCGGTACTTACAACTTACCTGTGGGTGGGCACTTGGAACAAATTGTTCAAGATGGTGCTGAAATCAAGACAGGTACAACCCTTGTTAAGATTCCACGTTCAGTTGGTGGTGCTGGTGATATTACGGGTGGTCTTCCACGTGTAACCGAGTTGTTCGAAGCTCGTAACCCATCTAATCCTGCGGTAGTTTCTGAAATCGATGGTGAAGTAGCAATGGGCAAGGTGAAACGTGGTAATCGTGAAATCATTATTACTTCTAAAACAGGCGACCAACGCAAGTATCTTGTAAGTCTTTCTAAGCAAATTCTTGTTCAAGAACACGATGCTGTGCGTGCAGGAACTCCATTGTCTGATGGTATCATTACCCCTGCTGATATTCTTTCTATTAAGGGTCCAACGGCAGTACAAGAATATATCGTGAACGAAGTACAAGACGTTTATCGTTTGCAAGGTGTGAAAATCAATGATAAGCACTTTGAAATTATCGTTCGTCAGATGATGCGTAAAGTTCGTATTGATGATCCAGGAGATACAATCTTCTTGGAACAAGAGTTAATCGATAAGCTCGATTTCTTGGAAGAAAACGACCGTATTTGGGGTAAGAAAGTGGTTATTGACGCTGGTGATTCTGAAAATTGCTATAAGGGACAAATCCTTTCTGTACGCAAGTTGCGTGATGAAAACTCAAGTTTGAAACGTCGAGACCTCAAGACAGTTCAAGTACGTGATGCTGTACAAGCTACTGCTACTCAAATGTTGCAAGGTATCACACGTGCCGCTCTTGGTACAAAGAGCTTCATGTCAGCTGCATCATTCCAGGAAACAACGAAGGTACTCAATGAAGCTGCAATTCGTGGTAAGAGTGATAATCTTGAAGGTATGAAAGAAAATGTTATTTGCGGACACCTTATCCCTGCTGGTACAGGTCTTCGTCAATGGCAAAAACTCATTGTTGGTTCTAAAGAAGAATATGTTCGCATGGAAGCCAACAAGAATAGTATTCTTGACTTTTCTGAAAAGCAAAACGATTAATCTCTTATTCAACTATCATAAAGAAAGAGTCTAACATTGGTTAGGCTCTTTTTTTATGCCTCTATTTTTCCTTCTTCTTTTATTTAGCCTTAATAGCTAATATAGACTTTCATGAAAAGTATAAGATTCATGTTATTCGTATTCTTTTTTTGCCCAAATATGAATAATTCATGAACTTTTGTTGTTTAAATAATATTAATTTTTTATCTTTGTAGTATAATACAAATTAAAAGTGTTTTATTACTTTTAAAATGATAAGATAAAAATAGTTATTCAAAAATTAAAATTTTAGACGAAAAAATTATGAAGCAAAAACTTTACTCACTTTTAGTCCTTTTAGGACTTAGTGCCACAATGCACGCACAAACTGAGCAGAAGCTTGTTATGAAAATTGCTCCAAATGCCACTGCTGTAAAATTCTCTTTTAAGTTAGATGGCGCAACAGAACTTAAAGTTGATTTTGGCGATGAAAGCAAGACCTTTACAGGCAATTCAACCGATTTCTCAGAGGTAGCTTATACTTTCGCTGCTCCTTTAGCAGAAGAACGTACAATAACAGTTGATGCAACCAATCTTTTTACACTTCGTGGTCCTGCAGCTGCAAGTAAAATTGTAGGTGTAACAGAGGTCGTTTCCGATAAACTTGCGAACCTTGAGTTGGCTTATTCTGATTTAACAACTCACTCAACGCTTGACCTTTCTAAATGTCCAAACTTGGTGAATGCAAGTCTTTCTAGTACCAATTTGACAGATATTGTTTTGCCAAAGAGCGAAAAATTAAGTTCTGTCATTGTGAGTCCTGGATTGACTGCTACGGGAAGTCTTAAAAGTATCAATTTAGAGGACGCACCAAATCTTACAACCATTGGTATTACAGGTGCATCAATCCAATATATTGATTTGAGCAAGCATAAATTGTTGGAAACATTAATATTTAATTTCCCTGTGAAATACAAGGACTACGCCAAATAAAAGGTGCTAAAGACTTGCATAACATTAAGCGATTAGATCTTCGTCGTAATGAATTGGGCTTTGACCAAATTCCAAACTTTGAAAGTGATGTGCCACTTGAGCAATTCCAATATGGCTATCAAACGGCTTACTATCTTGCAAAAGATAAAATTAATGGTTATACTTTAGACCTTAGCCACCTCCAAACAGCTACAGGATTAACTCCAGAAGTGAAAAAGACAAAATTTACATTTAAGTGGAAGGCTAAAAAGGAGGATAAATATGCCGTAATTCCAGCCGAAAATATTAAGGAAGATAATGGTAAATACACCATCGACCCAACTCCGTTAGGTGTAGAAACGGTTTATGTTTACTTCCAAATGGAAAATATTGGTTATCCAGGCATTGGCATCAATAAAAATTATTTGGCAAGCTACATGTTAACCCTTGCTAAACCTAAGGTTGATGGCATTACCGCAGTGTCTGAAGAACCTATAAGTTTCAAAATTACAGCCACCGGTATCGATATTAAGGCTTCTGGCAAATCGTCTATCTTTAATATCAATGGTCAAAAGGTATGGGAAGGCATAGCTCCTGCTCGTGTGAGTTTGCCAAAGGGTATGTATATCTTGCGTACCGCCAACGGAATTACTAAATTTGTAATGTAATCATTCAAATTTATAACAACTTTGTCCTCAGTAAGTTTTTGCTTATTGAGGACTTTTTGTTTATTCTTTTCTTACGAAACTTTCGCTTTTTAGGAGAATATTCTTATCTTTGCATAACCTATAGCTGCACTCGGCAAATTGAAAATGAATTTTCTTTGCGCTCGTTTGCAATAGCTTTGCATAACCTATAGCTGCACTCGGCAAGGTGTGATGACGTTCAGCAAGTCGGTGTAGGGGCGGAATTTATTCCGTTCCTAATAACCAAAGTTCCTAATAGCCAAAGAATACTTGTTGTGGATAGGAACGTGATGACGAGTTGTTGAGCTTGCGAAAAAAATCACGCCCCTACAAGGTTTAAACAATTTTGCTGTGTATAATCTACACCTGCACTCGGCAATAGCAAAGAGGCAATACTGTACATCAGAAAGATTTTAAATTATATACAATATGGACAACAATAATCAAAATCAACAAGGACAGCAACTTCAAATCGACTTAAGTCCTGAAGTTGCGAAAGGAGTTTACACGAACTTCCAAATAATTTCACATTCTAATACTGAATTTGTGCTTGACTTCATTACCATGTTGCCTGGTCTTCAAAAGGCACAAGTAGCAAGTCGTGTTATCATTGCTCCTGAACATGCTAAACGTCTTTTGGCAGCTTTGTCAGAAAACGTAATGCGCTACGAACAAGAATTTGGTAAAATAGAATTGCCTAATCAACAACCACGCACAGCAACACCGTTCGGTCCAATCAAAAACGATGCTTAAAAGCCTCACTCTAACCCTCTCCGCATAGGAGAGGGATTTTCAATGTTGATTATAAAGCCACAAACATACTCTATGCGAATACTGCAACGGGGAATAGTAAATGGGGAATAATGTTAGAAATAAAAAATATGGAATATAAAGAAAAAGCAATAAGGGGTATTGTAGCATCGTATGTAAAAGCTTATGCAGCAGGATTCTCTGATAGGCATATCTCAGAAAAGGATAATGATAATGGTGTTATAAATATGAAGATTCATAATGTTTTTATTGCAGCATTAGGTTCTGAAATACAATATTATTCTGCTTTAGCACGTTCACTTGATAGTTCATTGGGAAATATGCTCGAGAAAATGGCTATCCAAATAGCAAGTCTTCATTACACGGTTAAGCAGCATGTAGAAGGTAAATTATATAAACAACAAACAGATTATATTGCGGAACTTCTCGAAGCGTATAAAAATCATACCCGTGTACCTTTGGTAACAGATTATAAAGGAATTTCTGGAAGACGAGGAGAAGTTCATACGAAGAGGCATGAAAGTGATTACTATCTAATAGACGAAGAAACGGACACTCATTATCTTATTGAGTTGAAAATAGGAGGAGACCTTGACAATAAAAAAGCTCGTTCAGAAAAAGAAGCCTTATTAGAGCAATATAGTATTCTTACAAATGAGTTAGGCAATGAAGATAAAGTTTGTATATTATTTGCCACTGCTTATAATCGGTATGGCGAAGATAAGGTTTGGAATCAAGGACGAGTTCGACAGTTTTTTGCACAAGATGAATTATGTATAAGCAAGGACTTTTGGAATCTTGTTTGTAAGTCAGAGAATGGATATGAGATAGTTATCGATGAATATAAAAAGAATGCTTGTTATATAGTAGATGCGTTGAATAAAATCAAAAATGTATATCTATAAGCGAATATGGATTTAAACAAATGGGAAAAAAGTGTTATTTGTGCTGATAGCAAGGATATAATAAAGAAAATTCCAGATAACTCGATAGATTTTATCCTTACTGACCCTCCATATAATATAGGAAAATTTTCAACAGGCAATATTCCTTTGCCAGGACGTTCAGAAATAAATAATGATGTTGCAAATTGGGATCATATAGATTTCAATCCTGAAGAGTGGGCAGAAGAATTTTGCAGAATAATAAAACCTACTGGTAATATTTTTATTTTTACCTCTTATAATCAGTTAGGTAGATGGTATAATTGTCTTGATAAAAAGTTTGATACGACAAACTTCATGATTTGGCATAAAACTAACCCCGCTCCTAAAATTTTCAAAGCAGGCTTTCTTAATAGCTGTGAAATGATTTTTACTTGCTGGAATAAACATCATACATGGAATTTTATTTCGCAAAAGGAAATGCATAATTTTATAGAAACTCCAATCTGTATGCGTCCAGAAAGACTTTCTGCCCCCAAACATCCTGCACAAAAGCCAATAAAAGTATTAGAAAAGTTGATAAAAATAGCAAGCAACGAAAATGATATAATATTTGATCCTTTTATGGGTGTTGGTCTATAGGAGTTGCAGCTATGCGCTTAAAAAGAAAATTTATAGGTGTTGAAATAGAAGAAAATTATTTTCAAGCAGCTAAAAAACGTATAAATAATGAGTTGCAAATGCGAAACGAACATTGTGATTATGAAATTTTATCTGAAACACAAATGGTAAAAGAATCCACTCCAAATACAAACGATAGATATATTCAGAAGAAAAATGCAACTTTAAACACTACTTTGCAAAGTTGGATTGAGAATATAGAACGAGAAAGTACAGAATAAGTCAAAACATTCATATCAAAATGAAAGATAGACCAATGAAAAAGCTGCGTCCATTACTCAAATGGCCTGGTGGAAAAGAAAAAGAGTTAAAACATATCCTGCCTTTGTTGCCAAAATTTGAAAACTATTACGAACCTTTTGTAGGTGGCGGCTCTGTATATACAGCTATCAATGCTGAAAATATTTTTATAAACGATAAATCAACCGATCTTATTAGCTTTTATAATTGTGTGTCAGAGCATAATGATGAATTTTATTTTTGGCTTGAATCTATAAGTATTGCATGGAAGAATACTTATTCTTATGCCCAGAAGAAAGGAACTTTATATAAAAGATATTTAGATTTTCGTGAAAATAATATTGACGAAAAAGAATTAATTCTCTTATTGACAGAATATATAACAAGCGAAACAAACCAAAAACAGATAATACAAAATATAGGTGATAGCTTTATATGGCATAAAGAAAAACTTTTCAATATTCTTTTCAAAGCCATAAAAGATAAAATGTGCCGAATGAAAAAAATAGAAATAGAGCGTGGCATTTTATCAAACGAAGATGTGCAAAAAAATATAGAAACTGCTCTTATGAGTGGGTTATACACCTATTTTCGCTTTCTCTTTAATGACAGAAAATTAGCAAAAGAAATAAATCCCCTGCATACAGCATTCTTTATCTTCTTACGCTTCTACGCTTATAGCGGAATGTTCAGGTATAATGCGAAAGGTGAATTTAATGTTCCTTACGGAGGTATGTCGTATAACAAAAAAACTTTGGAACGCGAACTGCATTATTACAATTCAAAAGAATTAGCACAACATTTCAAAAGCACACATATATCGTGTTTAGATTTTGAAGACTTTTTCAATAAGTTTGCACCAACCGAACGAGATTTTATCTTTCTTGACCCTCCATACGATAGTGAATTTTCAACTTATGATAAAAACATATTCACACAAGCTGATCAAGAACGATTAGCTAATTATCTTATCAACAAGTGCAAGGCAAAATGGCTCTTAGACATAAAAGCCACCCCTCTTATAAAGTCGTTGTATGAGAACAAAGGCTTATCTATTACTTCGTTTGACAAAAAATATCAAGTCAGCTTTATGAATCGTAACGATAAAGATGTGCAACACTTGATTATAAAAAATTACTAACCCCTTCATTTCACTGCACATCTGCAAACACACTGCACAGGCGTACAAGCCTACATTTATGTGAAATCAAGCGGCGTTTGCTTCATTAACTTGACAAAAAAATAAAAAAGCGCCTCCCCAACCCTCCCCGTTGGGGGAGGGAGTCCCAATCTGCCCACTTATCAGTTATTTTGATAGGTGGGCTTTTCTTTGCTAAAATTGGACTCGTCTGATAAGTCCGACCCGCCCGACTCGGAAACACCCACTTCCACCAAACTTCCACCATCGAGCAAGCAAACTTGCGCTCCCTCTCCCAACGGGGAGGGTAGGGGTGGGATTTGGGGGGCTTTGGCTGTGGGGCTTTTGTTTACCGAAAAACAGACCAACTCCTCCGAATGTTTCATGCAAATTGCCCCCCTTTTCCTCTTATCCATTCTTTTCCATTTCAAAAGCCCCTGTTTTGAACTTCAAAACCCCTTGTTTTGACACACAAAACAATAGGTTTTACAATCTAAAAATGCCTATATTTATAAGTTGTTGATAGTCAGTGTTTTATAAAACTCATCACTTTTTTTCTGTGAAACAATCTGTTTTGTGGAATTTAGACCAACTTTCGCCCTGTTTTCTTCCTTATTCACTATGTTTTTATTTATTACTTCAAACTGAGAAAAGATTATTTCCTATTTTGTACATTAGGCTGATATGAATTCTTTCCCAAACTTTCTTCTGAAAGTTTTTCGTATTATGTGTGCTGTTACTAATCAATCCTACGATTTTTAAAAAAGAATCTTTAGTGGAAATTTAATATAATGAATTAAAACGGCATATTTACTCTATTCTGCATAGTTAATTACTCTTTTAAAAGTTATATTGTGTTAATTTTAAAATCTTCGCTTTTATTACTCTATTATATATGTGTTTGTTTCCCAAAAAGTTTGTACCTTTGCACACCGAATTACCTCCGTGGGAAAGTTACACCTTATATATAAGGGTGTTGCGGAGCGCAAAGCATTGAAAATAAACAAAATATATATAAAATAAAAAAGTACAATTATGCCTACTATTTCACAATTGGTAAAAAAAGGCAGAAAGGTGATTGTAGATAAGAGCAAGTCGCCAGCTTTGGACAATTGTCCACAGCGTCGTGGCGTTTGTGTTCGTGTTTACACCACAACACCTAAAAAGCCTAATTCGGCAATGCGTAAGGTTGCCCGTGTTCGTTTGACTAACCAAAAGGAAGTCAACTCATACATTCCAGGAGAAGGACACAACTTGCAAGAACACAGCATCGTGTTGGTTCGTGGCGGTCGTGTAAAAGACCTTCCTGGTGTACGTTATCACATCGTTCGTGGTACACTCGATACCGCAGGTGTAGCAAGCCGTACACAACGCCGCTCTAAATACGGAGCTAAGCGTCCAAAGGCTAGCAAAAAATAAAATACATTAAGCCTCTTCCTCAAAAGGGGAGAAGCTCAATGAAAAAAGGCTTTCTGTTTAACAGTCGGTGATGGCTGGTAATGGAAGTTTGAAAAAGAAATAAAAGTTTTGCTGGAGATTTGTTTATAACAGGTTGAGTAAATGTTCAAGAGTGAACGTTGAAGAACGGAAAAGACGACAGCCTCCGCAAGCTAAAATAAATTTTTAAAATAAAATGAGAAAAGCAAAACCAAAGAAACGTGTGATCTTACCAGATCCAAAGTTTAATGACCAAAAGGTTTCAAAGTTTGTAAACCACCTTATGTATGATGGTAAAAAGAATACATCATACGAAATTTTTTACGCTGCACTTGATATCGTAACAGAAAAGAACAGCGACAAAGAAAAGTCTGCACTCGAAGTATGGAAGCAAGCACTCGACAACATTACACCACAAGTGGAAGTTAAGAGCCGTCGTATCGGTGGTGCTACATTCCAAGTACCAACAGAAATTCGTCCAGACCGTAAGGAAAGTGTTTCTATGAAGAATATGATTGCATTTGCGCGTAAGCGTGGTGGTAAGAGCATGGCAGACAAACTTGCTGCTGAAATCATGGACGCTTTCAATAATCAAGGTGGTGCGTTCAAGCGTAAGGAAGATATGCACCGCATGGCAGAAGCTAACCGTGCATTTGCTCACTTTAGATTCTAATCATTTTAATTAAAAAGGAAACGAAAAAATGGCAAGTCACGATTTAAATTTGACCCGTAATATCGGTATCATGGCTCACATCGATGCTGGTAAAACAACAACTTCAGAGCGTATTTTGTTCTATACAGGTAAAACTCACAAAATTGGTGAAGTACACGATGGTGCTGCAACAATGGACTGGATGGCACAAGAGCAAGAGCGTGGTATCACTATTACATCAGCTGCAACAACTTGTAACTGGAACTATAATGGCAAGTCTTACAAGATTAACCTTATCGATACTCCGGGACACGTTGACTTTACTGCCGAAGTAGAACGTTCACTCCGTGTACTCGACGGCGCAGTAGCAACTTACTCAGCAGCAGATGGTGTACAACCACAATCTGAAACTGTATGGCGTCAAGCTGACAAATACAACGTTCCTCGTGTAGGTTACGTTAATAAGATGGACCGTTCTGGTGCTGACTTCTTTGAAACAGTACGCCAGATGAAAGATATTTTGGGCGCAAACCCAATCGCTATCCAAATTCCTATCGGTGCAGAAGAAAACTTCAAAGGTGTAGTAGACCTTATTAAGATGAAAGCTATTCTTTGGCACGATGAAACAATGGGTGCGAAATATGATATTGAAGATGTTCCTGCAGAGTTGGTTGATGAAGCTAACGAATGGCGCGAAAAATTGATTGAAGGCGCTGCTAACTTCGACGACGATGTTATGGAACTTTATCTTGAAGGACAAGATGTTCCTGAAGATAAAATCATGGCTGCAATTCGTAAGGGTTGTATCGCAATGGAATGCTGCCCAATGTTGTGTGGCTCTTCATACAAAAACAAAGGTGTACAAACATTGCTCGACTATGTTTGTGCTTTCTTGCCTTCTCCACTCGATACTGTTGTTACAATAGGTACAAACCCTGACACAGAAGAGGAAGAAGAACGTAAAGCAAGCATCACAGAACCAACTGCAGCCCTCGCATTTAAGATTGCTACCGACCCATTCATGGGACGTTTGGTGTTCTTCCGCGTTTACTCAGGTAAGGTAGAAGCTGGTTCTTACGTTTACAACCCACGTTCTGGTAAGAAAGAACGTATCAGCCGTTTGTTCCAAATGAACTCTAACAAGGAAATCGCAATGGAAACAATCGATGCTGGTGATATCGGTGCAGGTGTAGGTTTCAAAGATATTCGTACAGGTGATACACTTTGCGACGAAGCACACCCTATCGTATTGGAATCAATGACATTCCCTGATACTGTGATTTCTATCGCTGTTGAACCAAAGAGTCAAGCTGATATTGCTAAACTTGATACAGGTTTGCAAAAGTTGGCTGAAGAAGACCCAACATTTACTGTACGCACAGACGAACAAAGTGGTCAGACTATCATCTCAGGTATGGGTGAGCTCCACTTGGATATTATCATCGACCGTTTGAAGCGTGAATTCAAGGTAGAATGTAACCAAGGTAAGCCACAGGTTAATTATAAGGAAGCAATCACAAAGGCTGCTCAAAGTCGTGAAACATACAAGAAGCAATCAGGTGGTCGTGGTAAGTTCGCTTGTATTGATGTAACAATCGAACCAAAGGACGAAGACTACAAGGAAGGCGACTTGCAATTTATCAATGTTGTTAAGGGTGGTAACGTTCCTAAGGAATTTATCCCTTCTGTTGAAAAAGGTTTCAAAGATTGTTTAGGCAATGGTGTTCTCGGTGGTTTCCCTATCACAGGTTTGAAGGTTACTTTGACTGATGGTTCTTTCCACCCAGTAGACTCTGACCAATTATCATTCGAACTTGTAGCTCACCAAGCTTTCAAGAAGCTTTGTCCACAGGCTGGTCCTGTTTTGATGGAGCCTATCATGAAGGTAGAAGTTGTTACTCCAGAAGAGAACATGGGTGATGTTATCGGTGACTTGAACAAGCGTCGTGGTCTTGTACAAGGTATGGAAGAAGCTCGTAGCGGTGCACGTGTAGTAAAAGCTATGGTGCCATTGGCTGAAATGTTCGGTTACGTTACAGCTTTGCGTACAATTACATCAGGTCGAGCAACTTCTTCTATGGAGTACGACCACCACTCACCAGTTTCAAACAACCTCGCTAAGGAAATCCTTGAGGAATTGAAAGGTAACGCAGACTTACTTAAGTAAGAAACTTACTCAGGCAGCATCTTCATAGCGAATGACTCTTATGAAGATGCACTCCTGAGTTTAACAATAATAAATTAATAAATTCATAACAATTATGAGTCAAAAAATTCGTATTAAGCTCAAGTCTTACGACCATCAATTGGTTGATAAGTCAGCTGAAAAGATTGTGAAGGCTGTAAAGGCAACAGGCGCTATCGTTAGTGGTCCTATTCCATTGCCAACACACAAGCGTATTTACACTGTAAACCGCTCTACTTTCGTTAACAAAAAGTCACGTGAGCAATTTCAACTCTCTGACTTTAAGCGTCTCATTGATATTTATAGCTCAACTCCTAAAACTGTTGATGCTTTGATGAAGCTTGAGTTGCCATCTGGAGTAGAAGTAGAAATTAAAGTGTAATTGCACATTACGAACAAACAAAGAATTTAATTATTTAAAATTTAATTGAAATGCCAGGATTATTAGGAAAGAAAATCGGAATGACATCCGTTTTCAGTGCCGACGGTAAGAATGTACCGTGCACTGTTATCGAAGCTGGTCCTTGTGTTGTAACCCAAGTTAAAACAATCGAAAAAGACGGTTACAAGGCTGTTCAGTTAGGTTTCGGCGAAGCTAAGGAGAGTAGAACTTCTAAGCCACAGCAGGGACACTTCAAGAAAGCCGGCACAACACCAAAGAAGCACTTGGCCGAGTTCAAATTTGATGAGGAGTACAACCTCGGTGATACCATTACTGTTGAATTGTTCAACGATACAAAATTCGTTGATGTCGTAGGTACATCTAAAGGTAAGGGCTTCCAAGGCGTTATGAAACGTCACGGATTCGGTGGTGTAGGACAATCTACTCACGGTCAGGACGACCGCGCACGTAAACCAGGTTCTATTGGTGCTTGTTCATACCCAGCTAAGGTGTTTAAAGGTATGCGAATGGGCGGTCACATGGGTGGTGACACTGTTACAACTCAAAACCTCCAAGTGTTAAAGGTAATTCCAGAACACAATATTCTTCTTGTGAAGGGTAGCGTAGCTGGATGCAATGGTTCAACCCTTATAATTAATAAGTAATGGATATTAACGTATTAGATATTAAAGGTCAGGAGACCGGCCGTAAGGTTACTCTTAACGAGAATATCTTCGGAATTGAGCCAAACGATCATGTCCTTTATCTTGATGTTAAGCAATATCTTGCTGACCAACGTCAAGGAACAGCAAAATCAAAGGAAAGAAGTGAACACGCAGGCTCTACTCGCAAGTTAGGACGCCAAAAGGGTGGCGGTGGTGCACGCCGTGGTGATATTAACTCACCTGTACTCGTTGGTGGTGGTCGTGTTTTCGGTCCAACACCACGCGATTATAGTTTCAAACTCAACAAGAAAGTAAAGCAACTTGCACGTAAGTCAGCATTGTCTTACAAAGCTCAAGAGGCTGCTATCATTGTAGTTGAAGATTTTAATTTTGAAGCTCCAAAGACAAAAGATTTTGTAAACTTTGCTAAAAATATTAAAGTAGAGGACAAGAAAGTTCTTTTGGTTTTGCCAGAAGCTCAAAAAAAGTGTATATTTGTCAGCTCGTAATTTGAAGAAGGCTCAAGTAACAACAGCAGCGCAAGTAAATACATATAGCGTATTGAACGCAGATGTACTCGTAGTTACTGAAAATTCTTTGAAGACAATTGACGAAATCTTAACCAAGTAAAAGTAGGAGACAGTAAGAATTATGGGATTTATCATTAAACCAGTAGTCACTGAGAAGATGAACGCCGTTACAGAAAAATCTTCTGTTGACAAGACTATTGTAGCACGAAATGAGAAGGCTGCTAAAGCACACAATGCAACAGCAGAAACTCGTAGCTACATTGTTAAGAACAAGCGTCATGCTGATGGACTAAAAAAAGAAAAGACAGTTTATTCTTATGTTAAGCCTGCTCAGCCAAAATATGGTTTCATCGTTAAACCAGAGGCTAATAAGCTTGAAATTAAGAATGAAATTGAAAAACTGTACAATGTTACAGTAATTGATGTGAATACGGTTCGTTATGCTGGAAAGCGCCAAGCACGCTACACAAAGGCAGGTCTTGTGAAAGGTCAAAAGAACGCATTCAAAAAGGCTATCGTCACCATTAAGGCGGGCGAAGAAATTGATTTTTACAGCAATATTTAAATAAAAAATGGCAGTACGTAAATTAAAACCGGTAACTCCGGGACAAAGACACAAAGTTATTGGCACGTTCGAGGATATTACTGCATCCGTGCCAGAGAAGTCTCTCGTTTACGGTAAGCGTTCAACTGGTGGTCGAAACAACACCGGTAAAATGACAGTTCGCTACATGGGCGGCGGTCATAAGAAGAAGCTTCGTTTCATCGACTTCAAACGAGAGAAAGATGGTGTTCCAGCTGTAGTTAAGACAATCGAGTACGATCCTAATAGATCTGCTCGTATTGCCTTGTTGTACTATGCTGATGGTGAAAAACGTTACATTATTGCTCCTAACGGACTGCAAGTAGGTGCTCAACTTATGTCAGGTGCAGAAGCTGCCCCTGAAGTAGGTAACACTCTTCCACTTGCAAATATCCCTGTTGGTACTGTAATTCACAACATTGAATTACGTCCAGGTCAGGGAGCTTTGCTCGTTCGTTCGGCTGGTAACTTTGCTCAGCTTACTTCTCGTGAAGGCAGTTATTGTGTTATCAAGCTCCCTTCTGGCGAAACACGCCAGATTCTTTCAGCTTGTAAAGCTACTATTGGTAGTGTAGGTAACTCTGATCACGCACTCGAACAGTCTGGTAAGGCTGGTCGCTCACGTTGGTTAGGTCGTCGCCCTCACAACCGTGGTGTTGTAATGAACCCTGTTGATCACCCAATGGGTGGTGGTGAAGGTCGTCAATCTGGTGGTCACCCACGTTCACGTAAGGGCTTGTACGCTAAGGGTCTTAAGACTCGTGCACCTAAGAAGCTTTCAAACAAGTATATTATTGAAAGAGCTAACAAGAAGTAAACAAAGTAAAAGAGTAAATTATGAGTCGTTCATTAAAAAAAGGTCCATACATCAACGTATCGCTCGAGAAGAAAATTCTCGCTATGAATGAGAGTGGTAAGAAGAATGTTGTTAAGACATGGGCCAGAGCATCAATGATTTCCCCAGATTTTGTGGGTCACACTGTTGCAGTTCATAACGGAAACAAATTTATCCCTGTTTACATTACTGAGAACATGGTAGGTCATAAGCTCGGAGAGTTCAGTCCTACACGCCGATTCGGTGGACACTCTGGTAATAGAAAGTAACAGGATATAACCCTTAGAAAAAGATAAAATAATGGGAGCAAGAAAACATATAAAGGCAGAGGCTCGTAAAGAAGCCCTCAAAAGCCAGTATTTTGCAAAGCTCAAGGACTGCCCTTCTTCTCCACGTAAAATGCGCTACGTTGTAGATATGGTTCGTGGAATGGAAGTTAACCGCGCCTTAGGCGTGCTTAGGTTCTCAAAGAAGGCAGCAGCAATGAATGTTGAAAAACTTCTACGCTCGGCAATTGCTAACTGGGAAATAAAGAATGACCGCAAAGCTGAAGACGGTGAACTTTATATATCTAAAATCTTCGTTGATGAAGGTGTTACAATGAAGCGTATGCGTCCTGCACCACAGGGTCGAGGATACAGAATTCGTAAACGTTCTAACCATGTTACCCTTTTCGTAGATTCAAAGGGCGACGCTAACAATGATAAATAAATAGTAGAATGGGACAAAAAGTTAATCCAATAAGCAACCGCTTAGGTATTATCCGCGGTTGGGAGTCAAATTGGTTCGGTGGCAAGGATTTCGGAGATAACCTCTTGGAGGATAAGAAAATCCGCACATACTTGAACAAGCGTCTCGAAAAGGCCAGCGTTTCTCGTATCGTTATCGAACGTACATTGAAACTCGTAACCATCACTATTTGCACAGCCCGTCCGGGTATCGTCATTGGTAAAGGTGGACAAGACGTTGATAAACTCAAAGAAGAATTGAAAAACCTTTTCAAAAAGGAAATTCAAATCAACATCTTTGAAGTGAAGAAACCTGAACTCGATGCAAATATCGTTGGTTACAATATCGCACGCCAAGTAGAAGGCAAAGTTGCATATCGTCGTGCAATCAAGATGGCTGTTGCTAATACAATGCGTGCTGGTGCCGAAGGTATCAAAGTTCAAATCACTGGTCGTCTGAATGGTGCCGAGATGGCGCGTAAGGAAATGTTTAAAGAAGGACGTACTCCTCTTCATACATTCCGTGCAGACATCGATTATTGTCAGACAGAGGCTCTTACTAAGGTTGGCCTTCTGGGTATAAAGGTATGGATTTGCCGTGGTGAAGTTTACAACAAGGTAGACTTGACACCTAACTTTACTCAGGATAAGGGCAACGCTCGCTCAAACAACGGCGCACGTTCTGGAAGAGGTAATCGTAGAAGAAACAATAACCGTTAAAAGTAAAAGCTATCATGTTACAGCCAAAAAGAGTAAAATATAGAAGACCTCAAGATGGGCGCGGTAATAAAGGAAACGCTCACAGAGGTACACAGTTAGCTTTTGGTTCCTTTGGTATCAAAACTCTTGAACCAAAGTGGATTGACAGCCGACAGATTGAGGCTGCTCGTATAGCCGTAAACCGCTATATGAACCGTCAAGGTCAAGTCTGGATTAGAATATTTCCTGATAAACCTATCACACGTAAGCCTGCTGATGTACGTATGGGTAAAGGTAAGGGTGACCCAGCAGGTTGGGTTGCACCTGTGACACCAGGACGTATCCTCTTTGAAGTAGAAGGTGTAAGCTTTGATATAGCAAAAGAGGCACTTCGCCTTGCTGCTCAAAAGCTACCTGTAAAGACAAAGTTTGTTGTTAGACGTGATTACGATAAAAACGCTTAAAAAAGATGAAGACTACAGAAGTAAAACAACTCGAAACCAAAGAATTGGTTGAGAAGATAGAGAATGCTGAGGAAGCTCTCGCAAAGATGAAGCTGAACCATCAGATTACTCCACTTGAGAATCCATCACAAATTAAGGTTGCTCGTCGTGATATTGCACGTATGAAAACTGAACTTCGTCAGAGAGAACTTAATAAATAACAATGGTCCAGATGGAAACAAGAAATTTAAGAAAAGTAAGACAGGGTGTTGTAACCAGCAACAAAATGGATAAAACCATTGTTATTGCTGCGAAGTTCAAGGAAAAGCACCCTATATATGGTAAGTTTGTCCAAAAGACAAAGAAGTACCATGTTCATGATGAGAAAAATGAAGCTAACATCGGTGACACTGTTCTCATTATGGAAACACGTCCTTTGAGCAAGTCAAAGAGATGGAGATTAGTTCAAATAGTAGAAAAAGCTAAGTAATTATGATACAGTCAGAATCAAAACTTACAGTATGTGATAACAGCGGTGCACGCATAGCTAAATGTATTCGTGTACTTGGCGGTACTCGCCGTCGTTACGCAAGTGTCGGTGACGTTATCGTAGTTGCAGTGCAGAACGTCATCCCATCAAGTGATATTAAAAAAGGTGCAGTATCAAAAGCTTTGATAGTACGCACAAAGAAAGAAATTCGTCGTGCTGATGGTTCTTACATCCGCTTCGATGATAACGCATGTGTTTTGTTGAACAATGCTGGCGAAATTCGTGGTAGCCGTATCTTCGGTCCAGTTGCTCGTGAGCTTCGTAACGTAAACATGAAGGTGGTTTCTTTGGCACCTGAGGTTCTTTAATTTAAAAAACGAAAAGTAAAATGGCAAAATTCCATATTAAGAAAGACGATCAAGTTATCGTACTTGCTGGCTCGGATAAGGGCAGAAGTGGTAAAGTGCTCAAAGTTCTCGTTGACAAAGAACGCGTACTAGTTGAAGGAATCAATATGGTTTCAAAGAGCACAAAGCCTTCTGCAGCAAATCCTCAAGGAGGAATTGTAAAGCAAGAAGCACCTATCCATATCTCAAACGTTAGTCTTATCGATCCAAAGAGCGGAAAAGCTACTCGTATCAAAATTGAACGTGAAGGCAAAATCGTTAAGCGTATCGCTAAAAAATCAGGGGAGGTAATTAAGTAATGAATACAGCACAACTTAAAAAAGAGTATAAAGAGCAAATTGCTCCTGCTCTCAAAAAGCAATTCAATTACACTTCTGCAATGCAGATTCCTGTCTTGAAGAAAATTGTTATCAACCAAGGTTTGGGTGATGCGACTCAGGACAAGAAGATTATTGAGGTTGCTATCAATGAAATAACAGCTATTACAGGTCAAAAGGCAGTAGCAACTTACTCACGTAAGGACATCGCTAACTTCAAACTTCGTAAGAAGATGCCTATTGGCGTTATGGTAACATTACGTCGTGAGCGTATGTATGAGTTCCTTGAAAAACTCGTTCGTATCTCATTACCACGTATCCGTGACTTCAAGGGTATCGAAAGCAAGTTTGATGGTCGTGGTAACTATACATTGGGTGTTACTGAACAAATCATCTTCCCTGAAATAAACATTGATCAGGTAGATCGTATCCAAGGTATGAACATTACTTTCGTAACATCAGCTAAAACTGATGAAGAAGGTTATGCACTCCTTAAAGCATTTGGTCTCCCATTCAAAAACGCTAAAAACGATTAAGATATGGCAAAAGAATCAATGAAAGCTCGCGAAATTAAGCGTGCGAAGTTAGTAGCTCGTTACGCAGAAAAGCGCGCAGCTTTGAAGAAGATTGTAGCTACTGCTGAAGACCCAGCCGAAGCATACGAAGCTGCACGTAAGTTGCAAGCTATCCCTAAGAACGCAAATCCTATTCGTCTTCACAACCGTTGCAAGATAACAGGACGTCCAAAGGGATATATTCGTCATTTCGGTATTTCTCGTATCCAATTCCGTGAGATGGCATCTCAAGGTTTGATACCTGGAGTTAAGAAAGCAAGTTGGTAAAATCTATAATTCCTTTCGTCACGGAAAACATAATTCCGTGGCGGAGGATTTTAAAAGGATATTTTTTAATATTGTCGGGGAAGTCCCGATTAATTAAACATTTTATATTTATGACAGATCCAATAGCAGATTATCTGACAAGACTCAGAAACGCAATCATGGCTCATCACCGTGTTGTTGAAGTTCCTGCGTCTAACTTGAAGAAATCTATTACTAAGATTCTCTTTGAGAAGGGCTACATTCTGAACTATAAGTTCATTGAAGATGGTCCACAAGGAACTATCAAGGTCGCTTTAAAATACGACCCTGTTACAAAACAGAACGCTATCAAGAAATTGAAGCGCGTTTCTTCACCAGGTCTTCGCCAGTATACTGGCTACAAAGACATGCCGAGAGTAATTAACGGACTTGGAATTGCAATTATTTCAACGTCTAAAGGTGTAATGACAAACAAAGAAGCAGCTGCTGAGAAAATTGGTGGTGAAGTTCTTTGCTACATTTATTAATTGGAGGATTCAAAATGTCAAGAATTGGAAATTTACCAATTAGTATTCCTGCTGGTGTAACTATCACACAAAAGGATAACGTTGTTACAGTGAAAGGTCCTAAGGGTGAACTCTCTCAGTATGTAAATCCTTCTATTAAGGTAAACATCGAAGAAAGTCAAATTGTCTTCGAAGTTGATGAGAAAAATCCTGTGAACTACAAGCAAAAGCAAGCTTACCATGGTCTTTATCGTTCGCTCGTAAACAACATGGTTGTTGGAGTTAGTGAAGGTTATAAGAAGACTCTTGAATTGGTTGGTGTAGGTTATCGCGTTTCAAATCAAGGTAACTTGGTTGAATTCTCGCTTGGCTATACACACCCTATTTTCATCGAATTTCCAAAAGAAGTAACAGTTGAAACTAAGAGTGAACGTAACCAAAACCCTATTATCACTCTTGAAACAGCTGATAAGCAATTGCTTGGTCTTATTTGTGCAAAGATTCGTTCTTTCCGTAAGCCTGAACCATACAAAGGTAAGGGTATTTTGTTCCAAGGTGAGGTTATTCGCAGAAAGTCTGGTAAATCAGCTGCAGCTAAGTAACTTTAATAATTCATTACGATTATGACAACAAAGAAAGAACAAAGAAGACTTAAGATAAAGTTGCACATTCGCAAGAGTGTGAACGGAACTGCAGAACGTCCTCGTTTGAGCGTTTTCCGCAGTAATAAGCAAATTTACGCACAAGTAATTAATGATCTTACAGGAACGACACTTGCTTCTGCTTCTTCTGCTGGTCTTGAAAAAATGGCCAAAATTGAACAAGCTAAGAAAGTTGGTACTCTTGTAGCTGAAAAGGCTACTGCTGCTGGTGTACAGCAAGTAGTTTTCGATCGTAACGGTTATCTTTATCACGGACGTGTACAAGCCTTGGCTGATGCTGCACGTGAGGGAGGACTTAAATTCTAAACGATATGGCAATGAATAAAGTAAAAGTAAATAGTGACGTAGAACTGAAAGACCGTTTGGTTGCAATCAACCGCGTGACCAAGGTTACCAAGGGTGGACGTACATTCACATTTGCGGCCATCGTCGTTGTAGGTGATGGTAAAGGTGTTATTGGTTGGGGACTTGGCAAGGCTGGTGAAGTAACAGCTGCTATCCAAAAGGGTACAGATGCTGCTAAGAAAAACCTTGTTAAAGTTCCTGTGCTTAAAGGCACTGTTCCACACGAAGTTGAAGCACGTTTTAGCGGTGCTTGTGTACTTCTTAAGCCAGCTGCTGCCGGTACTGGTTTGAAAGCTGGTGGTGCTATGCGTGCTGTACTTGAGAGCGCAGGTGTTACTGACGTGATTGCAAAGTCAAAGGGTTCATCTAACCCTCACAACCTCGTAAAGGCAACTATTGCTGCTCTCGCTCAAATGCGTGATGCATATACTGTTGCTGGTGAGCGTGGTATTAGTATGGACAAAGTATTTAACGGTTAATTACAGGAGATTTGAATAATGGCAACAATTAAAGTTAAGCAAATTAAGAGCCGTATTAACGCTCCAAAAGACCAAAAGAGTACATTATTGGCTCTTGGACTTCGTAAGATTTCACAAGTGGTTGAAGTAGAAGATACTCCAAGCATTCGCGGAATGATTCGTAAAGTTCATCATTTGGTGACAGTAATTGATTAATAAATCTTTTTAAAGAAACTGTGTTATGAAATTAAATAATTTAAAACCAGCAGAGGGCTCAACCCATTCTCGTCGTCGTATTGGTCGTGGACCAGGTTCTGGACTTGGCGGTACTTCTACACGTGGTCACAAGGGTGCAAAGTCACGCTCTGGTTATAAGAGAAAGATAGGTTTTGAAGGTGGTCAGATGCCACTTCAGCGCCGTGTTCCAAAGGGTGGATTCAAGAATATCAATCACAAGGAATACTTTGCAGTTAACTTGTCTACTCTTCAAGAACTTGCTGAGAAAAAGAATCTTGCAAAAATCGGATTGGCTGAATTAATTGAAGCTGGTTTGACAAATGGCAAGGTACTTGTAAAGATTCTTGGCGATGGAGAATTGAAGTTGAAGGTTGATGTTGAAGCAAATGCCTTCTCAAAGACTGCCGAAGAAGCTATCAAGGCAGTAGGTGGTAACACAACTATTATCTAAGTCAATGAAAAAGTTTATTGAGACACTGAAGAACTGTTGGAAAATCGAGGATTTGCGCAAGCGACTCCTCGTGACCATCCTGTTCACAGCCATATACCGTTTTGGCTCGTTTATTGTACTTCCCGGAATTAATCCGAGTTTGTTGGAAAAACTCCAGTCACAAACAGCTGGCGGTTTGATGTCACTGTTGGACATGTTCTCTGGTGGTGCTTTCTCCAAAGCTTCTATTTTTGCTTTGGGAATTATGCCTTACATTTCTGCTTCTATCGTAATGCAGCTTTTAGCTGTTGCTGTACCTTATTTCCAAAAGATGCAGCGCGAAGGAGAAAGTGGGCATAAGAAGATTAATTGGTATACACGCATTTTGACAGTATTTATTCTGTTATTCCAAGCGCCTGCATACTTGATTAACTTGAAGACACAGGCAGCGGGCGCTTTGGCAACAGGAGTAAACTGGACTGCCTTCATGTTCTCTGCCTCAATAATCTTGGCCGCTGGGTCTATGTTTATTTTATGGCTCGGTGAGCGCATTACGGATAAGGGTGTAGGAAACGGAATTTCAATCATTATTATGGTCGGTATCATTGCCCGACTTCCACAATCTTTCTTCCAAGAAGTAAGTAGCCGCTTTACAGCGATTACAAGTGGTGGTCTTGTAATGTTTATCGTAGAAATAATTATCCTATACTTGGTAGTGTGTGCGGCTATCCTTCTTACTCAAGGTACACGCAAAGTTCCTGTACAGTATGCAAAACGTGTTGTGGGAAACAAGCAATATGGTGGTGCGCGTCAATATATTCCTTTGAAATTATTCGCAGCTAACGTAATGCCTATCATCTTTGCCCAAGCATTGATGTTTATCCCATTGACAATTGTTCAGTTCTCTACTGATAGTGCAAGTCCTGTACTTCAGGCTTTGATGAATACAAAGAGTTTAGCGTATAATTTAATCTATGTTGGTTTGATAATCGCATTTACTTACTTTTATACAGCTATCACACTCAACCCTACTCAAATGGCAGAGGATATGAAGAGAAACAATGGATTTATTCCTGGTGTAAAACCAGGTAAGAGTACAGCGGAATACATCGATACGGTTATGACCCGCTTGACTTTCCCTGGCTCTCTCTTTATAGCTCTTATAGCGGTTATGCCAGCTTTAGCAGGTTTGCTCAATGTTCAAGATTCATTTGGTCAATTCTTTGGTGGAACATCATTGTTGATTCTTGTTGGTGTTGTTATTGATACTCTTCAACAAATTGAATCACACTTGATGATGCGTCACTACGATGGTCTTTTGAATTCTGGTCATACACGTGGCAACGGCAATGTAGCTGCATATTAAATCTTTTTCTGATGAAGTAAGAATATTCCTTTATGAAGAAGATGAAATAAGATAATGTGGCAGGTCAATCATTTTTGGTTTAACGCCTAAAGGTTGACCGCCTCATTTTTGGCATAATTCGTAAATTCGAAACAAACACGATTTCTCTTCTGACTGAAGAAATAAACATTATTAAAAGACAAAATAATAAGATATGGCAAAACAAACTGCTATCGAGCAGGACGGAACAATTCTCGAGGCTCTCTCAAATGCAATGTTCCGCGTAGAGTTAGAAAATGGTGTTGATATTACAGCACACATTTCTGGTAAGATGCGAATGCACTACATCAAGATTCTCCCTGGCGACAAGGTCAAGGTCGAGATGAGTCCATACGACTTAACAAAAGGCAGAATAGTTTTCAGATACAAATAATTAAAATATAAAAATGAAGACAAGAGCATCATTAAAGAAGCGTACAGCCGACTGCAAAATCGTTCGTCGTAAAGGTCGTTTGTTCGTTATCAACAAGAAAAACCCTAAGTTCAAGTTACGTCAGGGTTAAAAAACTATAATCTGTTAATTATTTAATATTAAATGAGTAATTTTGCAGAGTTTATAGCAATAACAAATTTTTAATTAATTACATTCAATGGCAATAAGAATTGTTGGAGTAGATTTGCCCCAAGAAAAGCGTGGCGAAATCGCATTGACCTATATCTATGGTATTGGTCGAAGTAGTTCAGCAAAGATATTGGATAAAGCAGGTATCAACCGCGACCTCAAGGTTAGCGAGTGGTCTGATGACCAAGCTGCTAAAATCCGTGAAATTATCGGTGCTGAATTCAAAGTTGAAGGTGAACTCCGTTCGGAGATTCAGATGAACATTAAGCGCCTCATGGATATAGGTTGCTATCGTGGAGTTAGACATCGTAATGGTCTTCCAGTTCGCGGTCAGAGTACTAAGAATAATGCTCGTACCCGTAAGGGAAAGAAGAAGACTGTTGCTAATAAGAAGAAGGCTACTAAGTAAAATTTAGTTGAGAGTTAAGAGTTGAGAGTCTTCGTACTCATTAACTTATAAACTTAAGACTTTTAAACTAAAAGAAATTATGGCAAAAAAATCAGCAACATCTAAGAAAAGAAATGTAAGAGTTGATGCAATGGGTCAGCTCCACGTTCACAGTTCATTTAATAATATTATTGTATCTTTGGCAAACAATGAAGGTCAAGTTATTTCTTGGTCTTCAGCTGGTAAGATGGGATTCCGTGGTTCAAAGAAAAACACTCCTTACGCTGCACAAATGGCAGCAGAGGATTGTGCTAAAGTAGCTTTCGACCTCGGTTTACGTAAAGTAAAAGCGTTTGTAAAGGGACCAGGTAATGGTCGTGAGAGTGCTATTCGCGCTGTCAACGCTGCAGGCATTTTGGTTACAGAGATTGTCGATGTAACTCCATTGCCACACAACGGTTGCCGTCCTCCAAAACGTCGTCGTGTATAATCTCATCTTTTTAACAATTTAAGAATATTATAATTATGGCAAGATACATAGGTCCAAAATCTAGAATCGCACGCCGCTTTGGTGAGCCAATCTTCGGCGCAGATAAAGTGTTAGCTAAGAGAAATTTCCCTCCAGGACAACACGGTAACAATCGTCGTCGCAAGGTTTCTGAGTATGGTGCTCAGTTGGCAGAAAAGCAAAAGGCAAAATATACATACGGTGTTTTGGAGCGTCAGTTCCGCAACATGTTCGACCGTGCTGCAAAGGCTAGTGGTATTACTGGTGAAGTTCTTCTTCAGAACCTCGAAAGCCGTCTCGACAATGTGGTATATCGTCTTGGTCTTGCACCAACCCGTGCCGCTGCTCGTCAGTTGGTAAATCACAAGCATATCGTTGTAAATGGTGGTGTTGTAAACATCGCTTCTTATGCTGTTAAGGCTGGTGATATCGTTGGCGTACGCGAAAAGGCTAAGTCTCTCGAAGTTATTGAAGCTGCTTGGCTGGTTTCAACCACAGCAAATATCCTTGGATAGAGTGGGACGAAAACAGCAAGAGTGGTAAGTTCCTCCACCAACCAGCTCGTGAAGACATTCCAGAGAATATTAAGGAGCAATTAATCGTTGAGTTGTACTCTAAACAATAAAAATCATTAAATTAATGGCGATATTAGCATTTCAAAAACCTGATAAAGTTGTGATGTTGGAGGCTAACGACCAATTCGGCAAGTTCGAATTCCGTCCTCTTGAGCCTGGCTTTGGTGTTACAATTGGTAACTCATTGCGCCGCATCCTTCTTTCGTCTTTGGAGGGCTATGCTATCAATACAGTGCGTATCGCAGGTGTTGAGCATGAGTTTTCTACCGTTCCGGGCGTTAAGGAAGATGTCACCAATATCATTTTGAATCTCAAGCAAGTTCGATTCAAGCAAGTAGTAGAAGAATTCGAGAATGAGAAAGTTAGTATTACCGTAGAGAATTCAACAGAATTCAAAGCTGGTGATATTGGCAAGTATCTGACTGGATTTGAAGTGTTAAATCCTGATTTGGTGATTTGTCATTTAGACTCAAAAGCCTCAATGCAGATAGATTTAACTATCAACAAGGGACGTGGTTACGTTTCAGCTGATGAAAATCGTGAATTCTGCACTGATGTGAATGTACTCCCAATCGATTCAATCTACACCCCAATCCGCAACGTCAAGTATGCCGTTGAGCCATATCGTGTTGAACAAAAGACCGACTATGACAAATTGGTAATTGAAGTTGCAACAGATGGTTCTATTCACCCAAAGGACGCGCTTAAAGAGGCTGCAAAAATCCTTATCTATCACTTCATGTTGTTCTCTGACGAAAAGATTATGTTGGAGAGTCCTGATCAGGAAGGCAACCAAGAGTTTGATGAAGAGGTATTGCACATGCGTCAGTTGCTTAAAACTAAGCTCACTGATTCAAGTCTCAACCTCAGTGTTCGTGCGCTCAACTGCTTGAAGGCAGCTGATGTTGAAACACTTGGCGACCTTGTTCAGTACAACAAGACCGACCTCTTGAAGTTCCGTAACTTTGGTAAGAAATCGCTTTCAGAGCTTGATGATTTGCTCGAGAGTCTGAATCTTACGTTTGGAACCGACATTACAAAGTATAAATTGGACAGAGAATAAGTTAATGTAGGTGGACTGCTAAGAGTAAGTCCACCACATTAAAACTATTTTGGTCAACAACAAGAAAAAGAAAATGAGACATAATAAAAAATTCAACCATTTAGGTCGTACTGCAAGTCATCGTAGTGCTATGCTTTCTAACATGGCTATCTCTTTGATTACGCACAAAAGAATCACTACGACCCTCGCAAAGGCAAAGGCTTTGAAGAAATTCGTTGAGCCTCTTATCACTCGTGCTAAGGACGATACTACCAACTCACGTCGTGTAGTTTTCCGTTACTTGCAGAACAAAGAAGCTGTAACAGAATTGTTCAAGGAAATTTCTGTAAAGGTAGGCGACCGTCCAGGCGGTTACACTCGTATTATCAAGCTTGGCTTGCGTAAGGGTGACGCTGCACCAATCGCTTTTATCGAGTTGGTTGATTATGATGAAAACATGGCTAAGACTCCTAAGGCTGAAGTTAAGAAGACACGTCGTAGCCGTCGTTCTAAAAAGGCTGTTGAAGCTGAAACACCAGCAACTGAAACTGTTGCAGAAGAAGCAAAAGCAGAATAATCTTTTAGAAAGATTTCTTTATAATATAAGCGGATATGTTCAAATGAGCATATCCACTTTTTTTATGATAATTTGGCACATTAGCGATATTTTGATTTTGTCTATACACTACTTATCCCGAACTGAGGGACAATAGGTTTTGGAGCGCAAAAAACGCCATTTTATAGTTTAGAGTGGCTGTTTTTGTATTTCGTTTTGGAGGTATAGTGTTGTTTTATATATGTATTAAAAAGTTAAACTGTTTTTTTTTGTTAATTTGCCAACTCTTTTGTAATTTTTGCAAAAAATATATCAATTATGAATAAGTCTTTTGTTGGATTTAAAATGACTATATTGAGATTTTTTCTATTATTTTTTCTTTCATCTTGGCATATTAAAGTTATGTGTCAAGAATATCATGATGGGATATTGTCCTCGAGTAATGTTGTAAATATATCCGATGAAAGAAATAAGGCTTCTGCTGATTTTATTCATTTTTATCAAAAAAATATTAGTAAACTTCGTGGAAGTAGATGTGCAATGTATCCAACTTGTTCAAACTATGGTTTAAAGGCATTTAAAAAAGAAAATTTCGCAAAAGCATTTCTTGATACTGCGGATCGTTTGATTCGTTGTGGGCATGATGGTAAATTTTATTCGGTAACGTATGCTTATGGAAATCCATGTTTATTAGATTTACCAGACTGTGATTCTGCTTTATTTTTAAGTTTGACTCAAAAATCACAAAATTCGATTTATACCGATAGATTAAAAGTTGTCAATAAAAAAGATAGTTTAAATGACTTTATACGTTATTTAATTAATAATCATGATTACAATTTGGCAATGTTAGAAATAGAACGCCTTTCTTATTTTGACAAAGAAAATTCTCCTTCTACTTATTTGCAGAAATTGATTTGTTATGAAGGTCTTGAACGTATGGAAGAAGGTATTTTTGATTTTTATGCACAAAAGGATTTAAATATATGTAATGATAATCGTGTAAAATTCCAAGTATCAAAGATGTTTTATCGCCTTAATAATTATAGTGAGGCTGAAAAGTTATTTCCTAAAATTAATTTGACAGAACAAGATTCTATACGAAGAAGGCATTTATATTTAGGACTTTCAAACTTAAAAATGGGTTATTTAGATAATTGTGTACAGCATTTTGAAGCAGCAAATCAGTTTAATACCAATGAGCAAATTGTTAATAAAACGAATGAGGTCATATCAAGTATTATTGCGAGGAAGCCTAAAAGTAAAGTTTTAGCTGGTATTCTTTCTATATTTCCTGGTGGAGGCTATTGGTATGCAGGACATAAATCCAGCGCTATTACATCATTTATTGTTAACTCTTTATTAGGTTTTGCTACTTA
>NZ_BAIS01000015.1 GCF_000613345.1 Prevotella disiens JCM 6334 = ATCC 29426 | reverse complement strand
AGAACAATGATTATTAGTAGCATTTTAAAAAGAGCCTATTTCGCATCGCAAAATAGGCTCTTTTGAGGTTCAAAACCTATTGTTTTGAAACGCAAAACAATAGGTTTTAAAAACGCATATATAATAGGTTGATTTTCAAAAAGATACAGATTGGTCAAAATTCCTGCTGTTTTTCGGCTATTTTACAAGGTTTCGTAAAATGCTAAATAGTCTTTTGCTATCTTTTCAGGGGCATAACGATTGAGCATATCTTGGCGAATTTCATCGCTATTATATTCTGTTTGTAAGGCTTTTCTGATGCCTTCTTCTAAGGCTTCGAGGGTGAAATCGGTGCAACGAATGCCGTTTTGGGGTGTAATAAGTTCTTCCGTTCCACTGCATGGAAAGGCGATAACAGGTGTTCCGCATGCCATTGCCTCTAAAGGAGCTTGGGCAAAATGTTCTTTATAACTTGGCATACAACAGAAATCGGCAACAGAATGTATGGCTGATATTTTTGTTGCATCAGCGAAAAAGCCCATTTCTATGACATTTGCCCATTTACTTCCCTTTCTATTTTTCCCAATTGCCAATATTCTATAAGACGAATCGATGCGCATAAGTGCTTCTGAAAGCACTGCTAAACCTTTGCGGGCATCGTTAATATCGTAAGCACAAAAGGAGAAAAGTTTTGTATTGGGAAGCGATAATTGTTGGCGAAGTTGTTCTTTAGGAAAGGGTTTGAAAAGACGACCATCGACCATATTATAGATAATGGTTTTCTTTGCGTGGTTTAACATTTCATGAACGCTATAACTTTCAAAACTCATCTTCGAAAGAAAAACTGCACCGAAATGTTCTACTTTACTCATTTCTTCATATTTGAGCTTATAGTATTTCTTTTCAAGTTCGTTATTGGGCAAATATTGCTGTTCAATGCTTGCTATTCCGTACAAAATACTTTGGTCGTGAAGCGTACAAACAATCGTCTTATTGCTCATTTTAGCAAAGAAAGAAGGATAATCTAAGAAGCCGCCTATCCAATGTAAATGTACAATATCGGCATTTTTTACCACGTCTAACTTCGTTATATCAATTGGAGAAAGTGGTAAAGTATAGGTAGCACCGTTTTGTTTACCTAAAGCTCTGCACATATTTACCTCATCGGCAATATGAAAAAGTTTTTTTATTTTGCGCAAAGAGCTGTGTAAAAAGTAGGTTACGCCCCCTGTTTTGTGTACAAAACTTTCTTTTTGTTTGTTATAAAGTACTACAAGTTGAGCATCAATCCCTATCTCTCTTTGTGCTTTGCATATTCTGTAAGCACAAAGTCCAGCACCTCCTGTATCTGCTACACTGACATGTACAACTTTCATTCTAATTATTTATTTTATTCCAAATTTCCTCATTAACTTCTCTTTCCACGTTGGTGTCCAACTATGGGCGCAATAATGAATAGCAAAACTATTCTTTGTGACTTCGTGTTTGTTGCCTGCAAAGATTTCAGAGCGATATATTTTCATGTTGTCTTGCAAGAGTTGGTCTTCGTCTTTGTACTTAAATCCATATTTTTCCATTGCCCTTGCATAAAGGAAAGGGGCGATAATTCCACTTCCTTTTGGACCACTTGGCATTTCAAAAGTTCGAGTTTGATAGTCGTCTAATACATCTTTTACAAATTGGCAATCTGGTTCTGCCCCCATTACAGCTGCTTGAAGCTGAATGCCCGACACATATCCGTCTTTTATTCTATTGCCTTCGGCATCAATCATTTCCCTTGCGCCTGTCATTTCGATTTGTAAAGGGTGATATTCTAATGATGAAAAGAAATTGTAATGTAGGAATTCATCGAATGGTTTTAGTATTTTTACATCGGAATCAAGGTAAATTCCTCCTTCATGATAGAGTGCATACATGCGAATATAATCGGCTACAAACGCCCATTTGCGCTGTTTGAAAGCTTCTTTCACATAGTTTGGAGCCGCAGAAATATCAAAATTTTCGGTACTCCAACGCTTTATTTCGTAATCAGGCATCATGGTTTGCCACGTTTCCATACACTTTTTAATTTTCGAAGGGAATGGGTCGTTGCTCAACCACACATAATGTATTACTTTTGGTATCATTATTTTATCTTGGTTTTATCTTGGTTTTATTTATTTCTTAATTTGCAAATACTATAAACAAGGTAAAGACGAGGCAAAAAGCGAAGTTTATCCGTGAAATTATCGGTTTCTTTTATCACTTTTATATTGTCCATCAATCCTTTTGAACGACTTGTATTAGACACTCCTGTGGTATCGAAGTTGGCAATAGCGAATGGAAGTTGCAAGAACTGTTTGCGAGCCTTCCACATTTGTTTGAAAAACTTAAAGTCTGCTGACATCTTATGGTTTATATCGAAAGGAAATTCCTGCAAACAAGCCTTACGAGTGAGGCAACTTTGGTGGCAAAAATACATACGATGAGCGTTGTGGGGCGGTTCGGCTTGCTTTATAATATTGCCCTTTACCACATCGCCATAAATTATATCGGCTTTGTGAGGTTGGGAAAACACACGTTTTAGAACATTGTTTTCGTCAAAAGTGTCGCCTGCATTGAGGAAGATTATCCACTCGCCAGAGGACAAATTAACGGCTTTATTCATGGCGTCATAGATGCCTTTATCGGGTTCAGACACCCATTTGTTGAGTTTCTCGCCCATGTTTTGCAAGGCTTCAACAGTGCCATCGGTCGATGCTCCGTCTACAATGACGTATTCTAAGCTGGGGTAATCCTGCTGAAAAACGTTATTCGCCGTCAGTAAAAGGGCTTCTTTCACGTTGAAACAAACGGTAACAACGGTAACTTTTGGATAGTTTTTATCGATTTGCAGCATGGTTTAGAGGTTTAAAAGTTTATCGTATTCGGTGAGCATAGCTTGTGCCACATCGCCATTTTCAAAGCGTTTGATGTAGTTTTGGCTTTCTTCTATGCGCCGTTGCCTATCATCGTTGCCCACAAGGAGGGCTGAAACCGCTGCGGCAAAGTCGGTTTCATTGTCTGGGTCTACATATAAATTGGCACTTCCGCCTGATTCTTCCAAACAAGAACCTGTGCAACCGACAACGGGCAAACCGCTTTGAATGGCTTCAATGATAGGTATTCCAAAGCCTTCGTAGCGAGAAGGATAAACAAAGCATTCGGCTTGCTGGTAAATAGCGGGAAGTTCGGCGTTTGATATGCATGAAGGAAGTGTAAACGAGGGATAATGCCGTGCGATTGAGCAAACTTTTCAACCTTTTGAGTGTATTTTGTTTTGCGCCCAACGGCAACAATCGAAATATCTTGGGGTAGCTTCAACAAGGCTTTCACCGCCAAAAGCAAGTTTTTACGCTCTTCGATTGAACCGACAAAGAGTAGGAAACGTTTGGGAAGTTGATACTTTCGTGCTATTTCTGCCTTGAAATCGTTGCTCACAACATCACGAAAACGTGTGCCACAACTTTGGTAAACAACATCAATCCGCTCTTCTGGGAAATCGGAATAGTGCAAAATATCACGTTTAGTACATTGGCTGATAGCGACAATGCGATCGGCTTCTTGGCAAGTATGGAGGAATTTGCGCTTATAAAGGAAGGCATCGATGAACGTATAATATTCGGGGTGGCGCAAAAAGATAAGGTCGTGAATGGTTACAATGCTCTTAATGCCCGATGCCGCAATGCCTTTGGGCAGTTCGCCCGATAGTCCGTGGTAAAGTTGAACCCTGTCTTGCTGCAATTGGTTTACTATTCCAGCTTGTCGCCACAGGTCTTTTTGAAAGCGAAAACGGAGGTTTTTAGGGTAAACAAAGCTAATGTTATTGGCTTTTATTACCTCGTTTCTCAATCGTTCATTGCCCTCGTCGGGAGCATAGAGCCGCAATTGCAGTTCGGGACTCACTTCGGCGAGCGCATTGATGAGCGTCCTTCCGTAGTTTCCCAAACCAGTATTGTTGCGCACAATGCGTTTTGCATCGTAGCCAATGGATATGTTATTGTATTTCCCCATGCTCATTTTCTTGTTTTGCTTGTGCTGCTTTGCGCTTTTTAATCTCTTCTAAATCGCCAAAATCAACTTTTCCTGTTGTCTCATCGTAGCGCAAATTAAATTCTTCGTGGGTTCTTTTCCAACGATTATGACTCCAAAGCCAATAAGCAGGAGCGCGGTTGATGGTTGCTTCGAGCATTTGGAAATACATATCGGTAATCTCAAAATCGGCTTTCGACTTAGGATTTAGTTCGATTGGCTTGAGTTCGCAAACATAATATCCTCGCTTGGTTCGGGTAATGTCGCCATAGAAACACGCTTGATTGGTATGTTTTACGATGCGTTCAGTACCTGTCAGTACGGGTGTATCGTGGTGAAGAAAGTCAATCCAATGGTGAATATTGTTCCAAGTAGGTGCCTGGTCGGCAATATAACCTACCACAAGCGAAGAACTTTTACGCTTAAACTCGAGAATTTTGCGCAATGATTCTTGCATCGGAATGCAGAGTGCATTGTGGCGTTCACGCACCTTTTTAAACAAAAGGTCCATGGGTTTGTTCTCCAAAGGGTGGTAAAGTTCGCAACATTGCACATGCTCGGGGACCCAAAGTGGTATGGAAGAAATCCATTCCCAATTGCAATAATGCCCCAAATAAATGGCACACGAACCGCCATTGTTTAAGATTTCATTAAATTTATCCATACCTGTGAACTGCATGTGCTTGCGCAAAGCAGCAGGCGATAGGCTCATGAGTTTGATGGTTTCCACAAGATAGTCGCAAAACCAATGGTAGAAATCTTTTTCAATACGGCTGATTTCGGCATCGGTCTTCTCTGGAAAGCTTTCTTTTAGGTTCTTCCAAATTACTCTATGGCGATATTTCACGACATGAGCAATAAGGAAATAAAGGAAATCGGAGAATAAAAAGAGGATACGGAAAGGCAATAACGACAGCGCATACCACACGCCGTAAACCAAACCATATAGGATTTTATTTGTTAGTTCTTTCATTTTTCTTCGCTTTATAATTACTTTCTCGCACAAAGTATATCGTTTCCGTTGAGTTTCTCTACACAAAACTTCCAGTTTCTCCTATGGAAACTCACAGTTTCTCCTATGAAAACTGAGCGAAACTTAAATACTTATTAATTCGATTGTAATTTGTTATTGACCATTCGGTACATATATTGGTAAATAATTGCCTTCAATTCTTGTTCCATTCGGGCTTGTTCTGGCACTTTTCCTACAAGATTATACTGCATGAATAGGTCGTTCAAGCTGTACATACCCGTTGTTTTTTCGCCGTCGAACTGCATTGTGTAGCCATTCTTTGTATATTGATAAACGCCATTGATATAGTTCAAAGCGTAAGTATCCTTTGCGGGTGTGTTTAAAACATCGCAACCAAACGAGAAATAAGGCTTATTGTAGCCCAAAATACCGAAAATGGTTGGCAAAATGTCTATCTGTTGAGCTATTCCTTCCCGTCTTCCAGGTTTTATTTCGCCCGATGGGTCGTAAAGAATGAAAGGTGCGCTAAACTCGCCAATATCAGTTTTGTATTGTTGATGATTGCTTTGATTGGTGTGGTCGCTTACTAAAATAAAGATAGTGTTCTTAAACCAAGGCTGTTTTGCTGCCGAAGCAAAGAATTTTCCAATCGCCATATCGGTGTAACGAATACACTTATGAATAGGCAATTGCTCTTCTTTAAAGCGTTTTTTATACTTATCAGGCACAACAAAAGGGTGATGACTCGACACCGTGAATAGGGCTGTCATAAAAGGTTGCTTCATTTCCGACATCTTTGCGCAGTAGTATTGCAAGAAAGGTTCGTCCCAAATGCCCCAATTTCCGTCAAAATCGGCATCACCACCAAAACGTTTATCGGCAGCATAATCCTGTCGTCCATAATATTTTTGGAAACCTATTTTATTGGCAAAGGCAAGAAAACCCATTGAACCACGATTAGCCCCATGGAAAAAAGCCGTCTGATAGCCCCATTTAGAGAGATAACCAGGAATGCCAATGTAATCGTTCATGGACGCAGGAGTAAGGATAAAAGGCTCTATAAACATAGGAATGCCACACAAAGACGAAGGCATTCCATCGATACTCTTATGCCCATTGGCAAAAGAATAATCAAAAACAACGCTCTTAGCAATGAGTTTGTCCACATTTGGCGTATAACCTTGGTAGCGACCACCCTCTAAATGCTTATTGAAAGCTCCGATATATTCACGTCCGAAGCTCTCAACTATCAAGATAACAACGTTCTTTTTATTGGCTTTTGCCTCTGGATTGGGAAGATGAACGGGATTGAAAAACTTAGAAGATTCCTTTAAAGAAGCGAAAGTTTCAGGCACTTTAAAAATACTTTTGCCAATGGTTCGGATTAAAGCAAAGGGCGTATTCAAGACCAAAGCACACTCAATAGGGCGTTTTACAAATTCATTGGCATTGCTAATCGTAATGGGTCGCACACCCGATTGTAATCCACCGCGCGCTCCTCCTACGCAAAAAACAACTACAAGCGATAGTGCCACAAAGTTAATGGCAAAGAAATGCCAACGTTGTTTTATGGTTTTAAAATCAAAATGACTCAGCTTTGGCGTTCTATAAAGTTGGTACAAACCCCAAGAAACAATAATAAAAAGCAGCACAAAATACCAATGATGAATAATTTCAGTACCTAAAATGTTTCCTAAATTATGCTCATTGCTAAACTCTTTAAACACACTTGTCGTTGTTCTACGCAAGGTAAAAGGAAAATAAACCGCATCGCAAAGATTGATAAACAGTCCAACGCTATTGATAATCACAAACAACCAACGACAAATACGATGATAAATATCAGTTTCTTTCACCCAAATCGGGAAAAGAATCAATAAAATATAAAGCGCATTAGAATAGACTATCGCACTGGTATCGAACATTAATCCGCCACGAAACAATTGCCACAAATGCGAAATATCTAACCCCGCCTTGAAAAAAGAATAGTTTTCAAACAAAAAAGCTATCCTCGCCACGAAGTAAACCAAATAGGCCAACACAAGATTTACAACCAAAGCAAACATTGGCTGCAACGATTTCAAAGTAATTCCGTTATAGTTTGACTTTCCCATTCATTTGTTTTTTTCTCAAGCTATCAACCTTTCAAGCTAATCCATTAAATTTCTTGCATATCATGCAGCTTCTTATAATAGCCATCAAGATGCATTAGTTCGTCGTGAGTGCCTCTTTCTACGATTTTTCCTTCGTGCATTACACAAATTTCATCTGAGTTTTTAATGGTAGAAAGGCGGTGTGCCACGGCGATAGTGGTGCGTGTCTTCATTAATTTATAGAGCGCATCTTGCACCAAACGTTCGCTTTCGGTATCAAGAGCCGATGTTGCTTCATCAAGAATAAGGATTGGTGGATTTTTTAATATGGCACGAGCAATGCTAACACGCTGGCGTTGTCCGCCTGAAAGTCTACCGCCACGGTCGCCAATATTGGTGTCATAACCATTTTCAGTTTGCGTTATGAAGTCGTGAGCATTGGCTATTTTGGCTGCTTCTACAACATTTTCCTTTGTAGCATTGACACCAAACGAGATATTATTAAAGAAAGTATCGTTAAAGAGAATGGCTTCTTGGTTTACATTTCCTATAAATTTGCGCAAATTGTGCAAATTTAGGTCTTTCACATTCACTCCGTCTATCAATACTTCTCCCTCTTGCACATCATAATAGCGAGCAATAAGGTCGAGCAAAGTAGATTTTCCGCTTCCACTTTGTCCTACCAATGCGATGGTTTTTCCCTTTGGAATGACCAAATTAATATTGCGTAGCACCCAATGATACTGCTCTGTTCCGTCTTCCAACTTATCACTTGTATAAGCAAAACTAACGTTTCGTAACTCTATTTCATGGTCGAAACTATCAAGTTCTTTCGGGTTCTTTGGGTCTTTTATTTCTATTTCAGCCATTAATATCTTATCAACACGCTCCATAGAAGCCATACCTTTCGGGATATTGTAACCTGCTTTTGAAAATTCTTTGAGGGGATTAAGAATGCTATAAAGTATGACGAGGTAGTAAATAAAGGTAGGTCCACTAATGACAGGATATTGTCCTAAGACCAATGTACCGCCAAACCAAAGAACAACAATTATCATCAGCGTTCCCAAAAATTCGCTCATTGGGTGTGCTAACTGCTGGCGAATGTTCACTTTCATGATGTCGTTGCGATAGTTATTGTTCACTTTATCGAAGCGGTCATTCATCAATCGTTCTGCACAAAAGGCTTTAATAATACGCAATCCGCCTAAAGTTTCTTCCACTTGGCTCATGGTATCGCTCCAAAGTGCTTGTGCGGTAACACTATTTTGTTTGAGTTTGCGCCCTACTTTCCCCATAAACCAACCAAAGAATGGTACGAAAATGAGGGTGAAAAGGGTTAATTGCCAAGACACAACCAGCAAAGTAGCAAAATAAAAAAGGATAAGAATAGGATTTTTAAAGAGCATATCCAACGATGCCATTACCGAATTGTCTATTTCTTGTACATCGCCACTCATGCGAGCAATAATATCTCCCTTGCGTTCTTCGCTGAAAAATCCCAACGATAGCTGTGTTATTTTCTGATACAACGCATTGCGAATATCGCGAACTACACCCGTACGCACTGGAATAATGGCTGCTGAAGACAAGAAATAAGCTCCCGTTTTCAAGAAAGTCATGAATCCCAAGACTATTCCTATAATTAAAAGCGTATTCGTAGGTCCCCAATCGGTTACGAACATCTGCACATAATAGTCGGCATTGTTCGATAAAATATCTTTATACTGACCCAAATTTTCAGCTTGATTCCACGGAATATAATGCGTTGCACCTGTTCCTGCATCTACTTTAAAGAGAATTTGCAGCAAAGGAATGAGTGTCATGAATGAGAAAATATTCAACAATGCCGAAAGAATGTTGAACACCACAGCCATGATAAGATATTTCTTATAAGGTGGAACAAATCTTTTTAATACTTGTATGAAATCTTTCATAGCTTACAAAGGTAAATGTTTAGACGTAAATTTGCAAATAAAAAATTCGCTTTTTGACCGCTCTTGCACATAGAGATGTGTGATGAAGGGAAAAATTACCTAAAAATGCAGTTGTATAACCTGATGTGAATGAGTAAAAAGAAACAATATTTGAAAACCGAAGAAAAGAATATATTTTAAATAATCGGCTCAAAAATTGGGTTTAACAGAGGATTTATGGCTCATTTTGAGCCGTAAAACTCTATTTTTTTACCATTTTTGAGCCGATTCTTTAATATTATCTTCTTTGTAATGTCTTTATTCCACCGCTTCGCCTATCAAGGTTGCCGAACTTGAACTTGTAATACGGACACGAACAGTTTCGCCAATGTGATGGTTGCCACGTGGAATGACAACGGCTTTGTTTTGTTCGGTGCGACCCATGAGTTGCTCACGGCTGCGTTTGCTAAAGCGTTCGATGAGAATATCAAACTCTTTGCCTTCGTCTTTCTTGTTCTGTTGAGCCGAAATCTCGGTTTGAAGTTTGATGAGTTCGTTCAAACGACGCACTTTTTCTTCCTCTGAAACGTTGTCAGGCAAATGCTTTGCTGCGTAAGTTCCAGGACGTTCAGAATATTTGAACATGAAAGCAGAATCGAATTGGCACTCACGTACCAACGAAAGCGTTAGCTCTTGGTCTTCCAAAGTTTCGTCATGATAGCCCACAAAGATGTCGGTGGTCAATCCGCAGTTTGGAATAATGCGACGAATGGCTGCTACTTTTTCTAAATAATCCTCACGGGTATATTTGCGATTCATATCCTTCAACACCTTATTGCTACCACTTTGTGCTGGGAAATGAATATGATTGCAAAGATTGGGCTCTTCGGCTACGGCGTGGAGAATATCCTCTGTCATATCTTCTGGATTGGAAGTAGAGAAGCGCACACGCATATCGGGAACACTTTGTGCCACTTTTCGTAAGAGTTCGGCAAACGATGTACCATTTTCGGGGCGTTTTCCGTTCGGTAAAAGTCCGTAAGAATTGACATTTTGCCCCAACAAAGTAACTTCCTTAAAGCCTCTATCGTGCAAATCTTTTACCTCTCTTAATATGCTTTCCACATCTCTCGAACGCTCTCTACCACGAGTAAACGGCACAATACAATAGTGGCAGAAGTTGTTGCAGCCACGCATAATGCTCACAAAGCCCGAAACACGATTACCACCAATGCGTTGTGGCACAATGTCTCGATAGGTTTCTGTCGTGGAAAGGTCTACATCCATGGCGTTATGTCCATTCTCGCATCGCGCTATCATCTCTGGTAAATTCAAATAAGAATCGGGACCGCAAACAAGATTAGCATAATGATTTTCTATTAAATCCTTGCGTACACGCTCAGCCATGCACCCTAAGACACCCAAAATAACCTCCCTACCCTTTCGCTTTTCGGCATAAAGGGTTTCCAATCGGTTGTAAATTTTGTTTTCAGCATTCTCTCGTATGGAACAAGTATTGAGGAAAATAGCGTCAGCCTCTTCTTCTTTTTCGCACACATCGTATCCTGCCATCTTCATAACGGAAGCAACCACTTCCGAGTCGGCTACGTTCATTTGGCAGCCGTAAGTCTCTATATAGAGTTTTTTCATCGAATAAACTTTCTTTTATCAGCTTGCAAAGTTACGCATTTGTTGGCAGAATAACAAAGGTTTACACCATACTATTTTAAAACAGCCTATTTAGCACATAAAAACCTATTGTTTTGAGTTTTAAAACCTATTGTTTTGAAATACAAAAAGCCCCCTTCGAAAAATGAAGGGGGCTAAATTAGCATAATATATTGTGTATATTACAATTTCTTAGAGCTTTGGACCAGCTTCAACGAGTGCCTTACCAGCTTCGTTACCTGTGTACTTAACGAAGTTCTTGATGAAGCGACCAGCGAGGTCTTTTGCTTTTTCTTCCCATTGAGCAGCATCAGCGTATGTGTCGCGTGGGTCAAGAATGTTTGTATCTACGCCTTCCAATTCTGTAGGAACTACGAAGTTGAAGAAAGGAATAGTCTTTGTAGGAGCGTTGTTGATAGCACCACTGAGGATTCCGTCAATAATACCACGAGTATCCTTGATAGAAATACGCTTGCCTGTACCGTTCCAACCTGTATTTACCAAGTAAGCCTTAGCACCGTTCTTTTCCATCTTCTTAACTAATTCTTCAGCATACTTAGTTGGGTGGAGTTCCAAGAAAGCTTGACCGAAGCAAGCAGAGAAAGTAGGAGTTGGTTCTGTGATACCACGCTCTGTACCTGCCAACTTAGCTGTAAAGCCTGAAAGGAAGTAGTACTTTGTTTGTTCTGGGCTGAGGATAGAAACTGGAGGAAGCACACCAAATGCGTCAGCACTCAAGAAGATAACTTGCTTTGCAGCAGGACCTGCTGAGATAGGCTTAACGATGTTTTTGATGTGGTAGATAGGGTAAGAAACACGAGTGTTCTCAGTTGTGCTACCATCTGTAAAGTCAATCTTACCATCAGCAGCTACTGTAACGTTTTCGAGCAATGCGTTGCGCTTGATAGCACCATAGATGTCTGGCTCTGATTCCTTGTCAAGGTTGATAACTTTTGCATAGCAACCACCTTCGAAGTTGAACACACCATTATCGTCCCAACCATGTTCGTCGTCACCAATGAGAAGACGCTTAGGGTCGGTTGACAAAGTTGTCTTACCTGTACCAGAAAGACCGAAGAAAATAGCTGTATTTTCGCCATTAAGGTCAGTGTTTGCAGAGCAGTGCATAGAAGCGATACCCTTCAATGGCAAGTAGTAGTTCATCATTGAGAACATACCCTTCTTCATTTCACCACCATACCATGTATTGATGATAACTTGTTCCTTAGATGTAACGTTGAAAGCTACGCAAGTTTCAGAGTTCAAACCTAATTCTTTGTAGTTTTCTACCTTAGCCTTAGAAGCATTGTAAACGATGAAGTCTGGCTCTTGAGCGAGTTCTTCTTCGTTGATTGGGCGAATGAACATATTGGTTACGAAGTGAGCTTGCCATGCAACTTCCACGATGAAACGAATCTTCATGCGTGTATCCTTGTTAGCACCGCAGAAACCATCAACTACGAAAAGACGTTTGTTAGAAAGTTCTTTCTTAGCTAATTTGTTTACAACAGCCCAAGCTTCTTCTGTCATCTTCTTGTTATCGTTCTTGTATTCGTCAGATGTCCACCATACGGTGTCGCGTGAGTTTACATCGTCAACGATAAACTTATCTTTAGGTGAACGACCAGTGTAAACACCTGTCATTACGTTTACTGCGCCGAGTTCTGTTTCCTTACCTTTTTCAAAACCTTCGAGACCTGCCTTTGTTTCTTCTTCGAACAAAACTTCGTAAGAAGGATTGTAAACTACTTCTGTTGTTCCTGTAATTCCGTACTTTTCAAGTACGCTTTTATCAAAATTTGCCATTAGTTATAATGTTATTATGTTGAAAATTAAAAATTCTATTCGTAAAAAACATCATCTTTTTTATCACCGCAAAGGTAAGAAAATATTCATATTCAGCAAAAGGATAAATAAGAAAAAAGCGCAGATAAGGCAGATGTAAGGTTAAAGAATTTAAAAAAGAATATTATTCATGGATATTTGCTATTCAGACGTTGCAAAAATTAAACTATTTTCTTAATTTTGCCACAATTTTGGACTGCAGTAAAATCTGCAAATGGTTTAATCCAATTAAAAAGAAATATATGAAAATCATAAACTTCTCGGAACAAAACTCCATCGTGAATCAATACATGGCAGAAATCCGTGACAAGAACTACCAAAGAAACCGCCTTCTTTTCCGTAACAACGTTATGAGAATTGGAGAGTTTGAAGCCTTTGAAATTTCAAAAACTCTTCAGTATGAAACAAAGGATATCGAAACTCCATTGGGCATTTCAAAGGTAAATGTACCTATCGATAAGGTTGTTCTTGCAACTATTTTCCGTGCTGGACTTCCTTTTCATAATGGATTCCTTAATATTTTCGACCATGCTGGCAATGCTTTTGTAAGCGCATATCGTGAATACAAGGACGATGCGCACCACGAAGTAGGCATTCATGTGGAATATTTGGCTACTCCGAATATTGACGGCAAAACTTTGATTATCGCAGACCCTATGCTCGCAACAGGTGGTTCGATGGAATTAGGCTACAAGGCTATTCTTTCTAAGGGTACACCTCGCCACGTTCATGTTGCTTGTGTCATTGCTTCTCCAGAAGGAATTGAACATATAAAAAAGACTTTCCCTGACAGCGAAACTACAATATGGTGTGCTGCCATTGACGAAGGACTCAATGAACATAAATATATTGTACCTGGATTTGGCGATGCAGGCGACCTTTGCTACGGCGAAAAGTTATAATTTTTAGTAGATAAATTTCTATTTTATAGAGATACAGCATAAAAGTGCTATCCTGACAATAAGTAAAATTATTGCCAGAATGGTGCTTTTTTTCATACCATAAAAAAGATTACAATAAATTACTTTTCGTTTTTTTGAAATATTAATATCAATAAAAGATATTTTCTTCTTATTCGTTTCTTTTTTTTGTTTATCTTTGTCAGAAATTATTCCATAGCACGAATGATAAATACAGCTGCTTGGGGTAGTTTTCATATAACATAGAGGACGCAATGTGTCTACAATTCACTATCTTGCACTTGTGTTCCTCATAGTAAAAGCATACCCAATACAGCAAAACGGAATTATTTGGCATAGATATGAAGAGAAATTTAATCATAGTAGCGGCTTTGCTACTTTTTATAGGCTGCACAAAGCAAAAAAAAGAGTATGTTTCGAAAGAGAAATTTACAGACGAAGTGCGCTTGAAAACCACGCCTGTAAAGAACCAAGGGAAGAGTTCGCTTTGCTGGGCATACGCTATGCTGGCAACAATCGAAACAGAACATTTGATGAAAGGCGATTCCATTAATCTTAGTACCGACTATGTGGCACGCATGTATCTTCTGGAACAAGCCAAAAGAAAACTCATGTCGCAGAAAAGGAAAACGCTATTAGGAGGCAATGATACCCCAATCACAACAAGAGGTATGAGTGGAATGCTGATAGACTTGATTCAAACCTACGGCTTACAGCACTATGATGCGTATCATCAGCGCAAAAATACAAATTACAACGTTATATCGCGGAAGTTGAATCAAGCTGTTATGGCACCGAAATCAGCCCATATTGGTACTGAAATAAACCATTTAAATGAATTTTTAGACGCTGAAATAGGTTACATTCCCAACCATGTTTTCCTTTACGGAGCGGTATATACGCCACAAGAATTTGCTCGAAGTGTGTGCCGAAACGATGAATATTTAGCAATAACGAGCTTTTTACACCACCCATTTGGTGAATATTTTCCTTTGGAAGTGCCTGATAATTATTTCCATAACACGTTTTTAAATGTGCCAATCGAGGAGATGATAACCAAAATGGAACGTACCCTCAGAGCAGGACACCCAATTTGTTGGGAAGGAGATATATCGGAGGACGGCTTTTCCTATGCAAATGGCTTTGCACGCATAGAAAACGAAAGCATGAAACCCACACAAGAGCAGCGTCAAAAAGCCTTTGAAACGTTTAAAACCACGGACGACCATTGCATGGAAATAGTGGGAATAGCCCACGATAAGCAAGGTAATAAATACTTTTGCTGTAAGAATAGTTGGGGCAGAACCAATCGCTTTGGAGGTTTTATGTACCTTAGCTACAATTATGTGCGCCTAAAAACCATTGCGATATATGTACCACAAAAGTAAAAAGAAGTAAGAATAAAAGAGAATATAGACGGGTTAAATTAAAAAATAAATTAAATTATAATATTATTTAGATTATATTTTGTAGATATGAGAGAATAATTAAATTAAAAATATTTTTATATAATGGTTATTTTCTTATTATATCAAAGCAAAAATAAAGTAAAAATAAAAAATTAAATTATTAGAAATTATGATTATTACAACAACTCCAAACATTGAAGGTTACAAGATTTTAGAGTACAAAGGACTTGTAACAGGCGAAACTATCATCGGTGCTAACTTTGTAAAGGACTTCTTTGCAGGTATCAGAGATATTGTTGGCGGTCGCAGTAGTTCTTATGAGAAAGTGTTACAAGAGGGCAAAGAAACCTCAATTCGTGAGATGATGCAGCGTGCAGAGGCGGTTGGTGCAAACGCTATTGTAGGCGTTGATATTGATTATGAAACTGTCGGACAGAGTGGTTCAATGCTTATGGTGGCTTGTTCTGGTACGGCTGTGAAAATTTAAGCATACCTATCAACACTCATTTTAGCAATGAATAAAGACTGAAAAATAGAATTTCACTTTTTTGTCGCACTTTTATAAGGTGCTGACAATAAGTTATTTAAAATTTAAAAATCCACTATTCAAAGGTTTATAACAGACTTTGAATAGTGGATTTTTAGATTGAGTAAATCAAACGATTTGCTATTTTCTTGTTATTACTTGTCTAACTTCCATGTAACACCGTCTTTGGTGTCCTTAACTTGGAAACCAGCATCGGCAAGCGCATCACGAATTTGGTCGCTAACTGCCCATTCCTTGTTGGCTTTAGCCTTTGCACGAAGTTCCAACACCATGTCTACCACCTTTCCGTATGCCGCTTCGCGTGCATCATTGTTAGTTCCACGCTCATTGATTAAACCGAGAATATCGAACGCAAAGAGGTTTACAGTCTCTGAAAGTTCCTTTAAGTCGGCTTCATTTATTTGCGCTTTGTGGTCAATAAGCAAGTTTATGGTGTGGCAAGCCTCGAAAAGGTGCGAGATAACAGCAGGAGTCATCAAGTCATCGTTCATAGCATCGTAACACTTTTGGCGCAATTCAGCTACAAATTTAGCTGTATTTTCATCGCTCTTGTCTGCGGTTTGCACACGCTTCAAGTCTTCAATGGCATTCATTAGCTTCTCGTAGCCCTTTTGTGCAGCTTGTAACGCCTCGTTAGAGAAGTCTACTGTGCCACGATAATGGGCTGAAAGAATGAAGAAACGAATGGTCATTGGCGAGTAAGCCTGCTCCAATGTGTCGTGATTGCCCGTAAAGAATTGTTCCAAAGTAATGAAGTTGCCCAACGATTTACCCATTTTTTGTCCGTTAATAGTAATCATGTTGTTGTGCATCCAATACTTCACCATGTCATCACCTTGTGATGCTACGGCTTGAGCAATCTCACATTCGTGGTGAGGGAATACCAAATCCATGCCGCCGCCATGAATATCGAAGTGGTTACCGAGGTATTTTCTACCCATAGCAGTACACTCGCAGTGCCAGCCAGGGAAACCATTGCTCCATGGAGAAGGCCATCGCATAATGTGTTCTGGCATAGCACGCTTCCAAAGTGCAAAGTCTACTTGATTGCGTTTCTCGCTTACACCTGCCAATTCGCGCGAGTTATTAATCATGTCGGTAAGGTTTCTGCCCGAAAGTCTGCCGTATTTGTGGTCTTTATCATACTTTGCCACGTCGAAATAAATGCTTCCGTTGCTTTCGTAAGCATAGCCATTTGCCATGATTTCCTTGACAAGTTCTTCTTGTTCTATGATGTGTCCTGTTGCGTGAGGCTCTATTGAAGGAGGCAAAACGTTCAACATTCGCATGGCATTGTGGTAGCGATTGGTGTAGAATTGAGCAATTTCCATTGGTTCAAGTTGCTCCAATCGTGCCTTTTTCTCTATCTTATCGTCGCCCTCATCGGCATCGTGTTCCAAGTGACCAACGTCTGTAATGTTGCGAACATAGCGTACTTTGTAGCCAATGTGTTGCAAATAGCGGAACAAAATATCGAAAGTAATCGATGGGCGAGCATGTCCCAAGTGTGGGTCGCCGTAAACTGTTGGCCCGCAAACGTACATTCCTACGTTGGGAGCAGCAATAGGCTGAAAGCGTTCTTTCTGTCTATGCAGCGTGTTGTATATTACTAAATTCTGCATTTTTAGAGTTCTTTATTATTAATGTAGGTGCAAAAATACAAAATAAATGGGAGTTAGACCACTTATCCGCTAAGTTTTATTATCTTTGCATTATGATATAGCTGCAATTAGCAGATTGTAGGGGCGTGATTTATCACGTTCCTAACAGCAAAAAAGCATTTTTTAGGATATTAGGAACGTGATAAATCACGCCCCTACAACGTAATAGCTTTCTTTGCATTATTCAATAACCTTTTGAAAGGTAAGAAATAAGAAAAAACTATGCGACAAATAATTCATCATTTTACTGATAATGACGCTTATACGTTTAGCTGTCAGTATTATATTTTGCAAACTTACCCTCGTTCAGAGGTAGAATACACCTTCTTCGACCGCCATAAAACGGTTTATCCCGCAGGGTTTGCTGAACTTTTAAATGAGCAGTTGGGTTATATGCCAAGTGTCATTATAACCGAAGAGGAAATAGATTTCTTAAAGAAACGTATGTATTATTTGCCCGAATGGTATTTTACTTTCCTCCGTGGCTATCGTTTCAATCCTCATGAAGTTACGGTTTGGCAAGACGAGGAAGGTCATTTGAACGTAAAAGTATGTGGCAAATGGTATTCTACTATCATGTGGGAAATGCCAATTTTGAGTATCGTTTCCGAATTAATGCACACGCTTCAAGGCGATATTTCAGGCTATGACCCAAAGCGAGAATACGAGCGTTGTGTGGAAAAAACACGCAAAATTTTGTCTTCGGGCTTACTTCTTGGCGATATGGGAACACGTCGCCGAATGTCGTTCGACCACCATAATATGGTTGTGCGTGCCATGAACGAAGTAAACAAGGAGGGAGGTTACACCGATGAAACTGGTTTCCACCCATGGACAGGACGTTTTACGGGAACGAGCAACGTATATTTGGCAATGAAAAACGATATTGTTCCAATCGGTACCATGAGCCACCAAATCATTGAATTTGAGGAAAATGTGAGCGGAGTATTTGAATGTAACTTCAATGTTATGCGCAAATTCAGTGATGTTTATGATGGCGATAACGGCATTTATCTTTACGATTGCTTTGGCGATAAAGTGTTTTTCAGCAACCTATCAAAGCGCATGGCTATGATGTTTACGGGTTTGCGCATTGACAGTGGGGTAGAAGAAGAGCAATTAGAAAAAATCATTGCGAAATATAAATCGCTCGGAATAGACCCAACTACCAAGCAAGTTGTCTTCAGTAATGGACTGAATATTGACCGTGCCATAGAAATTCATCAATATGTAAACGGAAGAATGAAAGACAGTTATGGTATGGGAACTTTCTTAACCTGTGATGTTGAGAACGTAAAACCAATGAACATTGTCGTCAAACTCACCAAGATGCGCATCACAGAGAAACGCGAATGGCACGACTGCGTGAAACTTTCGTGCGACAAAGGCAAAACGTTGGGCAACCCAGAAAAATGTGCGTATCTATTGAGAATGATAGGGTAGAGAGAGGAAACGAAATCTTTGAAAAATAATATAGGCTCTTTTGGAGCATAAAACCGCCTGTTTTGGAGCATAAAACCGCCTGTTTTGGAGTTCAAAATAGGCGGTTTTGCATTTTAAAGCAATAAGTGTGATACGAAATATTTGGTTATTCTTAATAAAATAACTAACTTTGCCATAACGAAATAACATCATTTTGGCTTATGGCAATACATCAATTATGGTCCGATGAATATTGGCTACTGCTGCTACAAGTTTACTTTAAGAAACCAGTAGGGCTAAAACCAACTTTTGCACGCTCAATGGTTGAGTTGAGTTTGGAATTACATATTTCGCCAAGAGTATTGTCTGAAAAACTAAAAGAATTGATAGAACGTGGCACACCAACCTTAGAATCGTTGTGGAAGAAGTATGGCGACAACCCTAAAAAACTCAAAAAAGAAGCCAAAAGAATAAGGGAAATGAAGGGTTTTGGACAGGCTGAAACGTTTTACGAGGGGGTGGAAACGAACGAAACATTTGAAAAGGATTTTCTACCCATCAACGATGCGAAGGATTTAAATAATGTTATCCTCATTATGGTGTTGGATTTATATTTCCAACTCACACCCATTACAATGGTAGAGGAAACACCAGAAGTGAAAGAATTGGCTCATTTAGTGGGAATTACAAGCAAAAGGGTAGTAGAAATATTAGAGATTTTCCAATTTTGCGACCCTTATTTAAACAATAGCGACCTTATGATTTCGCCTATTTTGCTGCCTTGCCAAATGATATGGGATAGATATGGAACAAAAGACCCTAATATTCTTTCACAATTAGCAACAGAATTGCAAGAATATTTTAAGCGATTGTAGGAGTTTTTTCGTAATTTTGCAAGCATTATAAACGGATTATGGCTCAAGAACAAATACAAATTCAAGAACAGAAACAGCAACAAGTGCAACGCCTTTCACAGCAACAAATGTTGCAAGTGAAACTACTTGAAATGCCATTAACCGAATTGGAAGAAAGCGTAAACGCTGAATTGGACGACAACCCTGCTTTGGAAAAAGGGCAAGACGAGGGGGAATATAACGAAAGAAATGAGAGTTCAGAGCAAGAAGAATACGATTTCGATTCGCAAAGGGAAAACGAAGAGCGACAAGATGCGTTAGATTCAGCTTTGGAACATATGGTTTCTGACGATGATTTACCTACATACAGCGGACAAATGCAGCGTGATAATGCTGAATATGAAGAGATTGTATATGGTGATTCCACTTCATTTATTGACAAACTAAACGAACAAATTTCAGAAAGAATACTTACTGAACGTGAAAAAACTGTATTAAAATATCTTATTGGTAGTCTGGACGATGACGGATTACTAAGAAAGGAATTAGACGTAATAGCCGATGAACTTGCAATCTACCAAGGAATTGACTTGAACGAACACGAAATTGAACATATATTGAAACTCTTGCAAGACTTCGACCCGCCTGGAATAGGAGCGCGTTCGCTACAAGAATGCTTGATTTTGCAGATAGAAAGAAAGGTGAAAGAAGGGGAATGGGATAGAAATAGCAATCTATACAAAATCTTATTTACTATCTTCAACAACTATTTTGAAGCCTTTACGAAAAAGCATTGGGACAAAATTAAAAATGCACTCGAACTGTCTGATTTGCAAGTAAAAGCATTACAAAACGAAATAAGAAAACTAAATCCGAAGCCAGGAGCATCAATGGGGGAAACATTGGGCAGAAATGTACAACAAATTACACCTGATTTCATCATTGATACAGACGAAAACGGAAATGTAAGTTTCACTTTAAATCAAGGAGAACTGCCCGAATTGCGTGTTTCACAAAGCTTTAACGATATGCTCGAAACGTTTAAAGAAAACAAAGAGGGCATGAATAGGCAACAAAAGGAAGCATTGCTCTACGCAAAAGGAAAGATTGATAAGGCACAAGGATTTATTGAAGCTATCAAACAACGAAGAAATACACTCTACGTTACGATGAAAGCAATCATCGAAATACAACGAAAATTCTTCCAAGAAGGTAACGAAGCCGATATGAAACCCATGATTTTAAAGGATATTGCCGAAAAAACTGGGCTCGATATATCGACTATTTCACGCGTAAGCAATATAAAATATGCGCAAACAAGATGGGGAACATTCCCTTTACGCCACTTCTTTACCGACAGTTACACCACTGATGAAGGTGAAGAAATGTCTACAAGAAAGATAAAAATAGTGCTGAAAGAGGTGATAGAGCAGGAGGATAAAAGTAAACCATTGAGCGATGACACGCTCGCAAAGGTAATGAAAGAAAAGGGATTTCCTATTGCTCGCCGCACAGTAGCCAAATATCGAGAACAATTAAACTTCCCTGTTGCACGATTAAGGAAAGAATAATAAACTATATTAAGGAGTAAAATAAATTAAAATTCAATGAGTGAGAAAAATATAATCCTTACTGCACGAATAGCAAGCATGCTACTTACACCGTTTTATTTACCGGTTGTAGGCATCTTGGCTATCTTCATTTTCTCCTATTTGAGCATGTTTCCCTTTCAAGTAAAGTTAGCTTTGGTGCTGATGACCTACTTGTTTACGGTGTTAATTCCTACACTTCTCATTCATCTTTACCGCCAATATCATGGCTGGACTCCCATACAATTAGGCAGAAAGAGCGTAGAATAGTACCTTATATCATCTCCATTTTGTGCTATTTCTTATGCTTTTACATCATGAATTTACTGCATTTACCCCATCTTATAACCTCCATTCTCATCGTAGCCTTGGTTATTCAAATGTTATGTGCCGTTATCAATGTTTATTGGAAAATATCTACCCATACGGCAGCGATTGGTGGAGTGTTAGGAGGGTTGATTGCATTTTCGTTTATGCTCAATTTTAATCCTATTTGGTGGCTCTGTTTGGTCATCATAGCATCTGGAATTGTAGGTTCAAGTCGTATTATTTTGCGACAACACAGCCTCATACAAGTAACAATGGGATTCTTTCTCGGCACGATAAGTGCATTCATTACCATTCTTTTGGTATAAAACAAAACGACAGAGACACTAATCAATATAAAATAACATCATAAAATTAGAAAAAATGAAACCAATAGTAAGTATAATTATGGGTTCAACAAGCGACCTTCCTGTAATGGAAAAGGCTTGTAAGTGGTTGGAACAATACGAAATTCCATTTGAAATAAATGCACTTTCAGCCCATCGCACACCTCAAGCAGTAGAAAATTTTGCAAAAGAGGCTAAAAGTCGTGGCATAAAAGTCATTATTGCAGGGGCTGGAATGGCTGCTGCTTTGCCTGGGGTGATTGCTGCTTCAACAACATTACCTGTTATTGGAGTGCCTATTAAAGGCATGTTAGACGGTTTAGATGCCATGCTTTCAATCATTCAAATGCCTCCTGGCATTCCAGTAGCAACGGTTGGAGTCAATGGAGCGCAGAATGCTGCTATCTTAGCTGCCCAAATGATAGCTTTAGGCGATGAAGAAATTGCAAAGAAAGTGGAACATTGGAAGTCTACTTTAGGACAAAAAATAGAAAAAGCCAATAAGGAATTGTCTGAAATAAACGACTATAAATTTAAATGTTAGATAGGTTTTAAACATTAATTAAATAGGTTTAAAATATTAATTAGGTAGGTTTAAAACATTAAAATGATAGATTTATTTAATTACGAGCGTAGGAAAAGTTCGGTAACTCATGTTGGTTCATTGGATATGGGAGGCGACAATCCTGTCAGAATCCAATCTATGACAACTACAAATACCAACGATACTGAAGCAAGTGTAGCACAAGCAAAGCGTATTATAGCTGCTGGTGGCGAACTTGTAAGACTTACTACGCAAGGAAAGCGTGAGGCTGAAAATCTCAAATATATCAATGCGCAGCTGCGAGAAGAGGGGATTATGACACCACTCTGTGCAGATGTGCATTTCAATGCCAATGTTGCCGACGTTGCAGCCCTATATGCTGAGAAAGTTCGCATCAATCCTGGCAATTATGTAGACCCTGGTCGCACCTTCAAAGTATTGGAATATACTGACGAAGAGTATGCTAAGGAATTGCAAAAGATAGAAAAACGTCTTACCCCTTTTATTGAAATTTGCAAAGAAAACCACACGGCTGTGCGCATAGGAGTAAACCATGGCAGTTTGTCCGACCGTATTATGTCGCGTTATGGCGATACTCCTGAAGGCATTGTCGAGAGCTGTATGGAGTTTTTACGCATCTTTAAGAAACAAAATTTCAACGATATTGTTATTTCTATCAAAGCCTCTAACACGGTGGTCATGGTACGTTCAGTGCGCCTTTTGGTAGCTGAAATGGAAAAAGAGGGTATGAATTATCCGCTCCACCTTGGTGTTACAGAAGCTGGAGAGGGTGAAGACGGACGAATAAAGAGTGCGGTTGGCATTGGAGCATTACTGAACGACGGTATCGGCGATACTATTCGTGTTTCGTTAAGCGAAGACCCTGAAGACGAAATACCTGTGGCTCGCTATTTAACACGCTATATTCGACAAAAGAAAGGGCATTTAATTGTACCAGCAGAGCCATTCAATGGTTTCGATTATTTGCGCCCTGAACGCCGAGAAACAGTTGCTGTAGAGAATATCGGAGGCGATAATGTGCCAGTAGTCATAGCATCGCAAAACAAAGAAGACAGCAGTTCGACAGTTGTTTCGGCATTGCCTAAACCAGATTACATCTATGTTAATGACAAATTGCCAGAACAATTAAAGGACGGACAACGTTATATTATCGATTATAATGCTTACATTGAGTTGGCTTCAAAGGGCGAATTGCCTTCCGAAAACATCTATCCTATCTTCCCAACGCCTGCCATTCCATTGATAGGAACGGTCAATTCAAAATTGAAATTCTTAGTTGTAAGATATGGAACTCCGTCAGAAGAATTGTTGGCTTGCCTTAAATTCCACCCCGAAGTAGTCGTTATTTGTGTAAGTTCTCATCAAAACAAACTTGCCGAACAACGTGCTTTGGCGCATCAGATGATGATTGCTGGTGTGAAAAATCCACTGATTTTTGCACAAATGTACCAATTCTCAACCGATGATAAGGTAAAGGAAAACGAACCAACTGCCAAAGAACAGTTCCAACTTTCGGCTGCTGCTGACATGGGAGCATTGATGATGGACGGACTAACCGATGGTTTGTGGCTTATGAACGATGGTAATCTTTCGCAAGACGACATCGAACAAACTGCATTTGGTATTCTTCAAGCAGGTCGTTTGCGTATGGTAAAAACCGAATACATATCTTGTCCAGGTTGCGGCAGAACCCTTTACGACCTCCGCACCACCATTGCACGCATAAAAGAGGCTACAAAAGGTATGAATGGGTTAAAGATTGGCATCATGGGTTGCATTGTAAATGGTCCTGGAGAAATGGCTGATGCCGATTATGGCTATGTAGGTGCAGGCTTAAAAAAGGTTAGTTTGTATCGCAAAAAGGTTTGTGTTGAAAAAAATATACCTGAAGAAGATGCAGTAGAACACTTACTCGCACTGATTAAAAACGACCAAAAATAAGGTTGAAACTATCTAAAAATCCCTGTTAAGCAAGATTTTAACAGGGATTTTTTATGCTTCTATAAAATGAATTACTTCACTTGCGATGTAATTTTTTGTCTTATTCCTTTCATTGTAGTAAGAAATGCCTTAGCAGACCCAAACTTCAAGCGCATATCCAATCTGATTGGAATATGATTATTGTCGTCTGTAACAAAGAAACTGGCTATATTGCGCCATTTATTGTCGTCATATTCATAATAAGAGAGTTCCAAACAACGATATTTCTTATTGTTATCAGCCTTTATTGTTGTCTTTCCATCGTAAATAATGCGTGCAGAATGGGTGCTACTTCCGTCTACTAATGGGAAATTAACAACATATCCTTTCTTCCAACTGGTAGGGTTAAAGCTCCTTGCACGCAAGAAAATACTCATCATATCGTAGACACAATTCTTTGGATTTGTAGTGAGCCAATGATGTTTTCCCTCGTTATTTATGTAATGTTGCTTGATGTTTACACGCCCATTCGGATAAGAATAAAACACTTCGTCCACTGTATAACGCTTGCCTTCCTTGGCTCCCTTGCGATAATAGAGTGGGGCTAAATCTTTCGTATTGTAACAAAGCAACGTATCACGCATTACAAAATACTTGTCTAACTTTCCGTTTCCTCGTGTCATAAGCGATGCTCTATAAGCTGGAATGCCTTTATAAGTGGACGAAACCGTATACCATGAGGCTGTACCTACCTTGACCCACACAAATTGCCAATTGAAATAAAGGTTATAAGTCAGAAATTCGCCACTATTAAATGCTGTATTTCTGAATGAACATTGCGCTGATGAAGCAACTGAAAGTAACAACATAAGCGAAACAACTATATATTTTCTAAAATCCATTTTATCCACAATTTTCTTTACTCTCTTCATAATAATATTATTTTTCTTTTTAAATAAGAAAAGAAATATGATGATGATAGGCTGTGGATAGCGTTCATAACTTTTTAAACAAATCCTTGTCTATTTCGTTATCAACGTTTTGTTACGAGTTATCCACAATCATTTTTCTTTCTTTCTTATTGATTATCAGTTATATTTTTGAGTTATCAACATATCAACAATCTACTGCAAATATAATAAGTTTATATCTTTTAAACGATAAAAGGTGTGCAAAACTTTCATAAAACGACTTTAATAACTTTTGGGTTATCCACCAAACCTATTGAATAACTTTTGTAGTGTGGATAAATTCGTGTTTTTAAAAAGTTATTAAGTGGGTTTTCCACAGACTTATCCACACTTTTTTCATAAAAATCGAGTAGGGTAGAGTAGGGTGGTTTCGCTTCTTTGCATGATTCATATAGGTTGTTTAAAATTCAAAAGATCCTATATTGATTTTTAAAGTGAGCGTTATTCTTCCGAAAAATAATAAAAAATAAAAGCCAAAAGCAACTTTTCATTGCTTTTGGCTTTTATTTTATGCTATAAAAACACTGCTATTCAGTAGTGTTTTGCTCTATTTCTACCAAAATAACATTATTTTCTAAATCTTCATCTGTTGTATTTTTGGTTTCCATTTTAGCCTTTTCTTCCGCCTCTTTTTGAAGTCTAAGTTTCTTTGCAGCAAAGATTTTATCGGCAAACTTTGCATCTTTTCTGATTCGTTGCATTGTTTCTTTGGCTGCTTCCTGCTGACTTTCTTTTTTAGAGTATCCTTTTCCCTCTCCGCAAGCTATATTTTCTAAGATTACTTGGAAAGAAAAAGTAGGATTTCCATCGCTGTCTTTTCCAAAATTAAGCGGTTTAAACTCAATCTCAACCTTATGTTTTTGTGTCCATTCCAACAATTTTGACTTGAAATTCACCTCCTTATAAGCCACCTTATCAATATTGATGAGTTCGCCAAGGATTTGCTTTTGCATGAATTTTTTACAAGCATTATAGCCGTGGTCAAGGTATAACGCACCCACTAAAGCCTCGAAAGCATTGCCGCCCAAATAACTATTGTGTGATGCTGAACGCCCATTGGAAAGAATAAGACGTGTAATTCCCATGTCTTTTGCCAATCGATTGAGCGTATCACGTTGGACTATTTTGGAACGAGTATTGGTCAAAAATCCTTCACGTTTGCCAGAAAAATGTTGGAAAACAATGTCGCCTACAATTGCATCTAAGATTGCATCGCCAAGAAATTCTAAACGTTCGTTGTTGATAGGACGCCCTTTCTCGTTTCTTCGGGCTACACTCTTATGCAAAAGTGCCGTCTTATAATATTCAAGATTGTGAGGAAGGATACCAATTATATGGTATATAGACAAATAAAGCTCCTTTTCCTTGCGGAAAGGGAGCCTTATTTGGTCAATGAATTTATTCAGCATACTTCTTGAAAATCACGCAAGCATTATGACCTCCGAAGCCAAATGTGTTGCTAAGAGCAGCACGAACTTCGCGTTTTTGAGCCTTATTAAACGTAAAATTCAAATTGTAATCTAATTCAGCATCTTTATCCTCGTCATCGTGATTGATGGTTGGAGGAATAATATCATTCTGAATAGCAAGTACACAAGCCATAGCTTCAACCGCACCAGCGGCACCAAGCAAGTGTCCCGTCATACTTTTTGTAGACGAAATATTGAGTTTGTAAGCTGCATCGCCAAAGAGTTGTACAATGGCTTTAGCCTCTGAAACATCACCAACAGGAGTTGAAGTGCCATGAACATTGATGTAATCAATATCTTCAGGAGTCATTCCAGCATCGTCTAAAGCTGCTTTCATCACTAAATTAGCACCTAATCCTTCTGGGTGAGAAGCTGTGATATGATGAGCATCAGCCGATTCACCTTCTCCAACCAACTCTGCGTAGATTTTAGCACCACGCGCTTTAGCGTGTTCCAACTCTTCGAGAATCAAACAACCAGCACCTTCGCCCATAACAAAGCCATCGCGACTTGCTGAGAATGGACGTGAAGCAGTTTCAGGCGAATCATTACGAGTTGAAAGCGCATGCATAGCATTGAAACCACCTACACCACCTTCGGTAATAGCAGCTTCAGCACCACCACTAACAATCATATCAGCTTTGCCCAAACGTATCAAATTGAACGCAGTACCAATAGCATTGGTTGATGAAGCACAAGCCGAAGTAGTTGTAAAGTTAGGACCATGGAAACCAAAACGAATACTGATATGACCAGAAGCAATGTCAGCAATCATTTTAGGAATAAAGAATGGGTTGAATTTTGGTCCGTTTTCAATGTGAGTAGCATAGTAACCAATTTCTTCTTCAAAGGTTTTGATACCACCAATACCTACTCCGTAAACTACTCCGATACGGTTTTTATCAGCTTTTTCTAAATCAATTCCGCAATCTTCAACACCTTGAACAGCGCTAATGATAGCCAATTGAGTGTAACGGTCGAGCTTACGAGCCTCTTTACGGTCAATATAATCGTTTATATTTAAGTCTTTAACCTCGCAAGCAAACTTTGTTTTAAAGTTGGTTGTATCGAATTTTGTAATGAGACCAGCACCACTTTTACCTTCAAGCATGGCTTTCCATGTCTCTTCTGGGTTGTTTCCCAATGGTGTAACGGCACCAAGGCCTGTTACAACAACTCTTTTTAATTCCATTAATTTCTAATTTAAATTATTGTCATCGGTATTCCGATACGCTTTAAGGTTTCTTTCAGAATGAAATTAAGGAGTTAAGCAAGGGTTCTACTATCATTATTGAATGAACAATGTAAGTAAAACGTTGGCTTAACTCCTTAACTTCTTATTCTAATATTAAGTATTCTGAATGTTGAAACCTAAGTAAGAATAAGTAATTGCTTTAAGAATAATTGCGGTAGGAGTAATACTCCTTCCACAATTATATGTCTTCTTACTTAGCGTTCTCTTCGATATAAGCAATAGCGTCGCCTACAGTAGCGATTTTTTCTGCCTTATCGTCTGGAATAGAAATACCAAATTCTTTTTCAAATTCCATGATAAGTTCTACAGTATCCAATGAATCGGCACCAAGGTCGTTTGTGAAACTTGCTTCTGCCTTTACTTCTGCCTCGTCAACACCGAGCTTATCTACGATAATTGCTTTTACCTTTGATTCAATTTCTGACATAATTATAAGTTTTTAATGTTTTAATAATAACTTTCAATTTCTAAAATCGGCTGCAAAGGAAAGATTTTTTTTCCATGTACGCAAATATTTTAGTCAAAAATATGCTCTTTATTGCACAAACTATATGCGATTGTGCAAGAAAAATGCTACTTTTTCTATTATATTGCGATAAATCAAGTCATTATGACACATTGTTAGAAGATTACTTTTACGGAGAAAAAATAAAATAATCATCGTTACACGAAAAGAAAGTGCGTAAGAGAATTGCAAAAATATTTATATTTCTTATTCAAATAGCACCGACTTTTTGACCAATCTTGTATTTATATGAAAATCAACGCATTAGGAATAGTATTTTCAAACCTATTGTTTCGCACTCGAAAACAATAGGTTTTGAAGCTCAAAAGAGCCTGTTTTGAACGCCAAAACAATAGGTTTTAAAAATCGACTAAATAGGGACTGTTCTAAATTCCATAAAGTAAAGGAATAAATTAAGTTTTTATTGCATATTATTTTTATAGGTGGATTCTAAAAATTACCACCGCAAGAAATATACTTAGGAAATGGGTTTCGTTTTGTTTTTCTTTGGTTTCTTTTTGGTTCAAATCGCCAATTCGTGCGGTTGCATAGCTCGCTATGCGCCCTTACTCATTGACAATTTGCTCACAAAAAGAAAAGCAAATTAAAACAAAGCTAATTTTTAGAACCCACCTATAAAGAATTATTTTTTAATTTCAACTTTTTCAGTACGCATTCAAAGAAATTCACTTATAATAGTCAAGTATAAGTCTTATCAAAAAGATGAATAAGAGGTAACGATTAGATTTTTAAGTAAAAAAATTAATAGTTATATGTCACAAAAATCAATTTCATTCGTTAAACTATTGAACAACGATGGAAATAGAACAATTCAACCGAATAGTTACGAACCTGCAAGCATCACTGCTCAGACAGGCAAGAACATTAGAAGGAGGAGACGCCGATGCCAATGATTTTGTGCAAGAAACGTTCCTTCGACTATGGACTATGCGTGAACGATTGGATAAACATCAGAACATAGAGGCTTTGGCTATGGCTACTTTAAAGCATATTGCAATAGACCATTGGAGCATCGCCGCTATTATGAATGCAATAAAGGGGAGCAAACGCAAGACCTTATCATTGAGAAAGACTATTTAGCAGCAAAAGATGAAATGGCTTTCATTGGAATGATAGTGGAGCATCTTCCTCCATTGCAACAACAAATCTTCCGCTTAAAGGATATAGATGGATACGAAAATGAGGAAATAACGAAAATTTGTGGCTGCACTGTGGAAGCAGTAAGACAGAATTTATCTCGCGCTCGCCGCCGCATTCAGAAAGAATATGTAAGATTAACGATAGAAAGGAATAAGTTATGCAAATGAAAGATATAAGACAATTGGTTGAAAAATATTTCGATGGCACTACAACTGTGGCAGAAGAGCAACAATTGCGTGACTTCTTTATTCAAGATGCGTTAATATTGCCCGAAGATTTAAAGCCTTTAAAAGCTTTATTCGCTTGGGAAAAGCAGCAAAAAATAGTTTCAGAATTATCATCAAACTCGGTAATTGAGAAATCTTCTAAGCAACAACGAAGTAAACTTTCTCAAAAAATTATTATGCTAATTTCTATAGCAGCGATATTTATGGTCGTTGTATTGATGATACGGCAAGTGAAATTAGGACAGTATAATGATTATGGTGTGATAAATGGTGAACGTACCACAAACAAAGAAATATTACATCGTGAAGCCGAAGCAGCGTTAGATATTGTCTCAAACGATGGAGATAAAGATTTTGATGCACTTTTATTAATAGGAGAAAATAGTAATGAAAAGTAAAATGAAAAGTATTTTTCTTATTATAGCCTTTCTTTTGTGTCAATTACCAATAAAAGCACAAAAGGATTTGCAGGTGGGAGCAGCCTTTGAACGATTTGGACGAGAGAAAGGTTGTAAGATGGTTGTGCTGAATAACACCACTTTGCGAGGCTATAAATTACAGGTTTATAAATCATTAACCTATAAACGCATAGGCAATAGAATAAAACCTTATTTGCAAGGCGATAGAAAAAAAGCAAAGAAAATTAGAGAAATAATCGAAAATGGAAGTATAACAAGTGGGTATTACATGCTCCCTCCTTTATCTTCGAGCATCAATCGGTATATTCTTTTTTCGAATAGAGATGATGGAGGTGGGGCTTTGATATACATAGAAGGTGCGCTTGGACCTGACGATATACTCAAACTTTGCTATATAAAGCGTTAAAAAATAAAATGTATAAACTGAAAATTATGAAAAATCTATTATTAGCTCTATCATTTATGGCAGTTGTTCCAGGAATAGCTGCTGAAAAGAACGATACAACCTTTCAGTATCGTGATAAACAAATCGTAGTAAAAATCGATAGTGTGGAAACCAAAATAGTTTTGTTAGACAAAAATGGAAACGAATACACAAAAACAAAAGAAGAAAGTTATGTAGACGGACAAGAAGTAGAGCGTATCTTTGTGTCATCGCCTTTTGTACCAATAAAAAAGAAGAGCGGACACACATTCTATGGGCATTTTGCAGATTTCTTTATAGGACAAAATTTGTTGAATGGAGGCAGCGAAATGCATAGTAGAGACGCTAAATCGTTAGAATGGGGCGTAACAGTATTTGATATTGGTTTAGGATTAACAAAGTCTGATGCCTTTGGCTTAATGTCAGCACTACAAGTGGGTTTTGTTCATAATCATTTTAATACGGATTATGTCCTTAATAATATTGGTGATAAAACTATAATGGTGAAGAATGATACTACGGGAGTGAAAACAAGCTTCTTGAAATATACATATTGGAAGATACCTTTGATATTCGAATGGAAAAAAAAAATTTGCTAAACGTGATGCTTTTATTGGAATAGGTGTATCTATGGAATGGCGTACAAATATAAAAAGTAAATACAGAATAGGCGATAAACGTTATACGGTAAGCAGGGAATTGAATGTAAATCCTATTGGTATAGACCTTGAAGGCTACATTGGCTTTGCTGGATTCAATATATTTGCTCACTATGGACTAACCAAAATGTTTAAAGATGGTCCCACTTGCCACCCTATTGGGTTAGGAGTTGGATTTACATTTTAGTGCTTCTTAATTCCTCATCTATAATAAATACGTGGGCAACAATGAGTTGTCCACGATTTTATTATATCTATTTTCTCCAACCAAAAAGAACAAAAAAGGACTAAACTTTTGTTTTTAGAGTAGCTAACTTTTCATAGAAAGTTTTTATTCAAACTTATATATTCTTCATTTCCCTTGCCTTTCGTTTGTGTATCTGATTTATTTCGAGTATATTTGCACAAAAATTAAAATCATAAGAATATGTCATTTACAGAACATTGTAATGAGATTTTTGGTCAAGCTATCCGTGATTACCACATTAAGGATAATGTTGATACACCTATTAGTAATCCATACGAACGAGAATCTATTGAAAATCGTTTGTATTTGAAATGCTGGATTGACACCGTTCAGTGGCATTTTGAAGACTTAATCCGCGACCCTCACATCAAACCAGAGGACGGAATGCAACTAAAACGCCGCATCGACCGCTCTAATCAAGACAGAACTGACTTGGTGGAACAGATTGATTCTTATTTCCGTCAGCTCTATTCTGATGTGAAAATATTAGACGATGCGACGATAAACACCGAAAGTCCAGCATGGGCAGTAGACCGTTTATCGATTCTTGCACTCAAGATTTACCACATGAAAGAGCAGGCTGAGCGCACTGATGCAACGGCTGACCACATTGAAAAGTGCAAGAATAAATTGGCAATTCTCCTTGAACAACAAGTTGATTTAGGCTCGGCTATCGACCAATTGCTTGAGGATATTAAGACAGGACGCAAGTATATGAAGGTATATAGGCAAATGAAAATGTACAACGACCCTGCCACTAATCCTGTACTTTACAAGAAATAGATTGAGGACAGACCACATTATTATAATCCGATTCTCTGCTATTGGCGATGTCGCTATGGCAGTTCCCGTTATTTACTCATTGGCTACGCAATATCCAAAGGTGCGTATCAGTGTCTTATCGCGTCCGTTTGCTCGTCCATTCTTTGCTTATATGCCCAAGAATGTAGACTTTATGGAAGCCGATTTGAAGGGAGAATACGTTGGAATAAAGGGTCTAAACAAATTATACGGCAGACTGTTGGCGAAACAACCAACAGCCATTGCCGATTTCCACAATGTGTTACGCACAAAATTTATACGCAATCGATTCAAATTACACGGCTATAAAGTCGCTACAATCGACAAACATAAGGCAGAAAAGCGTAAACTTTGTAGGAAATCAAATAAGGTAATGGAACAGCAACCCACCTCATTCCAAAATTATGCCGATGTACTTGCTCGGTTGGGTTATCCTATTAAGATTGATTTTACAACTCTTTTTCAGAACGGAGAAAACATTCTTTCGTCTTTAACAAGTATTGGCGAGAAACCAAACAACGAACAATGGTTTGGCATTGCGCCCTTTGCTGCGCACGAAGGCAAGATGTATCCGAAAGAAAAAATGGAGGAAGTAATCCAACTTTTGCAAGATTCTAAACGCCCATTGCGCCTCTTTCTTTTCGGTGGAGGGAAAGAAGAAAAGGAAATTTTAAGCCAGTGGGCAGCGAAATATCCTATTTGTACTTGCGCATTTGAAAAGCTTAACGGACTCAATGAAGAACTTATTTTGATGAGCCACCTTGACCTTATGCTTTCAATGGATAGTGCTAACATGCACTTAGCTTCACTTGTTGGAACTCGTGTGGTTAGCATTTGGGGCGCAACTCACCCATTTTGCGGTTTCCTCGGGTGGAAACAAAGCGAAAAAGACGTTATTCAAAACGAAAATCTTACTTGTCGCCCTTGTTCAGTGTATGGAAATAAACCTTGTTACAGACAAGATTTTGCTTGTATGAATAGTATTGAGCCACAAACCATCGTTCATCATTTGCTTGAACAGACTATCCCTACTAATCCTCTCAATACTTCTGAAACCAATGAAAATAAGTCTTGAAGAATTATCAGTTGGTTATAAAGGTTTTGCTCCTGTGGTTTCCGATATTAATGTTGAAATTCATAGTGGTAAACTCACTTGTTTGATAGGTTCAAATGGTATAGGAAAGTCTACTTTACTGAAAACTTTGACGGGTTTTTTGCCTAAAATTAGCGGTCGTTTACTCTTAGATGGTCGTGATATTGACTCGCTTACTCAACGCGAACGAGCAAAATATATCAGCATTGTCTTGACTTATAAGACCGATGTTCAAAACCTTAATGTTGCCGAAATGGTGGGAATGGGTCGCATGCCCTACACTGGTTTCTGGGGAAAGCTAAACGCTGACGACCAAAAGGTGGTTAATGAAGCCATCAACTTGGTAGGAGTAGAGCATTTACGCCACCGTATGGTGCAAACTTTGTCGGACGGAGAACGCCAAAAGGTGATGATTGCCAAAGCCCTTGCCCAGCAAACTCCCGTTATTTTATTAGATGAACCCACTTCTTTCCTTGATTTTCCTTCGAAAGTAGAGATGCTCCAGCTGCTCCATCGTTTGGCAAAAGAAACCGATAAGGTAGTCTTTCTTTCTACCCACGACCTTGAATTAGCCCTCCGCATTGCCGACACACTCGTGGAATTGAACAAAAATGGGCTGCATATCGTTGAGGCTCCCGATGTTCAAAAAAGCATTAACACCTTGTTAGGCGAATGATTTTTACAGTTGTAAAAAAAAGAAGGTAACCCAAAACAGGCTATTTTGTAGCGCAAAACCTATTGTTTTGCATTCTAAAATAGGCACTTTTAATTTTTAAACAATAGGTGGAAAAACTGAAACCTGCCCTCCCACGAAACATGAACCGCTATTTTACTCTGAACAAAATTACTACACAAAAGTGTAAAAAATGAACAAAAAGAAGAAAATAAATTCGTTTTTTTTTATAAGAAAAAGTTCTTTTCTTACCTTTGTTGGCACTAATATATTAAGCATAAACAATTATGAAGAAATTTTACATGGTGCTAACCATGCTTTTGTTATTTGCAAACATGGCAAAAGCGCAGCAAACCATTCGAGGTTGGATAGTAGACGAACAGCGTTCACCTATTGAGTATGCCAATATTATTGCGCTTTCGGTGCGCGACTCTTCGCTCGTTACGGGTGCTATCACCGATAACACGGGCGCATTCCAACTCTCTGTACCCAACGATGCAAAGGTATTTTTGCGCATTTCGGGCGTAGGCTATACTCAAAGCAATATTTCTCTGCCCCTCACTACCGACACTTTGCAGTTGAAAGCAGAAGCAAAGACGATGGAAGGTATCACCATTACAGCACAACGCCCCAAAATGGCTATTCGCAACGATGCCCTTGTTACTACTATCATTGGTTCTTCATTAGCTAAAGCAGGTTCGGGAAACGATGTCTTAAAACGCATTCCGCTGCTTTCGGGCAAAGATGGCAACTATTCTGTGGTGGGTAAAGGTTCGGCTGTTATCTACATTAACAACAGAAGAGTCAACGATGCCACGGAATTGGAGCGTTTGAACTCATCGGATATTAAAGATGTAGAAGTAGTTACCAATCCTGGTGCGCGCTATGATGCTTCGGTGCGTGCCGTTATTCGTATTCACACTGTGAAACGGGCGGGCGATGGCTTTGGTTTCGATGCTCGTTCGTCGGTTTACTATTGGGAAAACTGGGACACAGAGAACCAACTGAACGCATACTATCGCCACAAAGGATTGGAAATAACGGCTGGAACGGGTTACTATATTGACAATGGTATCAATAATCAAACAACCATAAATGAGGTGCAAATTGCCAATTTGTGGGAAAACAGATGGAATAGTGAGAGCAAATCCCGCAGTACGAACAATAATTATACACTTTCAGCAGCCTACGAAATAAACCAAAACCATGCTGTGGGAGCAAGATTTTTCACAAATTTGGTGGTTGGCAAAAACGACAATCATGGTGTTTTCTCAACTGATATTTTGAAAAACAATATACTTTACGACCACATTGAATCGCAAATACAAGGCAAAGCAAGTGCCATTCCTAACAAAAGTTTGTCGGCTTACTATGTCGGAAAAGTTGGAAAATTGGGCATTGACTTCAATACCGACTATTATTATGGAAGAGAAACCGACAAAAAAATAACCACCGAGCAAAGCAAAAACTATGAAAACCGCACGGTTACAACAGTAGGACAGCACGCCAACCAGCTATTTGCTACCAAGTTGGTGCTTTCACACCCACTGCTTGGCGGAAATCTTTCGGTAGGAAATGAGAACACTTACACCAACCACGAGCAAACTTTCAACAACGAAGAAGGCTTTGTAGCCAATGCAACATCAAGCATTAAGGAGCGTAACAATGCGGTATTTATGGAGTATAGTCGCATGACATCTATCGGACAACTCATGGCAGGACTTCGCTACGAACACGTTAATTCCGATTACTACGACCAAGGCGTTTATAGCCCAGACCATAGCCGCACTTACAACCAATGGTTTCCATCGTTCAGCTTTGCTACACAAATTAAAAAAGTGAATTTACAACTCGCTTATTCGGCAAAAACACGTCGCCCATCATACAATCAGTTGGGCAACAATGTTTCGTATGTGAACCGTTTTACACGCCAGAGCGGCAACCCAACATTGAAACCAACCACATTGCACGACCTTTCGTTGGTTACAAATTGGAAAATCCTTACCCTTGTTGCCAATTACACTGAGACGCACAACCAAATTATGTATTGGAACGAGCAAGACCCTAACGATGAGAATATTACAACATTACGTTATCGCAATTTAGATAAATTACCAAAAATTTCTTTAAGCCTTACTGCATCACCAACCATAGGCATTTGGTCGCCACAACTCACATTGTTCTACCAAAAGCAGTGGTTTGACATTGAGCGTTTGGGCAGAAAATTCGATTTAAGCAAACCTATTTGGGGCATACAAATGAACAATTCGTTTGAATTTAAGCACAATTGGACAGTAGAATCCTTCATGCAATTCAATTCGAAGGGTATAACAGAAAATACAGAACTTATCAGCAATTGCTTTAATTTCAATTGTTCGGTGCGCAAAACCTTCTTGAACGATAGACTTTCCGTTACTGTTGGTGTAGACGATTTGTTCAATCGAGGATCGCAACAAGTTATTCTCTACACAAATACACTGAAAACAACGGTTCATCAAGAGTTCGATTCACGACAAGCATACGTTACTTTGCGCTACAAATTCAACACAGCACGCAGTAAATACAAAGGAACGGGTGCAGGAAAGAACGAGCGCAGCCGCTTCTAAAAGAGCTTGAAAAGAATAGTAAAAAGTCCATGTTTCGCCTTGTTTGAAGGCAAAATATGGATTTTTTGCGTTAAAGTTACTAACATTATTTAACTTGTTAAAATGCCACCATGTATTAATAAGGTGTAAAAAATCAGCTTATTTTTGGTTTTATAGGGCTAAATTGCTATCTTTGCATTTCAAAATAGACATCTAACAAATAAAATATTAACATCTACTATGGATTTATTAAAGCAAATTGTTGCTCGTGCTAAAGCCAACAAGCAACGCATTGTACTTCCTGAAGCTGAGGAAGAGAGAACTCTGAAAGCCGCTGACAAAGTATTAGCCGACGACATTGCAGAATTAATTCTTATTGGTAACCCTGACAACATCAAGAAATTGGCAGCTGATTGGGGCTTAAAAAACATTGATAAGGCTACTATCGTAGACCCAGAAAACAACCCACGCAGTGAAGAATATGCTGCAAAACTTACTGAACTCCGCCAAAAGAAAGGCATGACCATAGAAAAGGCACGCGAGTTGGTAAAGAATAATCTCTATTTGGGTTGTATGATTATAAAAATGGAAGGTGCTGACGGACAAATTTCAGGTGCACTTTCAACTACAGGCGACACACTTCGCCCAGCATTACAAATTATTAAATGCGCACCAGGTATTAGCGTTGTAAGTGGCGCAATGCTTGTTTTGACCCACGAAGCACAATATGGCGAAAACGGCGTAGTAGTAATGGGCGACGTTGCCGTTACTCCAAATCCAACCGCAGAGCAATTGGCTCAAATCGCATACACCACCGCAGCAACTGCAAAGAGTGTAGCTGGCTTTAAAGCTCCACATGTTGCAATGCTCAGTTTCTCTACAAAGGGGTCAGCAAAAGACGCTATTGACAAGGAAACAGGCAAGAGTGTTTACATCATTGACAAGGTGATTGAAGCAACAAAGATTGCAAAAGAACGCTACCCAGAACTTGAAGTAGACGGCGAAATGCAGGCTGACGCAGCACTTGACCCAACTGTTGCAAAAAAGAAAGCACCAGGTTCAGACATCGCTGGCAAGGCAAACGTATTGGTTGTGCCTAACCTCGAAGTTGGAAACATTGGCTACAAGTTAGTTCAACGCCTCGGTGGCGCAACAGCAATTGGTCCTATTCTCCAAGGTATTGCACGTCCTGTAAACGACCTTTCTCGTGGTTGCTCAGTAGACGACATCTATTATATGGTGGCTATTACCGCTTGTCAAGCACAAGACGCTAAGGCTTAAAACATTGTAGGGGCGTAATTTGGTTGCAAACATAGTGGTTTTAAATTGCGTTCCTATGCTTAAAAAATAAACAGAAAACAAAAATTACATCATGAAGATATTAGTTTTAAACTGCGGAAGTAGCTCTATCAAGTACAAATTGTACGATATGGCTGACGAAAGTGTGCTTGCACAGGGTGGTGCAGAGCGTATTGGCTTGGACGAAGCATTCGTAAAAGTAACAATGAAAGATGGTAGCAAAGAGAAAGTTATGCACGATATGCCTGACCATAAAGAAGGTGTTAAGTTCGTGTTCGACCTCTTGCTCGACCCAAAATATGGCGCATTAAAGAGCCTTGACGAAATTGATGCAGTGGGACACCGCATTGTGCAAGGTGGCGACTTGTTTGAAAAGAGTTGCATTGTAACCGAAGAAGTGGAAAAAGGTATTGAAAGTTTGATAGACCTTGCACCAGTTCACAACCTCGGACACTTACGCGGTTTGAAAGCGGTTGATGCTTTAATGCCTCACACTCCACAAGTAACCGTATTCGACAATGCTTTCCATAGCACAATGCCTCCTCACGCTTTCCTCTATGCTGTGCCTTACGAAATGTATGAGAAGTACCACGTTCGTCGTTACGGATTCCACGGAACAAGCCACCGCTATGTTTCTAAGCGTGCATGCGAGTTCTTGGGCGTAGATTATAAGAGCCAAAAAATTATTACTTGCCACATTGGTAACGGTGCTTCAATGGCTGCTATCAAGAACGGAAAGGTAATTGATACCTCAATGGGCTTGACTCCGTTGGCAGGTATGATGATGGGTTCACGTTGTGGCGACATTGACGCTTCAGCTGTTACCTACATGATGGAGAAACTTGGTAAAACGCCACAAGAGATGGCTGACTACTTGAACAAAGAAAGCGGTGTACTCGGTATTACAGGCATTAGCTCTGATATGCGTGACATAGAAGCTGCAGAAGCAGCTGGTAACGAGCGTGCTATTCTTGCTTTAAAAATGTATTCTTACCGCATTAAGAAATACATCGGTGCTTACGCAGCTGCAATGGGTGGCGTAGACATGATTATTTGGACAGCTGGTGTAGGCGAAAATCAAACTAGTCTTCGTATGGATTCTTGCGAAGGACTTGAATTCCTCGGCATTAAGATGGATAAAGAAAAGAACAATTGCCGTGGTGTTGAGCATGTAATTTCAGCTGACGACTCTAAGGTGAAGGTTCTTTTAATTCCTACCGATGAAGAAATTGTAATTGCTCGCGATACACAAGAGCTTGTTATGGAGCTAAGAAGTAATTTTAGCCCAAAGTAACAGAATATAAAAAAATAAAAAGTGGACAACTCTCAAACGGAGTTATCCACTTTTTTTATTGTCCTTTCCACTTGAATTAGTCTTTTTAATGGCAGAAGAATTGCTGCAAATAGGTGTGTGAACAAGACTTATAGACTTTTCTTGAGATTTATTCTCTTCTGTTCCAATTCTTTATCGTCTACATAAGCAAGTGCATATCCCCAATAAAGATAGGCAGCCTTTAAATCTTGTTGTTTAAGTTTTGCCTCTCCTATATTTTTGTAGATTACAAACATGATGGGTTTGCTGGGTTCGTATAGCTTAGCTGCCGTCTGTAGATAGTTGATAGCCTCATCATAATGATTCAATTGGTTTTCAACAACTCCCAATCTATAAAAACCAACAGGCAATTTTGGATTTAAAGCCACTGCTTTTTTAAAGTAAAAAGCTGCCGAATCAAGTTTGTTTAAATATTCAAATGCCCCTGCCGTATAATAAAAAGCGTTGTAACTGGCTTCGTCCATTTCCATAATGTCCTTGTAAATGTTGATACATTTCTCATATTTTTGGGCAAGAAAATAGGCTTCTCCCAATGCTTTGTTCACTTCAACATTGGTAGAATCGAGTTTATAATAACGCTCTCCATAGAGCACAGATAAAAATGGCGCATCGTCATTATCCTCTTGAGATAAGAAAACTTGTATAAGGTCGGCAAGAATATGCCCATCCATTGGAAATTTTTCAAGAAGTTTCTTTCCCCAATAGGTCTGTTCTTCAGTCTTTTTCATTGCGCCTTGTGCGTAATACATTTCGCGTAAAGCATCGTGCGTCAAGCTATCTTCTGGAATTTTTTGCAGCAAATCAATACATTTTTTATAGGCTGTGCGAAGATAATAACAATTGGCAAGTTTCATTTTTATGGTGTTATTATCGTTCATAGCTTGTGCTTGCTGATAAAAATCTAAGGCATGAAAATAATCATACGCCTTTACACAACTGTCGCCTTGTGCTATTAGTTGCTGATTTCTTTGTGCAAAAGCTGGCATACAGGCTACTATGAAAATAAAAATGAAGATTTTTAACTTTTTCATCGTGATTATTTTTGATGAACACCTATGGTGAATATCGTAAAACCATAGGCGTTCTGTTGTGTTTCAAGTCTTTTCTTGATTTACCTTGCTTGCTTTTTATAACTTACAAGTGAATTTCAATTACTTCCTTTTCTTTTTTCGTTGCCTTTCTAGCCTCTTTTTTGCTTAATTTGAAACTTACAGGAAGGATAAAATTGGTTTCTATTGCTTTGCCATTTTCTATGGCTGGTTTCCATTTTGGCATAGAAGAAATCATGCGAAGGGCTTCTTTATCGAGTGCAGGACTCACTCCTTTTGCCACTTTTGGGTTATTAACGCTGCCATCGGCTGCTATTGTAAAAGCAACAATAACGTTTCCTTCTTCGTTTTTCTTTACTGATTCATCAGGATACTTTACATTTTGCATTAACCAAACATTGATATTACCACCAAATTGAGGCATTTGGTAATCACTTTTTTTATTTTTTGCCGCTTTCTTTACCACCTTCTTAGGGTTCGGAACATTGGTTTGGAGGTTTGTTTCGGCTATATTCTGCGTAATGACTAACGCCTTATCTGCTTTGGATTCAGTAGGTTGGTTCATTTTTATAGCTTGATTGCTCAGCACAGAAACTTCTTTTTGGGCTACATTAGAAACGGCTCGTGCTACACTTTCAATATTGCTGACCACCAATAGGGCTGCCGTCATGGGAACAATCAAGGCATATTTTGCCTTTCCTATGCTTTTTGTTCTTTTCTTGTTCATCATCTTGATTCTTTTTTTAAGAGGTAAAACATTAAAATTATTTGATATTGTAGCTACGTTCTTCTTATATGTCAAGCCGAGCAAATGATATTGATACTGCTTACTATCGGAACCACATTCCAATACTCTATTATCGGCAAGATATTCTAAATTCAATCTAACTTCACGCCTTAGCAACCATGCGAACGGATTTACCCAAAATAGGATTGTAAACAGCTCAGTTACAATAATATCTATGGAATGCTTTTGCTGGCAATGGGCTGCTTCGTGGGTTATAATTTCGTCTAATTCTTGAATTTTATGTTTGGTAGGATTAACGAAAATCCAATTAAAAAACGAGAAAGGACTCTCTATTTTCTCTAAGATATAAACACTCTTCCCATTGATAAGCTTTGTTTTACAACGATTTTTCAGCTTCACAATGCTCACAATTTGCCATGCGAAACGTGCCAAAAGTATTGAAACGACTATGGCATAGATTAGGACATAAACAAAATCCCACGAACTGGCTCCGCTATCTTTAATTCCTATGGTTACCGTTGGCAATACATTGGTTGCATAATGGGTCGCCATGGACGTGAGTTCTTCGTTACTTGTTACCCAATAAGACAGATTTAACCCTGGCACAGCAATGGAAATAACAATGATTCCCAGCAATGTTATTCTTCTAAAAAGGAAGAATGTATCGCCCGAGAAGATGAGTTTGTAAAATCCCAAAAGGACGATGAGGGCAATATTTATTTTCAATAGATAGAGTAACATCATTATTTTTTTAATTTTTGAGCGAGGAAAGCGTAAGACTTATTTATCTTTTGAAGCCTTTTTAGGCTTTTCCCTTTTCTATTTCTTCAATAATTTCTTTCAATTCGTCAGGCGAAATCTTGTCTTCTTTGGCGAAAAATGAAACCATTTCGCGGAAAGAATTCTTGAAATAATTGCCTACAAACCCCTTCATAAAGTCGGCTTTATACTCCGTTTTCGCTATTTTCGGACTATAATGGTAGGTCAAACCTTTTTGTTTTGCGTTTAAAAAACCTTTCCGTTTCAAGTTGTTTATAACAGAAGCCAAGGTAGTATAAGGTGGTTTTGGGTCGTCCAATTCGTTCAAAACCTCCTTAGTCGTGCAATCTTCTAAACGCCAAATGTGCAGCATTACTTCTTCTTCTGTTTTGGTTAGTTTTTCCATTCTACTTTCATTTCTTGTTATTTCTATTCGCAAAGTTACGAGAATTTCGTAATACATACAAATACTAATAGTTAATAAATACTAATAAGTCTATTTTTAAGCTTTGGATAATAGTTTAATACGATTATTTCGTAATACGAATATTATAGGATTTAAAATAGCTTTGTTAGATTTTCAACCTCTTTTACCTACCTATAAAAAATAAAAATAGGCTCTTTTGCACCTCAAAACAGCCTATTTTAATGCTGCAACTAATCAACGAAAATGAAGAAATATCGAAGTTGGTGTAAACTGACTGATAATGAGAAGGAAACGGAATAATTTGCATAGAACTTCCTTTTTCAAAAAGGGCAGGTATACGCAGATTTAGGCAGAAGTTCAGTTACTAAACCGTTACCCGATTTTGCCATAGGTAACGATGGAGTAATTTTCGGTAACTGAGTTATTTTCGCTCGTGTGGCTGTTGCTACGGTCGGCAGTTTTCTGCATAAGTGATGAACGCTTTGAAATTGGTATTTTTGCCACAAAACATCAAAGCGTATGAAAACAGAAATAATGAAGGTGTTGCTCTACCTCAAAAAGAGCGGTCTGGACAAGTCGGGTAAAGCACCGATTATGGGACGGATAACCATTGGGCGTTCCATCGCCCAGTTCAGTTGCAAGCTCTCCTGCAATCCTGACTTGTGGAATCCCCGTGAGAGCAGAATGGACGGAAAAAGTCGTGAGGCGGTGGAAGTGAATGGCAGGTTGGAGAACTTGCTGCTGTCCATCCAGTCAGCCTATCAGTCTTTGCTTGCAAGAGGTTGCCCATTTGACGCAACCGACGTGAAGGAACAGTTCCAAGGCAGTGTACAGATACGGTGCATGCTCATCGAAAGACTTGATATGCTCATCAAAGAGAAAGAAAGTCATATAGGTATAGACATCAGAAAAGAGTCAATGGCAAGCTATCACTCCACGAGAATCCACTTGCAGGAGTTCATCCAAAAGAAGTATAAGGTTTCTGACTTAGCCCTCTCACAACTGACAGAGAACTTCATCCATGAGTTTCAGCAGTACTTCTTGGGAGAGTGTGGATTTCAGGAGAGCTCATTCTACAATGTCGCCACCCATTTGAAAACAGTTTGCAGGCAGGCTTACCGTGAGGGGTTGGCAGACATCCTGCTTTTTGACAAAGTCAAAATCAGCAAGGGCGATAAGAAACTCCCAAAGGCACTTGACAGACGTTCACTTGACAAACTAATGAATACCCACTTCGGAGAGTTGGAGGAAGAAATGGAAACAGCAAGGGATTTGTTTGTTTTTGCCTGTCATACAGGTGTAGCCTATTGTGATTTAATGGGATTAAGTAAGACACATCTTGTCCGTGATGATGAGGAAAATCTTTGGATGAAGTTCAATAGGAAGAAGACAGGTGTACTTTGCCGTATTAAGTTGTTGCCTGAAGCGATTAGGATAATAGAGAAGTATCGAGGCGAAGAAAGGGAAAGACTGCTGCCACAGATGAAGTATGCCACCTATCAGTCGTATCTTAAAGCATTGCGCCTTAGAGAGGATATAGCCTTTCCCTTTACCACGCATACGGCAAGACACACCTTTGCCACACTTATCACGCTTGAGCAAGGAGTACCTATTGAAACGGTGAGCAAGATGCTCGGACATAGCAACGTAAGCATGACCGAGCGTTATGCAAAGGTAACGCCACAGAAACTCTTTGAGGAATTTGACCGTTTCCTTTCTTTCACTGAAGATATGCAGTTAACAATCTGATTACTTTTTTTTCTATCTTATCATTACTTATAATTCAAGATCACCAAGACAATGAGAAGTACATTCAAGATACTATTCTATATCAACAGACAGAAGACCAAGGCAGACGGCAATACCGCCATTCTCTGCCGTATCACCATCGACGGAAAGAATGCTGCCATTACCACAGGAGAAGAGTGTAAAGTCTCCGAGTGGAACACCAAGCAGGGTTTGACAACTAACAGGAAGACCAATCACAGAATCAATGAGTTCAGGGATTTAGTGGAAAAGACCTATCGGGATATTCTTGTAAAGGATGGAGTGGTAAGTGTGGAGCTTGTAAAGAACCGCTTACAGGGTATTGCCACCAATCCGACCACGCTCCTTGCCATGAGCAGGGCCGAACTGCAAACAGTCAAGGAAAGTGTTGGCAGATCAAGGCAGAGGGAACTTATCTGAACCTGTTCTATTCTAACAGAAATCTCCGTGAATTTGTAGAAAACAAGGGAATGCAGGACATACCCATCGGAATAATTACAGAGGACTTGTTCGAGGAATACCGCTTCTTTCTCAAAAAGCGTGGACTGAAAGCATCTACCGTCAACAGCAACCTCTGCTGGCTGAGCCGACTAATGTTCCGTGCAGTCAGCAAGAGGATTATCCGCTGCAATCCGTTTGAGAATGCCAAGTATGAGAAAGAGGAAAAGAAGATACGCTTTCTGCAAAAGAGCGATGTAATGAAACTTATGTCAATGAGGATGAATGACAAGGAAACAGAGTTAGCAAGACAGATGTTCATCTTTTCCTGCTTCACAGGACTGGCAATCTCGGATATGGAAAATTTGGAATACAAGCATATCCAAACGACAGCGGATGGACAGATGTATATAAGAAAGAAACGTCAGAAGACCAAGGTTGAGTTCATCGTGCCGTTACATCCCATAGCGGAAGCCATCATCAGTCATTGCCGGAAAGAGCCGGAAAGAAGCGAGGAACAGCAGACGGTGAAAGAAAAAGATGATCACCTTGTCTTTCACCGTGATTGCAGCCGTAGTGTCATGGATACCAAGCTGAGCATCGTGGGAAAGGCTTGTGGTATTCGCCAAAGACTTTCCTTTCACATGGCAAGACATACATTTGGCACGATGAGTCTGAGCGCAGGTATCCCCATTGAAAGTATAGCCAAGATGATGGGACATGCTCCATATCAAGCACTCAAGTTTATGCGCAGGTGACGGATAGTAAGATTTCGGAGGACATGGACAGGCTTATTGCCAGGTACAAGGCAAAGGACAAAAATACCGTAAATATAGATGTGGAAGCAGCAACGGACACAAAGACAATCCCATTGGTTGTCAATTCAAATGGCAGAAAGGAGGAAACGGCATGAATACAAGCTATAAATCAAAAACAAAGACCAGCACGGAGAATCAGCGCAGCATCTTTGATTGGGGCAGCAATATGCAGATTGTCCATAGGGGAAACGGGGACATTGCCATGACGGAGGGAGAAATTACAAGGTTCTTCGGAGTAACGTGGAGCAAACTCAACCACAGACTGCAAACGATAATAAGATCTTTCAGCCTGCATCCCGAAGAAAGAGTTTCAGACGAGGAAGAAGTCGTTATCAATGGACGGTTCAAAGGTTATGTACCGCTCTATCCACTTCCTATGATTATCGCCTTATCTTTCCTGTTGGACAGCACGGAAGCACATTTGTTCAGAAAGTACGTCTGTCAGAAGTTGCAGAAACCAGCATTCATGATAACACCGATATTCCTGATAGGTAATACTGACAACTAA
>NZ_BAIS01000016.1 GCF_000613345.1 Prevotella disiens JCM 6334 = ATCC 29426 | reverse complement strand
CAGTAAACACTAATTATTTTATAATAAAGAAAAATCACCTTCCATTAATTCTGACTTCTTACGAATAACAACAGCATCGTACATCATCATCAGAATATCTTCTTCATAATTACCAATGGTAGACTTATTAGTTTTTCCTTCTATATTATTCAAAATGAGTTGGATAAAATCAACACCAGCACCGTATGCATGCAAATATGCACCACCAAAACGTGGGTTAATTTCAGATAGATAGTATTCACCATCTTTTATAAAGAAATCCATGTCGCAAGGTCCATTTAGCTCCAAAGCATTACATACTTCTTCTATAAAAGAAAAGAGTTGGGGATCTTTGAATGAAATAGTTTTGTTTGCACCTCCAATTCTTGTTTCTATCTTTTTCTTAGAGAAAGCAGCAACAGGTTTGTGAGAAATAGTATCTACATATACATCAGCATCACAATCGCCTTCAGTCATCAGCTCTTGAATGATATATGTAAAATCTCCTTTATTCCAATCGTTTTCAAGTTGTTCAAGAGTATCTACTTTGTGTGCACCAACACTTCCACTACCAGATATTGGCTTCATAAAGACAGGAAAAGAAATCTGGGAATCTTTCAGTGCTTTTTTAAAAATATCCAAATCTTTATAAGTGAGGACAGTTCTAACACCTTTTTTCTGGAAATGTTTAAACATTTCGTATTTATCAAAGCAAATATGAGCGGAAACTTTATTAGGACAAAGAGGCAGAATTCCATTATTGACATATTGTTCATAATGGTTTGCCATTATTTCTATTTCAGGGTCAATGAGCGTAGTAAGTGCATTAATATTTTCTTTTTTACATATTTCCAATATTTTATTTGTATATTGCTCGTCAGTTATACGAGGCACTTGATAAATACTGTCTGCAAAATACAATGCTGGTGCTACGGGGCTGTTATCTGTGGCAACGATTTTTCCACAACCATTCATTGACTTTCTAACATTCTGTAGCAGTGTCCCTCTTCTTCCTACACTGCAAAATAATATGTTTTTTTTCATTTTTCTATTTTTACATTTTACATTGGGCTACATATTCTGTTGCACCCCATTCTTCTCTAAGTAGTTCTTTTGTTGTTTTAGAATAAACTTTAGGTATATATCTGATAAAAAGCGGGCTTAAGCACATTGTATAGGCACCGACGTTTTTATAGCATATTTTATCACCGATATTCAGTTGTGGACTATTTGTCAACTCAAAAAGTCTGTCAAATTCTAAACAAGTACAACCTGATATTATTTGTTTTGTGATATTACCATTATTTTTTTCTTTGTATATAATTTCTTTTATATAATCCTGCTTCTGAAACAAAGGGTCTATATCGTTTCTTGTACCATCGGTTGTTATGAATACTTTATTTCCTACTTTTTTGCAGTCTATTACTGAAGTATGATAATCAAAAACAGAAGCTGTAAGGGCGTTTCCAGGTTCTACTATGATGGTTGTTTTCCTTAATAAATCTTTAGATTGTTGATTTTCAAAAACTTCTGATATAGTAGCACAATAATCGTTATAAGTTGGTTTATTATCGAATATTCCAAAATATCCTCCGCCAATATCAATGTAATTTAATGATAACTGATATTTGGAAATAATATCTATACTGTATTTTACAAGATTTCTATAAAAGTTTATGCTTCGTGTTCTCGATGTTCTGTGAATATGCAAACCATTTAAAGTAACGTTGGAAATACTTTTTATTTTCTTTAAGGCTTGTTCAAACTCTTCGTTCTCTGCTGAAAAACCAAAACGACTGTCATCTTTGTCGTGTTTGGCATCTTCAGGAGAAATAAGGGTTATATCTACATTTAGTCTAATACCTATGTTGTAATGTTTAGAAGCATTCAACGAATTTAACCATTCAATTTCTCTTTTGGTTTCAATATTTACGATAGCACCATTTTCCAATGCGTCAATAAAGGTTCCTTTTGACTTCATTGGACCGTTATAAATGATTCTATTTTTTGGAAAGCCGCATAGTAAAGCTAATTCGTATTCGGTATAGGAAACAACTTCTGCATAACAACCTTGTTCCCTTGCTATTTTCAGTAAATATGGAAAGGAGTTGGTTTTCACAGAGAAACCTATAATGCTTTTTTTGAAATACTTCTTTAATGCATTTTGAAAAGAAGTCGTATTTTTGACAAAGTCTTCTTCATCAAGTAAAAAATATGGTGTTTGCATATTAATTGTATCCATTGAAATCATCTATTGTTACATTGTTTTCTGCTGAAATTCCATCACGTTGTACTACAGAGATTATAGTTTTCCAGATAATTCGTATATCTGTCCATAACGATATATTGTCTACGTACCACACATCGTACTCTAATTTTTGTGTCCATGAGATAGCATTACGACCATGGCATTGTGCCCAGCCAGATATTCCTGGTCTCACTTCGTGTCTGCGTGCCTGTTTTTTAGAGTATAGCGGTAAATATTTAACTAAAAGTGGTCTAGGACCAATTAAAGCCATATCTCCTTTCAAAACATTAATGAGTTGTGGAAGTTCGTCTATAGATGTAGAGCGAATAAATTTTCCTATCGGGGTCAGTCTTTCTTCGTCGGGTAGTAGATTACCGTTCGTATCTTTTTCATCTGTCATTGTTTTATATTTTACGACTTTGAATATCTTGCCATAACGTCCTGGTCTTTCTTGTAAGAAAAACACCCCTGCTCCCTTATTAGCAAAATGTAGCCAAACAGCAACAGTAATTATTAGAGGACTGGCTATTACTATTGCAAACAGAGCTATAGAAAAATCGAAAACTCGTTTAAGATAGTTTTTATACATTGACATTTATCTTTAAGATAGGGAATGTTCAGCACTCTATAAGCAATTCGTTTCCCCCACATTAGTATATTCTTTAAGTACTGCTTCCCATACATCTTTCTGTTCGTATCGTTCTACTATCATTTTTCTTGCTTTTTCAGACATAGTATTTTTTAAATGCTGTTGTTCTATAAAACACGTCATTGCTGTGCATAATGATATTTCATCTTTAGGCGGAATGATGATACCATTTTCTCCTTCTCTGATTATTTCATTGCAACCATTTATATCAGTAACTATTGAAGCTAATCCCATTGCCCCCGCTTGCATAACAACATTTGGAAAGCCTTCGCGATAGCTTGGGAATACGAGTGCGTCAGCTGAAAGAAGATAGGGACGGACATCATCTTGATACCCCACAAAGTGAACAGCAGGATTATTTTCAAAAAACACTTTATCTTCTTGCTGTAATGGGTCTAAATTATCTTCAAAGTTACCAACAAGTATTAACTTACAATGTGGAAAGATAGGAACCAATTTGCTAAAAGCACCTGCTAACTCGTGCATTCCCTTGTCATTTACGATTCGCCCAATGAAAATAAAGGCAAAATCGTTTTTAGATAGTCCGATGCTTTCTCTAAATAAATCTCTTACCTTTTCAGAATCTGTTTCTTTAGAAAGATTCAGACTTTGTTTTATTTCTTCTATCGTAGCTTGTTCAGAAAAGTAAGTCGTATCTATACCATTGATGTTTCCATTATGGATTATGTGCATTTCTTTACTTGTAATATTATCTTCAAGCAAGGTCTTTTTTACTCCTTCTCCTTCTGGAATAACTTTCGTTGCACAATAACAGCTAATACGTTCCATTGTCATAAGCAAAGTGCGGAAAAGCCCACTTGCTCCTTGATAGCGTAATCCTGTAACTGTATATAAACGATGAGGAACAGAAGCTAACCTCGAGGCTATCATTGACAGCATACTACCTTTTGGAGTATTGGCATGAACAATATCTGGTTTTTCTTTACGGAATAATCTATAAAGTAGCCAAAGGCATTTCATGTCGGAGAGTAAGGAAATTTCCCTGTGCATAGGAACTTCAATGGTTCGAATTCCCTCGCGTTCTCCTACCATTGCTAAAACTCCCGTATTGTTAGAAACGCCAATAACTTCAAATTCAGAACTTAGAAATTTAAGTTGTCCTTTGATAAGTGAATCTAAACTTATATCTGAAGTCGTAACTCTTATTAGTTTCTTTTTTGCCATCTTTTAATTCTTATGACATAATATGCTTGTAGGTATTGCAATACACCTCAACGGTTTTAGATTTATCAGTATCAGTTTATTCAAAATTTCCAATTACTTTTTGATAGACTTGATTATAACCGTTTACCATCTTGTTGATATCAAATTCTAGTGCTCGATTATAACAGCGGTTGGCAACTTTATCATAATAATCCTTATTTCCTGCCAATTGATTAATTTCATTTGCCAAAGCCTTGGCATCTTCATGTGGAAAAAGAATACCATATCCTTTTGTAACCTCTCGTAAGCCATTTACATCAGAGGCAATAAAAGGTTTATGTGCACTCATACCTTCCACATTACTAAGACTCAAACCCTCCCAATGAGAAGACATAACGATAATATCTGCTGCCTTCAACACATTCGGTATGTCTGTTCTTAATCCAAGAAACCGAACTCTATCATCTACACCTAACGACTTAGACAACTGTTGAACTTCTTCCATTCGTTCGCCAATACCAGCAAACCAAACTTCAAATTTATCTTTATCTAATTGGTTTACTGCACGAAGAATAGTATCTTGATCTTTTTGTTCACGAAAGCCAGCCACCATTAGAATAGCCTTACGTGCCTCTTTCTTACTTAATAGGTCCTTGCAAGGAAGTGCTTGAGAAATTGCATTGACATCAATCCCATTATTAATTGTAGTAATTGTTTTATATCTATTTGAAGATTGAATAATCCATTCTCCTTTCATATATTCTCTCAACCTTTCTTCTGCAATCTTACTAATGCATATAATATGGTTGTACTTCCCATACATCCAACTCTCAATAGGACGATACCACTTCCAGTTACGCTTGCGGTTTGACGTATTATGTTCTGTAGATACGAGTTTTGTATGGCGATACAAATTCGCAATTGCAACAAATAACTGTGGTGAAGAATTATGTGTATGAACAATATCATATCCTTTCATTATCTTCATCAGCTTTAATATATAAAGTGGATTGTATACACTATGTCCCAATGCATATATCTTCGTTTGTGGACTTTCAACTTTCAATCTTTGTATCAATGGTGTTTCCGTACCATTAAAGATACATAAATCCACAGTATGTCCTAATACAGACAATCTTGGAATCAAGTTAACAACCAAGGTTTCTGCGCCTCCTATTTCTAATGATGTAATGACTTGAAGGATTTTCATCTACTCATATTAAGTTAAAGAATTTAAGCTTTAAATGTCTCTTCTTGAAAAGTTTTAATAATGGAAGAAAGAAGTATATTTTGTAAAAAGAATTTTATCAAAATACAATAAATTCATTTTGGCAATACAAAAGCGGCTGTTTTGCGATACAAAACCTACGCTTTTACCGTGTAAAATAGCCGCTTTTAGGATGCGAAACAATAGGTTTTACAATATATTGATAGAAAGAAAGTTGAGCAATAGTTACGCTTGTGAAAAAGATTTACAACTATCAAGCCTTTTTTCTACCTATAATCTACTTCTTATTAATTCTTATTCGGTCTTTTATATGAAAAGCCCAACCTATTGGTAAGAGTCCTACCCACAAAAGGTTTATTCTTTTTCTTATTTTCGATTTATCCTCAATACAGAAATAGAATCTCCAATAATTTATAGCTGCTTTTATTTTACTTTTAATTGGAATATGTAAATCTAACATTTCCCCATAACATATCGTCGTTGCAATTGGACTCTTCATTCTGATTTCAATAATCTTAGATGTAAGTCCACCTTCTTGATATTCTACTTGATAAATCGGTTGATTGATATATCTTAATTTATATTTTTGTGCTATTCTATTCCAAACCAAAACTTCTGGCACAAAACGCTCATTAACAATCTCAGGGAATGGAAATTCCTTTAATACATTTGTATAGAAAACCTCTTTTAAATCACCTGTAACGTAATGATGATTTCGTATTTCAATGGAATTACTATCTATAAAATCCTTCTTTAAACCTGTCCCAATTATCTTCCCATCAGCATAACAATCCAAACCACAAATACCTCCAAGATCTTTGTTTTCTTTTATCTTAGAATATTGTTGATATACTATTTCTAAAGAATTAGGCAGTAGGACATCGTCGCTGTCTGTAATAAAGAATAATTCTCCTTTCGCTTCTTTTACTCCTTGATTTATTGCAGTATGTTTTCCTCCATTTTCTTTATAGAAATATCGAATTGGAAAATCATTATCTTGTTGTATTATTATATTATCTATAACTTCTTTTGTATTATCGGTACTCCCATCATCAACAATAACCCACTCAAAATCTTTGTTAGTTTGAACTTGTAGGCTTTTATGCAACCTTGGAAGCAGTTTTGCCCTGTTATAGGTTGGAGTGAATACGGTTATCAGCATATAATATTACTTATAAAATTTATCTTTGTCGTAATTATAATCGTATTCATATCTTTCAAAAATATAATCGTTTTCTCTATGCCCATTAGTGAAAAACGTTTTATACGGATACAATAGAACTCCCCATGAAGTGAGAATACGCAAGAAAAGAACAAAACTAACAATAGAAAGCTGTAAGCCCATCTTTATTTTTTTTCCATAGTTGGTAGTTGATAGCTGTGTTAGTGAAAATATTAATCCATATACGAAATACCAACTTAAGCGTCCTCCGTTTTCAGAACGAATAAACAACAACAAAATAGCACAAAATGCTAAAGCTATGTTGTATAAAACTATATTTTGTTTGGTATCTGGTAGATGATAATAAGACTTTATCAGGAAAAAGAGAAAGAATCCAGCCTCTAAGATGTAGGCTATTCGTGTATCTTCTTGAACTGCATAATCAGCATGCGCTGCACGAGTTGATATATCATCAAAAAGATTATAAAGGTTACTTGTTATTCCTGTTACACCAATAATGAAACATGCGGACATTAATAATAATATACGTGCTTTTGAGTATTTCTTATTTGCAATGAAATACATGGGGAAGAAAATAATAGCAGAATTATGGAACGAAAACGCTGCAATGATAATAGCACAGTACTTTAAAAACTTTCTTTCGATGATATATCTAATAGACAGTCCTATAATAGCAGCAGCGAACATCTGCCGAAGATATGTAAATGAGAAATAAAATACCAATGCCATAAACAAGATAGATGCCAAGGGATAATTCTTTGCATACTTTCTAAAACTATGTAAAATAATGGCATACATACAGATAGTATAGAGGAAAATAAAAATATATCTGTTGCTTGTTATATGAGCTATTGCCCAGTTAAGTCCTATATAGCCAAATTCAGTACTGTATGCTTGGTAAATATTAGATAATTTTATTGAAGTTCCAACTCTTAACTGGTCTGCCAAATTATCAAACAGTTCGCTATAGATATAGCGATCGTAACCGCCTAACATATCTCCCAATCCAACAAATAATGCAATACCATATATATATATAACAGCAAAACGCTGGTCGTCAAGTTGCCTGATATTGGTTTCTCTAATTATAGAAAACCAATAAAATAGAAAAGGTATACTAAAAATTAAAAGATATAATAACATAATTAATTAGTCAGAAAAAATTTGCTAATCCTATAACCAAGCGAATTATTAAGAATATAGGTTACAAGATGAAGACGTTTAGAGCGCATTTTGGGCTTTATAGGATAAAGCTTACATTTCTTTAACCGCTCAAGCATTTTTAAATCATAATTATCAGAATATTTATAATTAACTAAAGAATATATAAACCCTAATAACCATAAAGAGAACCAAATATTAAGTATATCTTGTTCGTATTTTGATGTTGAAGAAACATATGTATAAATTTCATTTCCTAAAGAATAAGAGCCTTCTGCCCAATCAATTCTCACCTTTTCTGTTAGATCTTGTGAATACGACTTTGGATTAACTATATGATAATAGCCTGTTTTATGAATAGTTTTTATTTCCGTGCATTTTGCCATTAAACAAAATGAAAGAAAAAAGTCGTCCATACCATTATACTTACCAAACGACAAGTTATTTTTAAGAAGAAACTTTTTATTTATAATCTTATCCCAAAGTGCATTATTTCTATACCCCTCCTTCACCATTTGAAGACCAGAGACATATCTTTTCTCTTTTGGTAAATATTCTTCTATTATCTCATTTGAAGTACTAATTTGTGTATGACCAATATTAATTAAATCATATTTTTCTTCTATTATAGGAATAATTTCCTGTAGAATATTTTTCTCTATAAAATCATCTTGATCAATATACCAAACGAACATACCACTTGCCAATGATAACATTCGATTGCGAGTAATGCCGATTCCTTCATTCTCTTGCGTTTCTATTTTTAAAATATCAGGATAACGTGCTGAATACTCTTTTAACATACTAAAAGAGTTATCCTTACTTCCATCATTAATTAGTAGAACCTCAATATCTTTTTCTATCGTTGGGGTTATTTGGCTTAATATGTTATTCATTAAACCGTCAATATATTTTGCGCCGTTATAGATTGGAATTAATAATGATAGTTTTTTCATTTTTTATTTATTTTATTACGTATCCAGCATAAAAAGATAAATAATGGTTTTATGTTGGCACCTATTAAAAATATATTTGCTCGTTTGTTTTTGGTAAATGGAACAGGATATAATCCTCTTTCTTTTTCAATACTTAGAATACGTTTGATTTCTTCAGATGAGATATTGTTAGTATAAAGAGAATAGAAAAAACCTGCAATATTTAAATAAAGTATTTCTGATAAACTTTTTTTTACCTTTTTGTCCCTTTGTAAGTTTATAAGTTTTAAGAGCTCTTTTTCTGCTAATAATGTATTTTCTATATCTCGTTTATTAGAAGCTGGCGTATTTAAGTGCAAAATAGAACTTTGATTGTCTTGAAAATAATTGTATGAATAAATGCCCGTTAATAACATTTTTTTGCATAGAATAAATGCTTGTATATTGAAAAGCCAATCTTCTTGCGAATTCAGATTTTCGTTAAAGCAAATGTCATTATCTTTTAAAAAACAGAGTTTATAAATTTTATTCCACAAAAAACCATCAACTTTTTCTGATGTTAAATAATTTGTACCACTTATTAAGTTCTGTCTTGATGCTTGTTTTCTAATTCGCCATATTTATTATTACCAAATCTCTTGAAACACATAGAAAGAATTTCAATCTCTCCATCTAATTTCTCTAATATGGTATTTAGTATATTTTCTGTTATAAAATCATCGGAATCAACAAACCAGACATACTCTCCTTGTACGTTGTTAAGTAATGAATTTCTTGTAACTCCTGTACCTCTATTTTCTTGATGAAAAACTCTTATTAGGTTTGGATATTTATTTTGATATTCATTACAAATACCTCCACTACCATCTTTACTACCATCATTGATAATAACTAATTCGCACTCTTCATTTAACTGATTACATATAGAATCTAAACATCTGTGTAGATATTTTTCGACATTATAAACAGGAATCAATATTGATATTTTTTTCATAAATTGAATAATAAACTCTGTTTTTATTAAAAATCAGGAAAAAGTGTATCCTTAAATTTTATAATATAACGAAATGATAAAAATACAACATATTTAATATTTAATTAAATATTATTCCTCCATACTTTAAGTCTTAAGTCTGAATGATCTTTATATGAGATTATTTTAGCAGGATTACCTGCAACTGTTGCATTATCTGGAATATCTTTTACAACAATGGCTCCAGCTCCAATTGTTACATTATTTCCAATACGAACATTTTCTATAATACAGACATTGGGACCTATATAAACATTATTGCCAATTATTGCAGCATTGCAGTTTTTAGAGCCTATATTTACCCCTTTATTTATACAACAGTTATCGCCGATTATTGTTGAAGAATTAATTGTAATGGAAAAAGGGTGTGGAAGAAATAGACCATATCCTATTTGAGTAGACCAAATTATTTCTGTTCCATATTTTATTCTATTTTTATAATGTTTCCAACGTCCAATTATTCCCATTATTCCTTTTACATTTGCTATTCTTAACCAAAAACAATATGTAAAACCAGGTATACGCCCGAATAGGGCAAATATTATTATTTTAAGATGGAAGAACCTTCCTCCTCCATTATTTCTGGAAATCCTTGTCCAACGATAATAATCACTTTCAATATATAACCAATCTTTTTGTTTCATTAGAAAAATAAATTATAAACATTATAGTAAATATTTAATAGCTTGCTAAAAAGCAATACTTTCCATGAAACAAAAGGACCTTGAAGAGGAAAGACGCCATGACTTTTCATATCAGTGAGAACTTTCTTTCTGAAGTTTTTATCTATTAATGGGTTATTACTACATTTTATGGATAACACGAGATTAAATAAAATATTATTACTCCATCTAAGAATATAATCTTGCAGTTCTTTATCTTCAAGTGTTTCTATAAACTTCTGATGAGATAATGCAACATACATATCGCCAATAGTATAGAAATATTGTTTTTCTACTGTTTTCGGCTTAGAAACAGAGCCACTATGTTTTATATAGATATAGGCTTGGTAATCTGAGAAATAAATATTTTTAGCTAATGCTACTGCCCGCATTGAAAATTCAACATCTTGATGAGAGATACCAACATAAAATCTTAGCTGATGTTTTTTGATAAAATCTCTCTTACAGATTAAGGCACATGCCGATGAAGGCTGATAACCACTTAGAATAGCATTACGTCCTTTTAAGATAACGTTATGCTTTACCTTTTGTTGCGAACACTCTATACATGTCGTTTTACCATCAATAAGTTTTAATTGAATAGCAAATATATCGGGAAAATTATTTTCTATAATGTCGTTTTTAATTCTTCCTAATAATGAAGAATCTAAATAATCATCGCTATCTATGAACCAAATATAATCGCCTGTAGCTTTTTCTATACCAGCATTACGAGCTACACTTGAACCTTGATTTTCTTGTTCAAGAAGCATCGTATTTTTGTATTGTTGGCATATTTGTTTTGCAACTTCTACACTATTGTCAGTCGAGCCATCATCAATCATAATGATTTCTAACTCTGTATCAGGTAATTCTGAATTATAAATGCTTTTTATGCATTTATTTAAATATAACTCAGCATTATAGACAGGAATAACAAAACTTATTTTCATTATAATCTTGCATCTATTATATCAGTAGAGAGTACTCCTTTAACATCATAAACGACTCCTGTTTCTTTATTCTTTAGTAAGGAGCGTATATCCATATTAAGAAATTCTTTGTGCGAAACTGCTAAAATTACAGCATCATATTTAGTGTCTTCTACTTGTGTTAAGTCTTGCTGTATATGGATGTTATAATGCTTTTTTACAATTTCAGGATTTGCCCACGGATCATATACCCTTATATTATTGCTGTATTCTAATAGTGTTTGGTAAATATCTACTACTTTGGTATTTCTTACATCGGGGCAGTTCTCTTTGAATGTTATACCAAGAATAAGAATATTGGCATCTTTTACCATTACCCCTTTCTTATTCATCAATTTTATAGTCTGATTAGCAACATAAGCCCCCATACCATCATTCAAACGGCGTGCATTCGACATAACCCGAGGTAAAACACCATATACTTGTGCTTTTTGGATTAAATAATAAGGGTCAACGCTAATACAGTGCCCGCCTACCAATCCTGGACTTAATTTAATAAAGTTCCATTTCGAGGCAGCGGCATCAATAGCATCATGCGTGTCTATGCCCATTGCATTGAATATCTTTGCCAATTCATTCATAAATGCTATATTGACATCGCGCTGAGAATTCTCAATAATTTTCGATGCTTCAGCGACTTTTATTGATGGTGCTTTGTGTGTTCCATTTATTAAAACTGAATTATAAATATTATCTACAATATCAGCAATTTCAGGTGTCGAGCCAGATGTTACCTTTTTTATCTTTTCAACAGTGTGCTCTTTATCTCCAGGATTTATGCGTTCAGGAGAATAGCCTGCAAAAAAATCTTCATTGAATTTCAAGCCCGATACTTTTTCTACAACAGGCAGACATTCTTCTTCCGTAACACCAGGGTAGACTGTAGACTCATACACAACGATATCGTCTTTAGATATAACCTTTCCAACAGTTTCACTTGCACTGATTAGCGGAGTTAAATCTGGTCGATTGTTGTTATCTACTGGTGTCGGAACAGCTACAACATAGAAATTACAATCCTTTATCTCGTCCAAATTAGTTGTGCATTTAAAACCATTCTTACTAATGGCCTCTTGAAGCAAATCATCAGCTACCTCCAAAGTTGCATCGTGTCCGCTCATAAGTGCATCAACACGAGCTTGGTTCATATCAAATCCTATAGTCTTGTATTTGGTAGAAAACAATCTTGCCAATGGAAGACCTACATATCCTAAACCTATTACTGCTATTTTAATATTTTTTTTATCCATTATTCTATCTATTTGGTTTATTTATTTTAAAAGATAGTCTACAAAGCGTTCGCGATGCGACTCACATCTTATACAATTTAATAGAATTTCTTTACTTTTTTTATTAAAATATAGAGGAATTATATTTTTTATCCACGAAATAAAAAATTTTTTGTTGTATGGTCTTGATAAAAATCTATAGATATTTGTATTATTATCTTTCCACTTTTTATTTATTTTCGTCAATTCCGAATCATCTCCTATAATTTGGTTAATATGTTGAATCTCTTTTATAAATACTTCTTCTTCGGTTGATTTTAATAATCTAACAATAGGTTCTTCAGCACATTGTATATAGGGTATTAATTTAAACTCTATATTCTGTTGTATTTGTAATTTGACCATATAGCCATAATTCCATATAGTAGATTTTTCATATTTATCAAAGCTATCAAAAAAGAAATTTCCTAATCCGTAAAATATAGGTTTTGATTTATAAACTTCATAGCCTGAAAAACAATGTTGATGAGTATTTATAACAGCGTCAGCTCCTACATCTATAAAAAAGCGATATGTTTCTTTCATTCTTATAGAAGGATATTGAAAATGTTCCATTCCACCATGGACAAAAACAATAATATATTTTGCTTTTTTTTTAGCTTCTATTATTTTATAGTATTGAGATATAGGATTTAATGGATTTGCACCAGCTGTTGTAGCTGTAGCAATTCCAAATTCATTTTCGCAACAATTAATAACGGCTAAATCTTTTTTGTATTCTATTTTAGAGGCCTCTTCAATATTATTTCCTGCACCTATGGTCATTATGTTCAAGGATTTAAACACATTAATTGTATTGCGTAATCCTTCAATTCCATAATCTGATGTATGATTATTTGCTAATGCAACCATATCAAACCCTAATGATTTTATATATGCGCCACTCTCTTTTGTGCTTTTTAGAGAAGGTCCAGATTTATCTATAGGTTTAAATTCAGTCCCATCTATTATAGGTGATTCAAAATTTAAAAGAGAAAAATCGGCTTCTGAAATAATCTTTCTGATCGATGAAGTAAAAATGGATTCTTTTTGTCGAAGAACAGGTTCTACAGCTCGGTTGTTAGGGAAAAAATCACCCGCTAAAACTACATCCATACTAAAAACGTTATCTAATTCTTTTTATTTTACTTAAGTCAATTGCATTTCCCATTTCTTTCTGTCCTAATTTTGAATAGAAATAATTAAGTCCTCCTGATGATGTAAAAGTTAATTCTCCAAAGTAAGGTTTATTATTAATTACATAGAAATCTACTCTTACGAGCGGAAACTCGGCAGAAAGATTCTTAGCTATGTGTAACATCTCATCAAGACATTTAGGTTTGGGAATGTTTTTATAATTTGCATTCTTTTTACTTAGGAATTCTCTTTTGGGAGTCCAATCATCTAAAGTAAAGAGGTCGTATGTAACTCCAATCAGACCATTTTCCATTCGTTTACGGTCATAACAAACAAAAGCTATATATGGTTTACCATTAAAACACCATATTTTGTAATCAATTAAAGATGTAGACCATTTTGCATCTTCAAAATCTTCTAATAATTCTTCTGCAATTATTCTTGGTTTAATTTTTAAATAATGAGGTTCACAGGTTGTTATTCCCATAGGCTCAAGTTTCTTGCGTAGCTCGTTATTTATTTCTTCAAGATTACTTTTTGCTTTGTTTTTTATGATAAACGTAGAGCCACTGTCATGAGTGCATTTAATAACAAATTTATCTGGAAGAGTAGTATAATCTATATCTTCTACTCTATCCCAAACACCATAACATTTTGGTAGGTTATCAGCATAGCCTTTTTGTTCAATATATTTTCTGACGTTGTACTTGTCTGTCAATTCTGACCAAATACTGGTATCAGTCATAACTTCCAACCACATTATTTTTGCATCTAAGGTTTGTGGGTTGTCCCAATTAAGTTCCTCATGATGCTGAGCTTTATATTGTAGGCTTAATGCCTTTTTCAAATCTTTCTTTATCAGTTCTTTATAATAATTTGAGCGAAATAATTCTGCATAGAATTTATTTCTTAGTGTTTCTATTGGGTATCTTAAATAGTTGCAGTTCATTTTATTATCCTTTATTGCTTAATATGTTATTATGAAAAAAGTCTGGAAGTCCCAATAATTTCCCCCATTCACTTATGTTTTTTATTTGTTGGTCATTTTCGTCTATATTTGAATCATAAAGAGTGACATTATTTTTAATATCTATAGTAATATTTCCATAACACCAATCTATCATTACTATCTTACTGCCTTGAAGTCTGCACATATAATTTAACCACAAATCATCAGCTTTATAACATTTTTCTTTTATAGCTTTTTTGTCAAAAATCTTTTGTGAATAACTAAGGGGGGGGTATAAGACCCCACCAATACCAATTGGAAGTAAATTGGCCATCTGGATATTCTTTTCTTTAGGACGTACCCAGGTATGATATTTAGCTTTGGGATTAATAACGCATGCTCTGCTACTTATAATACAACCAACATTCTTTTTATGTGAGTGATATAAATATTCTAAAATATGTGATTCATAGAAAACATCATCATCAAATGTAACAACATTTTTATTAGCATATTCTTGAAATGCATAATAATATTTTTTGTGAGAACGCAAGTCATCATCTACAAATTTAATTTCGAAGAGTTCATCACATTCATTAAGTAAATTTTGTGGTAAATCATTATCTTGATTAGGAAATTGTTCTTTTGAAAGGTATAAAATTATTTTAAATGGTCTTATGGTCTGCCTTTTAATAGTTTCAATTGTGAGCCAAACATAGTTAATGCGAGCTGGAAAAGAGGTTAACGAGACTACAATATTCTCTTGTATAGAGAGATTCTTAGATTTTGTATAATGTAAATATAATGGTAACGTTTTGTTAGCAATCCACGCAATAAGTGTGAGAATCGAATAGAAAAATCTAAACCAAATTATTTTTATAGGTTTTACAGCAAAGAAACTCGTATCCCCTTCTGCTAATTTGTAGCAGTTTCTGATATGCTTGTAAGAGTGAATGTAAATATCATGTAATTGCATTTGTTATAATTAATTTATTTTGCAAATTATAGAATTTATATATGCTTCGTTTATGATAGAATCATCTACCTTACAGCCATTGGCAATTTCGTTGACATATTTACCTGGTATTTTAATTCTTTGTCCATCAATTGCACCATGTTTCATATATTCATATTCTATATCTAAATGTCCTAAATCTAAAGCCTTATATCCTTCTTTTCCCAAGTCATATGCTAATATAGAGGCTGTTGGGCCTAAAGCTAAGTAAACAACTGCTTCTTTTGGGATTAATTCCTTGCATTTTGAAAGTATATCCTGATATTTGTCATATGCATTTTCTGAAGGACAAATTATTCTTTTTACAGATTTACATAGTGCAAATAAGTCATTTCCTATCCCACATCGGCATTTATCTCCTTCTACTACATATAAATCTTTCTTTTCCCATATTTTTTTTATCTGTTCAAAAACTTCTTTTGCATCAATATTTTTATAAGTTGTTATGGGTCTTGAAATATAGGCATTAGCAAATTCTTTTCTCTTAAAAGTACGAATTATTTTGGGGAGGTTTTTTATACAAAATTGTTTTGCATAGGAGTTTTGTTTTTCTCTATTATTCGAGTTTTTATGGTAGAAATCAGCAATTCCTATTAGAATATTAGGCTCGTTGCTATTAAGAATTTCTTTTAATCTATATCCTAAATTTCTATCTGCTTTCTGGAAACCTTCAGTCGCTCCCCACATAATGTCTAATTCACCATCTCCAAAACGCGATATAGAGTATTTCTCTTCTTTTAATTTTTCAAGTGTTTCCTCTATAGTTTCTGCTTTAGGAAATTTCCAAAATAGATATAAAATAGGAAAGAATATATAATATCTAATAATAGTACTTCTGTATTTTATCGAAGTAAGTATATCTTGTAGTAAATAGCTCATAATTTCTATTAATTATATTATGTGATGTTGTTTACGCCATAAAAACCTATATTCTCTTAAACAATTAAAAAAAGGTACGATGCCATTGAATTCAACGCTTTTCCAATATACTTCTTTAGCCTTTTTGTAATTTTCTACTTTTTGATAAAAAAAGCAAAGTCTTCTATAGAAACGCATTTTAAACCAATTATCATATTTGAATTCTGACCATCTGTTTAAATCTTCTAAAAGTTTGTGTTCTCCTTTTAATATTTGTTTTTCAGCATTTACATCATTTTCCATGTGTCGTGAAGACCATGAACCAGGAACGTAAGCACGGTAAACGCACATCGGCTCTGCTATATATCTCACTTTTCCCATAATAGCGAAAGAAATCTGATAGACATAGTCTGTTACGAATTGGTTGTAGGTTTCAAAGGGCATGTTTATTGTCATTACTCAAACTATGGAAAGCATGTGGAAGACATATAAGTAAATTAGGATTATTAGATTGAAGTACTTCTTTTAATCTTTCAGCCAATCTCGTATTTTCTTTGTTAAAATTATTTGACTCATTAAACAATGACATGTACTCATAATCACCAAATCTCGAAATTGACAAGTTATGTTTAATAATACAGCTTATAGTCTCAATCCCATCTCGAATATCTATTTTCTTTGAAAATAGATAATATCTATATGGAACTATTATATGTGCATAAATAAAGTTCTTAACAAACGTCCTTAAATCTTTTATTGTTCCCATTCTACGTTGTTTTATTTGCCAAAAAATATTTAATGGTGCTAAAGAAGTATCTAATCGGCATTCTTTTAATTATGCACAAATACTCTTTGACGACGGTTAAATATCTATATTCTGCTATCAAGCATTTTATATATTCAATTTCATTATAATGCAAAGCTGGAAGTATTCTTTTTTCGCGATCCAGCTTATAAATAGTAGAAAGATTAGCAATATTTCTATAATGATTGAACTTGGGGCTTGCACCAGAATAAATTCCTCCAGAGTGCACACGATAGACAGCCATACGATCTTTTAATAGAGCCCCCTTACCATGCTTTAATAAATAATAATAAAACACCGTATCTATAAAATATGGAAATTTTTCCGTAGGCATATGATACACAAACTCCTCATTTCTGTACATGCAAGTCAAAGGTGATGTGTACCATCCGTCAAAATAGTTGAATGTTAAGAAATCAAAACTTCCCTTGCGCTGATAATTAACATCAACAAAACCGGGATTTGCTTTCAATTCACCTGTTGATTGATTCAATACTAAATAATCATGGCAACATACTACATAATCCTCATGCGCTTCCAAAAAGTCTACTTGTTTTTGCAATTTATATTCATCCCTCCAATAATCATCGCCCTCACAAAAGGCAATGTATTTTCCTTTTAGATACTTTGGATTCATTGTGACTTCTCTGAAACTTTGGTCATGCTTAGAATATAAGTTTTCTTTTTCATAATATGGTTTGATAATTTCTGGGTATTTCTTAGCATACTCTCGGATAATTTCAGCCGATCTGTCCGTAGATGCATCATCGTGAATCCACGCTTCAAACCTAAAATTAGTTTTTTGCATGACAAAGCCATCCAAACATTGGCGTAAAAATGGCTCATGATTATACACTAAACACTTAATTGTTACCAAAGGTAAGTCTTCCATTATTTTCTTTTTATTACATTCATCACTTCTATGTACTCATCTTTAGCAAAAAAATTACTTAAGATAAGATATGTAATACCACCTATCACAACAGCCATGAACAGTTTGATCCACTCTGTAGAAAAAAGCCATGTGGATGCATAGGCGAAAGTACCCATCAACAATGAAATAAAAATGATAGGCAATAAGTCTTTCATCTGTGTGAGATATCCTACATTAATCAATTTTCCTGTATAATATGTATTAATAAAAAGCGCATTGATTGATGTGAACACCATTCCAAAACACATCGCTGTGACACCCAATGGAATTGTCACACACATGACCGACACTCCAACTACTTTTTTGATAATCTCAAGTCTGAGAAACAAATCAGACCGACCCTTCACCTGCAAGAGATTTAGATTGATGGCATGTATAGGATACCACATCATGGAAAAACAAATAATCTGCAGATACGGTACACAAGCATCCCACTTTGCTGTAATAACCACTCGTACCAAAGGCGAAGCGACAGCTGCCAATAGCATCATCAACGGAAAAACAACAAAGGCAGACAATCGCAGTAATTTCCTGTAATTGGTGGCAAGACGTTCATCATCATCTTGCATCTCAGTTAGGACAGGAAAAGTAACACGCTGGAGAATATCTGTAATATTCGATGACGGGAGCGACGCCCATCCCTGTGCACGTGAGAAATTACCCAATTGAGCCGGACTGTAGAATTTTCCAATGACAATTGGATATATGTTGTTGTAGGTGGTATCTAATAATCCAGAAGCCAGCAACTTTGAACCATACCCAAAAAGATAATGGAACGAGTCTTTAGAAAAAGACTCTCGCGGTCGCCACTTTGAAAATAGCCATAAGAGAAGCATTCGTATAAAAGACCCTATCACTCCCTGCCAAACCAAAGCCCATACACCATAACCTAAGTATGCCAATAGTATTCCAAGAATGCCGGATATGACTGTACTCGTTAATGTTACTTTTGCTTGTGTCTTAAAATCAATCCGAATCGTAAATTGGGCTTGCTGAACGATGCACAGCGAATTGATGAGAACGGTGAGTCCGGATATTTTTACGATAGGAGATAAAATTGGCTGGTCATAAAAATCGGCAATGAAAGGAGAACACAGGAACAGCAAAATATAAAAACCAAAGCCAACCAATATATTAAAATAGAAACAAGTAGACAAATCCGCTTCCGTTCTGTTTTTTTTTCTTACAATTGCACTGCTAAAACCACTGTTAACAAAAGTTTGCGCTATGGCAAAAAAGATTACCACCATAGCCACAATACCATAATCCGAAGGGGCAAGTAGTCTTGCTAACATTATAGAAAATAAGAATTGAACACCCTGGTTGGAAAAGCGTTCAATGCTACTCCAAAGTAATCCGCTTTTTGTTTTTTGCTTTAATGACTCCATTTTACTATTTACTCGTTTGGAAAAATATTTTGATGTACAGAATATTTAGTCTTTTATTCTAAATCCAATGCAAATAAATTAAGCTCATCTTTTTTTATGTTTCTTTCTTTAAAACCAAATGATTTATACATATTAAGTGCTATATTATTTTTCGGATTACAATATAAGGTTAAAACTTTAAATTTGTTTTTGCACAAATTAACACCTTGTGTTAATAATTCTTTTCCTATTTTCTTTCCTCGATACTCTTTTAGTACATTTAATCCAGCACAATAGGCGGTTAATGTGTTTATATTATTACAATAGATGAGAATCCAACCTCTTATTTGTTGTGCTTGTTCATTATAACTAACAAATATATCTCCGTATTTTATGATTTTTTCTTGCCATGTAATATTTAGATATACTTTAGAATCATTATCTTCTTCTGAAAGTGTATGAATATAATCCTTAAGTTTTATATCCCAATTATCTATATCTTGTAATCTTTTTATGCTCATTTTAATTCGTTTTTAAATGCTTGTTTAGAAAAAAGTATATATCCATTGCGTTCGTAGTTCGTGTGTTGTTCTATCAATGGGTTTCCATCATATTTGTATTCTATGATTTCAGGATAATCTTTGGCATTGATAGCATAATGGAGCAGATGTTTTGTTTGCTCACATAGGAAGCGAATACCACAAAAGGCTGTATTTGTCGTAGGCTTGTAAGCATACGACCCTATTGAAATATTTATCAATTCTTTGATATAATCGCAATCCGTGCTTAATGTTACAAGCCTATTCGATATTTGGCCGCCTCCACCTCTTGGATTTATCTCTATGAGGTATATTCTATTATCTGGCGATATTTTCAATTCTATATGTGATGCACCATTTGTGAAATTTACTGCTGTTAATATTTCAGGAATCAATTTGCAGATTTGTTCTGAAATATGCTGTGGCAAGTCGGCTGGCTGGTTGTGTCCTAATTCTGCAAAGTGTGGTGCACCTGTTGATATTTTATCCGTAATCTGAATAACATTATGTTGTCCTTCGTAAGATAAGGATTCTACTGACACTTCTCTTCCTTTTATGTATTCTTCTATTAGGAAATCGCTTTCTTTGAGTGCTTCGTCTATTTGCAGGGTGTTGAAGTCATTTTCTGAATTGAGGAAGTTTACCCCCACTTTTGCAGCCCCTGTGATGGGTTTTATCACACAAGGATAGAATATTTTTTCTTTGATGCGTTGGAAGTTTACTTTCTCAAACCTTATACTTGTCAGTCCAAGTATATTGTTTGTTTGCTGGCGCACCCAATTTTTATCCTTAATCTTTAACAGTTGGCTGTAAGGTGTTGTGTGTAGTCCTAATTTTTCGGCGACATAGGCAGTTGTCAGGGATGTCTTGTCCGAAGCATTACTAACTACTCCGTCTATCTTGAGTGCTTTACATCTGTCTGCTATGGCATCTTTTTCCATAATAGATATAGGCACGAAATGGTCTACCAAGTCTTTGCATACAGCACCTTTTTCCCATGCAAAGCAGTATGTTTCTAAGTTTGGAATTTCTTTTGCCTTTTTACAGACTTCTATCTGACCGATGGAGGCACCTATGATTGCTAATTTCATTATGTTTTGTCTTTAGGCTGGTTCTATAAATTAGCTTTGTTAGATTTTGAACTTATTTTTGAGGTCAAAATGCAAGAGCGTGAAGGAGTGTAGCGAGCTACACGACTGAACGAACTTACATTTTGAACCAAAAACGGAGCAAGCCGAATGCAATCAAACTTGTTTGAATTGTTGAGGCGCAGCCTGTTTTATATAAAAAGAAGCCAAAAGATAACAAAACGTATTTCATAAAAATTTAATGACTATATGCGGTGGTAATTTATAGAACCAGCCTTTACTATTTTAAATTGACTTTGACAAGTTGTTCGTGGTTTTTGCAGAAGTATTCCATTTCCTCTATGGTGTTAAATTTAAGGAATATGATACCAATAGCTTTTCCTGCTCCATCAAAGAATTCTATTTTATCACCTTCTGTTTTATAAATTACTTTTCTATAAACAGATTTTTCAATTTCAGGTGCGATCTCTATTTTATCAAATTCGCCTTCTTCATAACTATGGAGTACGTAATGCATAAAACAACCTTCCTGTTCTTCCAAGGAAAGGTCGAAATGGATACCTATGGCAGCAGCTATATTGGCTTTGACCAAGTCTACCTTAAAGATGTCGCTCAACTGGATGGGTATCATATTACCTCCTGCCCGTGGACCTATTTCTAAGAAATGTACTCTGTTTTGTTTATCAATAAGCAGTTCTATATTTAGTTCTCCAAAGCGGATATTAAGGGCGTTGATAATCCTTTGTAAATCCTTGTGTACAATTGTAACTTGCTGACTATCAAGTCCAGAGGGCTTTTTTTCCCCAATTGGGATAAGTGCGCTGTTAGCATTGTCCCGTAGGCAGCTCATCTCTCCGAAGAGGATAATTTTGCCTTCTTTTACAAAAATATCCCCTCCTATTACATAGGGAAAGCCACGTTCTATAAATTCTTCTGCTATAAGAATTTGGTTATGTGAGTATTGACTCGCATACGTAATAGCCTCGTCTAAATTATGATGAATTGATTCTATCTTTGTTACTCCTTTCGAGCCTGAAGAGTCGGTAGGTTTAATGATAATTGGAAAGGAAAATTTAGAAATGAGTTCTTTTAGTTCTGTTTCGGAAGTTTTAGGGGTAAATGTTACATATTGGGGACAAGCAAAATTATTGTCTGATAAGAATTTTCTAAATTGATATTTTATTCCCAATATAGCAACAGAGCTTGAAGGATTTGTAGGAAGATTTAATCGTTCTGAAACGATTGCTGCTGGTAAAGCCGCTGGGTCGCTTGCATAGGCAAGTATTCCGTTTACTTTTTCTTGTTCGGCTACTTTGTATACGGCTTCAACATCGGTAGTACTTACGTTATAAAATTTATCTGCAACGAATTGTCCAGGATTATCTGGTAAGTAATCACATAAGATGGTATAAATGCCCATCTCTTTTGCTTTCTTGATGGCAATAACCTGCTGTGGCGATCCTCCTAATAAGAGAATACGTGGCTGTGTTTTATCCATTTATTAACTTTATAATGCGTGTAATACTTTCTTCTGTCAAGCTGTGATACATCGGCAGACAAATTACGCTGTTTGCTATGCTGTGTGCCACAGGTAGGTTTTCGGGATTTGCACTTCTAAGCCCACGATAGGTTGAGAACTCGCTGATGAGAGGGTAGAAGTAACGGCGACCGAGTATGCCTTGCTCCTTCATCTTAAAGTAGAGTTCGTCACGTGTCATACCATATTTTTCTTTGTCTACAAAGATGGGGAAGTAGCTGTAGTTGTGGCGTACTCCTGGCATATCGTCCATAAAGGTGATGCCTTCTACGTTGCGTAAGGTTTCACGGTAGGCGTTGGCTACACGTTGGCGAGCTGCAATGGCGTTGTCTACTTGTTTCAGATTGAGCAATCCGTATGCGCTACGTACCTCATCCATTTTTCCGTTGATGCCCGAAGCTATAACGGTGGTTTCGCCTGCAAAGCCAAAGTTTTTCAGATAATCTATGCGTTGTTTCGTCTTTTCATCATGGCAAATCAATGCTCCACCTTCTATTGTATTGTAAACCTTTGTTGCATGGAAACTTAAAGTAGACATATCGCCAGCTTCAAGGATGGATTTGCCACAAACTTCTACACCAAAGGCATGAGCAGCATCGTAAATCACTTTTAGACCATATTTGTCTGCTATTGCTCGAATACGCTCCACATCACATGGTTTTCCGTAAACATGTACAGGCATAATGGCAGTGGTTTGTGGTGTGATAGCAGCCTCTATTTTGTCAGGGTCAATATTACACGTTTCAGGGTCAATATCTACGAATACAGGTTTTATATTGTTCCACCATAAGGAGTGAGTTGTAGCAACAAAACTATATGGGGTGGTAATAACTTCGCCTGTTATGCGTAAGGCTTGCAAGGCACATAGCAATGGTAGAGTTCCATTTGTGAAAAGTGCCACATAAGGCACTTTTAGATATTCTGCTAATGCTTTTTCAAGTTCTTGGTGGTAATGCCCATTATTTGTGAGCCATTTTCTATTCCAAATATCTTTAAGCATTTCTTGAAATTCATCAAGATTGGGTAATAATGGCGATGTTACTGTAATTTTTTCGTTATCCATATTGACTGATTTTAATATTCTCCCCATAAATCACCATTGAAAGGCTTAGCATGTGCAGTAGCTGCGTCTGTTGTTCCAACCTCTCCGCCAGTGTTGACGATAGAACCTTGTATGTTGCTTAGATTGGCAATAGGGTCAGTTGCTGCAATGATGTTGTTGGAAGTTTCTATATTTATTATGCTTGTTTTTGGATTTATATACTTTTTTCTTGTGTGATTCATTTATTAAAGTTCTTTTGTGTTTCTTATTTCATAGTTTTTCCTTGTTAGTTTTCACTTTATGATGAAAAGTTGGGATATTATTGCACGAGCAATTTTTTGCCGTTTTTGATATAAATTCCAGGCTTTAATATTGAAGTAGGGTAGAGTTTTCTTCCATCTATAGTGTATATTTGGTCTACTTCTATCTTCTTTGTTGTTGGAATACTGATATTTGCTGTTGTTTTGTCTATTATTGAATACTTTTGTTCAGCGTTATTTACCTTATTGGGTATTCTAAAATAGGCTCTATTCCCAAATATTTTATTGCCTGTTGGAGTTGGTTTGAACAATGCATCACCATCGCCGAGGAAAAGTTCTGTTCCATCTGTCTTTATTTCAGTAGGACTGTAAGTACCTATAAAGCTATATTCTCCATTTATAGTTGAAATTGTTTCAGGAGTTTCAGCCGTGAATTCAATATATTTGAATATTGGCTTTTCTTTTGTTCTGGTTGGTTTGATAATATAGGGTATGCCAGCTTTTATTTCTGCAACATCTCTGAAAATCATGTTAGTACCATTAACTCCACCTGTAAATTCTTTTATTTGAACATTTTCCAAAGTTTCTTTTATTTGTGTACTTGTAAGATTGAAGGGTACGCAGAAAGTGTTCCAATAGTCTTTCGAAATGGTGCGGTTGAGCTGTATAATATTATCTTTTTGTTCAATATTTTGTTTGATATATTCAGCATTTTCGGATTTATCGTCCATTAAATTGGTAACTTCAATTTCTTTTAATATAATTTTATTTGTTAAGTTACCTTTTGTATTTATGCGAATTTCAATATTTCCTTTTATAGGAGTGTTGGGAGAAAAAACGAACCAATATCCTTCATAAACTCCTTTGGAATATTGTATTTCTTTTGCTTGAAATGTTGCGTTGCCAATTTTTAAAATACCTTCTGCAGGATTTTTAAGTAATGTCCATACTATTACTTTTGAAATATTGTGAAAGACTTTTTCAGTGCTAATATGAAGATATTTTGCAGGTGTAGCTTGTGTTCCTGCGTATAAATATGAACCATAAGTTATAAAAGCATCAGATTCAAATTTCCATTTAGCGTTGTTGGTAATTGTTATTGCTGAAAATGGTTTCTCTCTGGTTGCATTTATAATATTAGTGAAAGGCGTGTATTTTTGCGCAAACCCTTTATTTGCAATGCCTACGAGAGCAAGAATCAATATAGTTGAAACTCGGAGAAAGTTGTTTATTTCTTTTGATTTCATTGCGTATTTTAGGAATTGCATAAGATTAGAACTATTGTTCTAATGATGCTTGATACCATTGGTATAGTTTCTTGACTCCGTCTTCAATTTCTATTTTATGTTGCCAACCTAATGAATGTAGCTTTGTTACATCAATGAGTTTGCGAGGTGTACCATCTGGCTTTGTTTTGTCCCAAACGATTTCGCCTTGAAAATCAACAGCCTTGACAACTAATTGGGATAAATCTTTGATAGTTAGTTCGATACCTGTACCTACATTGATGTGGCAATTGCGAATTTCTCCTAAGTTTGGTATTGCTCCACCACGCCCATCGCTATTGTTACGGTTTACTTCGCCATCGGCTTTTACACCATAGAACACGCTTGAATACTTTTCGATGCCAATAATATCCTTGAAATCAACGTTTAAGAGTACATGGACTGATGCGTCTGCCATATCTTCGCTCCATAGAAATTCGCGTAATGGAGAGCCTGTCCCCCAAAGTGTAACTTTATTATCCTCTATGCCATAGAATGCTAATGCTTTAAGAATGCGTTCTTTAGGCGCATTGCCATCAACATTTTCAGCACCAATTTGTTCGCTAAGTTTTGCAACGGGATTGATAGGACGCTTGTTCATATCTATTTTTATTGCTTCCCAATTGCCTTCATGAATTAATTTTGCCAAATAAACTTTGCGCATCATGGCTGGCATGACGTGGCTATTCTCTAAATGGAAGTTGTCGTTAGGTCCATAGAGGTTAGTCGGCATCACTGCAATATAATTTGTTCCATATTGCAAATTATAGCTTTCGCACATTTTCAGACCTGCAATCTTCGCAATGGCATATTCTTCGTTGCTGTATTCCAAAGGTGAAGTCAATAACGCTTCCTCTTTCATTGGCTGTGGTGCATTCTTCGGATAGATACAAGTAGAACCAAGGAAGAGTAATTTTTTTACTTTATATTTATAAGCGCACGAAATAACGTTGCATTGCATCATCATATTTTGCATGATGAAGTCGGCACGATAAAGGCTGTTTGCCATAATTCCTCCCACAAATGCTGCTGCCAAGACAACTGCATCAGGACGTTCTGTTGCGAAAAAATCTTCAACAGCTTGCTGATTTGTAAGGTCTAACTCGTGATGAGTACGACCTACAAGATTTTGAAAACCACGTTGATAGAGATTGTTCCATATTGCTGAACCCACCAATCCGCGGTGTCCTGCAATATAAATCTTAGACGATTTTTCTAACATTGAGGATTTGTTAATTATTTGAATCTGAACATTCTTTTTACCAACTCTTGAAAAAGAAATAGGTGCAATATTCGTGTATAAATGTGATGTTGAAGATAGTTGCTAATAGAGACCAACAACTCTCCCTTTTTTATTGTAAAAAGGGTTTAGTTGGAATTTTCCTAACTCTTTCTCCACCTATAGGTTGTTTTACCCGCAGAGCTATTTTGTCAGATTCCTTATTCTTATTTGCATGCAAAGGTACAAATATTTTTTTGTTAGTAACAACTTATAAGTGTAATTTATTCGATTTTTTTTTAACGAAAATATAGTGATTTTTGCAAACCTATTATTTTGCTCTTTAAAAGAGGCTGTTTTGACGCTCTAAACCTATTGTTTTGTGTTTTTTTGAGGTTCATAAAAAAAGAGTTTAGAAATAGTTTCTAAACTCTTTGTGATTCCGGCGGGATTCAAACCCACAACCTTCTGATCCGTAGTCAGATGCTCTATTCAGTTGAGCTACGGAACCATTTTTTAATGGTTGCATTTCGGATACTTAGTGTTGTTCCTTAATTGCGAGTGCAAAGGTATTGTTTTTTCTGAAACCCACCAAATTTTTTCGCAACTTTTTTACAACTTTTTTTAGCTTTCATCGTGTAGCGTTGGCAATGAAACGTGGTAATAAACTGCAATAAAGCGAATTGCGATGATTAAGAAGAAAGTTACAATTACCGTAAAAGTTAGTCCACAATTGAGTGAAAGCATAGCCCAGTATAGTATTCCGCCTGCCACGCTTGCGATAGCATAGATTTCTTTGTGGAAAATTACAGGTACATTGTTGAGCAGTACATCACGAATAATGCCTCCTGCTACTCCTGTGATACACCCCATGATGATAGCGAGCCAAAAAGGGTGTCCTAATGATAAAGTTTTTTGCATACCTGCTATTGTAAAGAAAGCCAATCCTAAACTGTCGAATACAAACCATGTATTGTTTAATCGTTTCATGTGCTTCCGTAAAATTACGGTAATGAGCAGTGCTATCGCTGTTACGAGTATATAGCGAACGTCAGTTGTCCAAAATGGTTTTACTCCTAACATGGTGTCGCGTATTGTTCCGCCACCGATAGCTACGGCAATGCCGCAAACGTAACCTCCGAACCAATCGAAGCGTTTTTCTGCGGCATGCCTAATGCCTGATATTGCAAAAGCAAGAGTTCCTAATCCCTCTATCAGTTGTAGAAGCGCATTAACGTAATGCGGGTCATTATATGTCATGTTAGTTTTCCTTAATGATAGTAACTCTTTGTTTTATTTATTTACCACATTTTGAGGATTGCCATTGATAAATGCTTTAATATTTTCTACGCAAATATCCATCAATCGTTGTCTTGCTTCGACAGTTGCCCAAGCTATGTGTGGTGTGATGTATGCGTTTTCAACTTTCAGCAGTGGATTGTCTTTTGCTGGTGGTTCTTGTGTCATCACGTCAGCACAATATGCTTTGAGGTGTTTCTTTTTTAATGCTCGCGCCACGGCTTCTTCATCAATGAGTGCGCCACGTCCCGTGTTGATGAGAATAGTGTTTGGTCGCATTTGGGCTAATACATCATCGTTTATCATGTGGGTATTCTCCTTTGTCAATGGGCAGTGAAGTGTGATAATATCAGCTGTGTTGTAAAGTCCTTGCAATGTAGTTTTTCTAATCCATTCAGGCAAATCGCTACTATTTTTACTTGTGTAGGCTGAAATATCCATGCCTAACATGTGTCCTACCCAAGCAACTTTTGAACCAATATTGCCTAATCCTACAATACCTAATGTTTTCCCTGCAAGTTCGAATAGAGGTTCGTCCCAATAGCAGAAAGCTCTTTGTTCGCTCCAAACTCCTTTTCGTGTTTCGTTAGCGTAATGGTCAGTATGCGTTGCGACATTCAATAAATGAGCAAAGACAAATTGTGTTACGCTATCTGTGCTATAAGCAGGAATGTTGGTTACGATTACTCCATGTTCTTTGGCAGCCTGAAGGTCAATGTTATTGAATCCTGTTGCCAATTCTCCTATGTATTTTAGCTTGGGAAGTTTTTCTATCACTTCTCTTGTCATGTTAATTTTATTGACAAGGATAATATCTGCGTCCTTTGCTCTTTCGATAATTTGGTCGTCATCAGTGTAATCATAGAGTACAAACTCTCCCAATTCTTTTACGCCGTCCCATGAAATATCACCAGGATTAGCGGCATAACCATCTAAATCTACAATTTTCATCTTTCTTCTTATTTTATTTTTTATATCTTTCTCCCCAGCATTGCACCATCCATTGATAGTGTTTTTCTTCCTGAGGAGAATGTTGTGCATACCAGAAACGTTTGTTTTTCAACGCATCAGGTAAATATTGTTGTTCTGTGAAATGCCCAGGATAATCGTGAGGGTATTTGTATCCATCGTTATATCCTAAGGATTTCATTAATTTTGTCGGTGCATTTCTAATTGGTAACGGCACGGGTTGGTTGCCACTTTCTTTCACTTCTGCTAAAGCAGCGTCAATTCCAAGGTATGCCGAATTGCTTTTGGGTGATACCGCTAAGTAAACAGCAGCTTCAGCTAATGCTATTCGTGCTTCTGGCCAACCAATTTTCATGACAGTATCAAATGCTGCGTTTGCCAATAACAGCGCATTAGGATTTGCCAATCCAATGTCTTCTGAAGCACTAATCACCAATCTTCTTGCAATAAATTGTGGGTCTTCCCCCCTTCAATCATTCTTGCCATCCAATACAGCGTTGCATCTGGGTCGCTACCTCGTATAGATTTTATGAAAGCCGAAATAATATCGTAGTGCATTTCTCCATCTTTGTCGTAAGCCAATGGGTTCTGCTGCAAACAATTTACTACGTTTTCATTCGTGATAATTACTTTATTATCTTCCTCGGAAGCCTCTATTACTAATTCAAGGATATTCAATAGCTTCCTTGCATCGCCTCCACTGTAACGCAATAGTGCTTCAGATTCCTTAATTTTTATATCTTTTTCTTTTAAATAAATATCTTTCGTAATAGCTTGGTCAAGTAGTTTGAGCAGTTCTTTTTTATCTAAACTTTTTAAAACATATACTTGGCAGCGTGAAAGAAGAGGTCGAATTACTTCGAAAGATGGATTTTCTGTTGTTGCTCCAATGAGTGTTACCACGCCTTTTTCCACCGCTCCAAGCAATGAATCTTGTTGCGATTTTGAAAAACGATGTATTTCATCAATAAATAGAATGGGGGAGGGGGCATTGAAAAATCGGTTGCTTTTTGCTTTTTCAATAACACTTCTAACATCTTTTACACCACTTGCTATCGCCGAAAGCGTATAAAATGGTGTTTCAAGCTTGTTTGCTATGATTTGAGCCAATGTTGTTTTGCCAACTCCAGGAGGTCCCCACAAGATGAACGAGGAAATGTGTCTTGAGTCTATCATATTCCTCAAGACAGCACCTTTGCCAACTAAATGGCTCTGCCCAACATATTCGTCAAGCGTACGAGGTCTCATTCTTTCTGCTAATGGTTCCATTCCAAATTATATAATGTATATATGCAAAGTTAAGAAATCTATTTGATTTTTCCAACCACTTTATGGGATTTTTCATTATAGATTGATTTTTAATATAAAATTCTTGCAAGATTAGTTTTTAGTATATACTTTTGCACCACAATCTTCGAATGATTAATAAAAAGCAACGTTTATAATAAAAAATATGAAGCGACAAGGAAAATCACTTTCACTGAAAAATTTAACAAAGACAACTGTTTGGGACATACAAGAAAATGATATTTTCAGATTATGGAGTCAAGCCGAACGCGATACAGATTTAAAAGGAAATGAGAAAAGTTTTCTTGATGTTATAAAAAGTGCTTTTATAGTAGAAGAGGTGAAAGTTGATAGACCCGAAGTAATCAAAAAATATGAAGATAGAGGTTGCAAAGTTGGTCAAGTTCGCCTTGATGATAATACAACCATTAAATGGGCAATCAAGAAAAAGCCTATTAATCGTATTTCAGACTTAACAAAAAACAATATTCATCGTGTTTCTGCTAGCAAAATAGTAGAAGTTTTAGAAGCAAATTTCGGTGGCGGTTGGGATAGTCTTCCACAAGAAACTCAAGATATTATACTCTCAGCTTTTGAAGTAACTACAACAACATTGCCAACTGCTCGCTTGAAAAAAGAGGGTGGGTTGTATGATAAAAAAGTAGAAGAAGGTTACGAAGTTCTCGAAATTAGTAAAGGTGCATGGACGGAAGCTATTTTTGTGAAAGAAAAGACCGAAGTTCCTATGAGTGAAGAGGATATTGATGACTTTGAAGACATCATGCCAAAGAGTAAATCTTCTTCTAATGGTGATGAAGAGGAAGACGAACTTCCACTTGAGAGTGAAAACGAAATGGAAGATGACGAAGATGATTTTGATGAAGAAAAACTTATTGAAGAAAGTTACAGAACTACATTTGAAGAAAGTCCTGAAGATTTAGATATACGGGCAGAAGATATTTCTGATGAAGATTTCTAAAGTTCAAATATATGATTAAGAACAAGGCTCTGCACTATTTTTTGCAGAGTCTTTTTGTATCGAATTAAAACGTTTAATTAACCTTAAAATTTTTAATTGCAAATAGTTTTTTCTTTAGTTCTGAAATAAAATCACTATCTTTGCATAAATAAGATATTTAAACTGCGTATGAATAAGAAAATATACACTTTATTATTGGCTTTCATTTTGCTCGGTGCTGCTTTGCCTAATATGGTTCAAGCTGCAACAACCATTGAAATGCAAGAGCAAGAAATTAATACAATTTCTATTTCAATAAGCGGAAATGTTCTGCGAGTAGAAGGTGCTGATAATGAAACATTATACATTTATAATGTTGTGGGCGTTCGTGTTATGAGCATTAAAATCGACGGTCAAGACAAACGCTATAGCCTTAGTTTGCCAAAAGGTTGCTATATAATTAAGGTAGGAAAGGTCGTTCGCAAGATTTCAATACGATAACCTTATCACCTTTAAAGCCATTTCCCGTTGTGGAACGACTTGAAACAGACCTACTAAAATTATTATCAGATTCCAATAAACGGCAAATTTTATTTGCTGAGTTGGTAAAAAAATACAGTGAACCGCTGTATTGGAAAATACGCAGTATTGTTTTGTCACACGAAGATGCCGATGACGTGTTACAAAATACATTCATGAAAGCATGGAAGAATTTAAGCAGCTTTCAAGGAAAATCAAAATTTTCCACATGGTTATACCGAATAGCTATTAATGAATCATTAGATTTCATACGCAAGCAGAAAAATAAGACAGCTATTAGTTCAGATAATTTTGAAAATGGTATAGCCAATGTGCTAATTGCAGATGATTATTTTGACGGAGATGAAGGGCAAGCACTTTTACAAGAGGCGATTGCTACGCTTCCTGATGTGCAACGAATGGTGTTTTTGATGCGCTATTATGATGAAATGAAATATCCTGAAATTCACGAAGTATTAGGAACATCGGAAGGAGCGTTGAAAGCATCTTATCATATTGCGGTAAAGAAAATTACGGAATATATCAAACTTCATCAATAATTCATTAAACCTATCCTTGGTAGACGCGTCATATAAATATCGTAATAAAATAAAGTACATTTGTCATGAACTTAGAAGAAAAACTACTTTCAGAATATGGAAATAAACGGCCCTTTAAATTGCCAGAAGGTTACTTTGACAATTTAGATGAGCAGATTATTTCTCAAATTGTGGAAGTTAAAGATGACACTAATAATCACGAAAAAGTAAATATCAAGCCTATTAGACGTTTTCGCCCGCTCCTTATTGCGGCTTCTTTTGTTGGACTTATCGTTGTAGGTGTGGCTAGCATAAATTTATTCCAGCAATATCAATCTGCTGAAAAGGTTGAAACAAAAGTTAATAAACTTATGATGCAACCCACTTCGCAAAAGAAAATAGATTCGTCTGAAATGGAAGAGGCTGAAGAGTACATGATGATAGACCAAGATGATATGTACAATTATTTAGCGGATAATTAATCATTAATGTTTTTCTTATAACATATTGAATATGAAAAAGATAATTATTTTATTTATAGCTTTGAGTTGTGCAATAAATACTTTTGCGCAGCATAAGTTTGACCCCAATAAATTTAAGACAGAATTACGTCAATACATATTGTCTACGGTAAATTTGACAGAGAAAGAAGCGAATAATTTCTTCAAAATATACGATGAAATGCAAGTTAAAAAGCGTGCATTACATGCGTCAGTTTGTGCCAAACAAAAGTGTGTGCCTCAAAATAATAATGTGGCTCGTACAGCTATTATGACCAGTGATAACCTGCGTATTCAAATAAAACAAGTTGAAAAAGCTTACCACCAGAAGATGTTACTTGTCATTCCTGCAACAAAACTATTCAATGTTTTGAAGGCAGAGCGACGTTTCCACAAACAATATCTTAAGAAAGCATCACGCAAATAATAATTATTTTTTATAAGACAAACCAAGGAGATGAGACAATTCCGTTTTCTAAAGATTTTCATGCTTGCATTGTTGTTTTTTACTAATGCAAGCACAGTTGTTTCTGCTGCAAATCTACCTCACAAACGTCAATTTAGAGGAGCATGGATACAATGTGTGAATGGGCAATTTCAAGGCATTGGCACAGAAAAGATGCAGCAAACACTTATTTCGCAATTAGATAAATTGCAGCAGATGGGTGTAAATGCGATTATATTTCAAGTTCGTGCCGAATGCGATGCGCTATATCCAAGCAAATTAGAGCCATGGAGTAAATTCTTAACGGGGCAACAAGGCACAGCTCCAATGCCTTATTGGGACCCTTTGGAGTGGATGATAGAGCAATGCCACAAACGAGGAATGGAGTTGCACGCATGGATAAATCCTTATCGTGCCAAAACGAAAACGACAACGCAATTGGCTTCAAATCATATTGCAATGCGTTCTCCTGAGCGAGTTTTCGATTATGATGGGCTTAAAATATTGAATCCTGGAATACCTGAGAATCGTGATTATATTTGTAAAATTGCGGAGGATATTTTGACGCGATACGATGTTGATGGCTTCCATATAGACGATTATTTCTATCCTTATCCAGCTGCTGGACAACGCATTCCTGATTTGAAGGAGTTTAGTTTGTATGGTGGTAGCTTTGGGATAATTCAAGATTGGCGTCGCGATAATGTGAATATGTTTATAAAGCAATTAAGCGAAACCATACATAGAGTTAAACCATGGGTTAAATTTGGTGTATCGCCTTTTGGAATCTATCGCAACGAGAAGAGCGCACCTAATATTGGAAGCAAAACCAATGGTTTGCAAAATTATGACGACTTGTATGCCGATGTGCTTAAATGGGTAAATACTGGTTGGATAGACTATTGTGTGCCGCAACTTTATTGGGAAATTGGCAATCGTGCCGCAGATTATAAAGAACTTATCACTTGGTGGAATCGTTATGCCAGCAATCGTCCTTTGTATATTGGCGAAGATGTTTTGCGTACAGTAAAGAATGCTGACCCTCAAAATCCGAAATCTCATCAATTGCCTGCGAAACATCGTCTGCACGAGGCTTGTGAAAATGTGAAAGGTGCCGTTCTTTGGTATGCTGCTTCGGTCGTTAATAATCCTGGTAATTATGCAAAAGTGCTTGAAACAGCCTATTGGCGTTACCCTGCTCTTCAACCAGAAATGCTTTTCCTTGACGATAAAGCTCCCAAAAAGCCACGTTCATTGAAAGCAAAGTGGACAGAAGAGGGTTATATTTTGAAATGGAAAGCTCCAAAGGCTAAAGTTTGGCAAGATGAAGCCAATAAATATGTTGTTTATCGGTTTGCTAAGGGTGAAGATATTGATTTAGAAGACCCTTCAAAAATCGTAGCAATCACTTATGATACCACTTTAAAACTAAAGTATGATGGTGGTAGTGAGCGTTTTACATACGTTGTAACTGCGCTTGACCGAGTAGGAAACGAGAGTGTTGGTAAGAAAAAGAAAGTACGATTGTAATGAAATATAGGCAAAGAAACATCTTATTTCGCAAATAATATTTGCAAATTTGCAATTTTGTATGTATCTTTGCATTCGCTTTTGCCGATATGGCTCAGTTGGTAGAGCAACGCATTCGTAATGCGTAGGTCCCCGGTTCGAGTCCGGGTATCGGCTCTTCTCTTGGAGAAGGGAAGTTGTTAAAAGCAGTAACTTGAACTTTTTTCATTAAAAGTTGCACTAAGCGGAATTAGCATATCGGTAGTGCACGGGCTTCCCAAGCCTGCGAGGCGGGTTCGATTCCCGTATTCCGCTCCATATTTAATCATAAATCAGGGTTGCCGCTTCATTCACGAAGTGTCAGTCCTTTTAGTTTCCCTTGTTTTCAGTAGTTTTCATGCGATGGTTTACTCGTTTTCGCTCTGTTGAGTGAGTCTAAAAATAGTCATGCGAGCAAGTCTGCCGACTGTTGTCTTTGTTTTTCTTTTATTTATGACGTCATTTTTGTCAGAATATTCCGTCATATTTTGGGAAATATGACGGCATATTTTGAGTTTTGATCTTTATCTTTTGTCTTTTTATTTCTCAGTCATGTTTTGAAGTTCTTCTGTGAGGAAATGTAGTGCCCCCGTTGGAAAACTGCGGTAAAATCTTGTATGTATTAGCCGACAATAATTGTTTCTTGTTTTAGCGGTCTATTGGTGGATAAGACAGATATATTCAATGAAAAAAGGAATCTCAATCATTGAGATTCCTTTTTATCTGTATTAGCTTTTAATTACTTTATTCGCTCCAATCTTCTTTGCTCTTGCGAACATAGCTTTGGTAACGGAGTTTCGCCATTTGTTCTGCTGCATTGAAGAGTTCTTGTGCTTCGTTAGGATAAGCCTTCTTTACTGAGAGGTAACGAACTTCACCCATTAAGAAGTCTTGGAACTTGCTCCAATCTGGCTCCTTAGAGTCGAGTGTGAATGGGTTCTTACCTTCTTCTGCCAATTGTGGGTTGTAGCGCCACAAGTGCCAGTAACCGCTCGCAACGGCACGTGCCTCTTCTGCTTGACTCTTACCCATACCACCTTTCGCTTTCAAACCATGGTTGATACATGGTGCGTAAGCAATGATGAGTGATGGACCTGGATATGCTTCAGCTTCGCGGATAGCCTTCAATGTTTGAGCTTGGTCTGCGCCCATTGCGATTTGAGCAACATATACATAACCGTATGTTGTTGCCATTAAGCCGAGGTCTTTTTTGCGGATACGCTTACCAGAGGCAGCGAATTGAGCAATCGCACCAAGTGGGGTAGACTTAGAACTTTGACCACCTGTGTTAGAGTAAACCTCAGTATCGAGAACGAGGATATTTACATCTTCGCCTGAAGCGATAACGTGGTCAAGACCGCCGTAACCGATGTCGTAAGAAGCACCATCACCACCAATAATCCATTGTGAACGTTTTACCAAGTAGTGGTCTAATGTTTGCAATTCCTTGCAAATAGGGCAACCAGCCTTAGCACCTTCAGCAATCATTGGTTTCAAAACAGCACTTGTTTCCTTTGACTTGTCTGCATCGTTTTTGCTTTCAATCCATGCTTGAGCAGCTGCTTTGAATTCAGCTGATACATGTTCTTCGGTCAAAGAATCGGTCAAAAGTTTGGTGATACGCTCACGCATCTTCTTGTTACCGATAGTCATACCCATACCAAATTCGCAGAAGTCTTCGAACAATGAGTTGTCAAATGCAGGACCTTGTCCTTCTTCGTTGGTTGTATATGGAGTAGAAGGGATAGAAGCAGAGTAGATTGAAGAACAACCTGTTGCGTTTGCAATCATTTCACGGTCGCCATAAAGTTGAGAAACCAACTTAACGTATGGAGTTTCGCCACAACCTGCACAAGCACCAGAGAACTCGAACAAAGGTTGAGCAAACTGCGAGTTCTTAACGTTGCTCTTAATGTCTACTAAGTGTTGCTTTGTCTTAACATTCTTGATTAAGTAGTTCCAATTGTCAATTTGCTTTTGTTCGCGAACGAATGGAACCATTGCGAGCGCCTTACCTTGCTTGTTACCAGGACAAACGTCAGCACAGTTACCACAACCAACACAGTCGAGAATGCTTACTTGAATACGGAAGTTCATACCAGCCATAGGCTTTGGAACTTTCATTTCCAATGTCTTATCGTTGAATCCCTTGATTTCTTCGTCATCAAGAACGAATGGACGGATACAAGCGTGAGGACAAACGTATGCACACTTATTACATTGGATACAGTTTTCAGAAGTCCATTCTGGGTGGAAAGCCTCAACACCACGCTTTTCGAAAGCTGACGAACCATTTCGCATAGTACCATCAACCATGTCGTACTTGATGAAGTCAGAAACCTTTAATAAGTCGCCTGCTTGTGCGTTGATAGGACGTACGATTTCTTTGATGTATGCTGGCGCATCATCGGTTGAATCTTCTGCATCGTCAGCAAGGTTAGCCCATGCTGGGTCGATTTCCAATTTCTTGTATTCACCACCACGATTTACAGCTGCATAGTTCAAATCAACCACATCTTGTCCCTTATTGCCGTATGACTTAACAATAAATTTCTTCATTTGTTCAACTGCCAAATCAACAGGAATTACCTCAGTAATGCGGAAGAAGGCGCTTTGAAGAATTGTGTTGGTACGGTTACCAAGACCTATTTCTTGAGCAATCTTTGTTGCGTTGATGTAGTAAACAGTTATATTGTTTTGAGCGAAGTAGCGCTTAATCTTGTTAGGGATAAAGTTAGCAAGTTCTTCGCCTTCAAAAATAGTATTCAAAAGGAATGTACCATTCTTTTGCAAACCACGAATTACGTCGTACATGCGCAAGTAAGCCTGAACGTGGCAAGCAACGAAGTTTGGTGTATTCACCTGATAAGTAGAATGAATTGGGCTATCACCGAAACGGAGGTGTGAGCAAGTGAATCCACCTGACTTCTTAGAGTCGTAAGAGAAGTATGCTTGGCAGTGCTTATCTGTGTTATCACCGATAATTTTCACTGAATTCTTGTTAGCACCTACTGTACCATCAGCACCTAAACCATAGAATTTAGCTTCGAAAGTACCTTTGCCACCCATTGGGATTTCCTCAATTAAAGGAAGAGATGTAAAGGTTACATCATCAACGATACCTACTGTAAAGTGGTTCTTTGGTTCAGCGAGTTCAAGGTTGTTGAATACAGAAATGATATGAGCAGGTGTAGTGTCAGAAGAACCGAGACCATAACGGCCACCAACAATCATTGGCTTGTTTTCAACATCGTAGAAAGCACTCTTCACATCGAGGTACAATGGTTCGCCTTCAGCACCTGGTTCCTTCGTTCTGTCGAGAACAGCAATGCGTTTAACAGTCTTTGGAACGGCTGCCAACAAGTGTTTAACAGAGAAAGGACGATACAAGTGTACTGAAATCATACCCACTTTCTTGCCTTGCTTCATTTGGTAATCAATAGCCTCACGAGCAGCTTCCGATGCAGAACCCATAAGGATAATGATATTTTCAGCATCTTCAGCACCATAGTAAGAGAAGAGGTGGTATTCACGACCTGTAATTTCCTTAATCTTAACCAAATATTCTTCTACAACTTCTGGAATATTTTCGTAGTATTGGTTGCAAGCCTCACGGTGAGTGAAGAATGTTTCTGGGTTTTCAGCAGTACCACGAGTTACAGGACGCTCTGGAGAAAGCGCACGGTCGCGGAAACGCTTAATATCATCGTGATTTACAAGTTTTGCAATTGCTTCGTCATCGATTAATTCTACTTTTTGGTATTCGTGTGATGTACGGAAACCATCGAAGAAGTTTACAAAAGGAATACTTGTCTTCAAAGTTGCAAGGTGTGGCACTGCGGTAAGGTCCATAACCTCTTGTACAGAACCAGAGCAGAACATTGCGAAACCAGTTTGGCGACAAGCCATTACGTCTGAATGGTCGCCGAAGATACACAATGAGTGTGTTGCGATAGTACGTGCCGAAACATCGAACACGCATGGCAACATTTCACCTGCGATTTTGTACATATTTGGTATCATCAGCAACAAACCTTGTGAAGCGGTAAATGTTGTTGTTAATGCACCTGCTTGCAATGAACCGTGCATTGCGCCAGCTGCGCCACCTTCAGACTGCATTTCTTGAACTGTTACAGTCTGACCAAATAAATTCTTTCTGCCTTTAGCTGACCATGTATCAACATGTTCTGCCATCGGAGAAGATGGAGTAATAGGGTAGATAGCTGCTACCTCTGAAAACATGTAGCTCACATGAGCTGCGGCTTCATTACCATCACAGGTGATGAATTTCTTTTCTTTAGCCATTTTCTTTATTTTATTAATTGATTCTATAATGTTTTTGGTCTTTGTATAGGCCTGTTTAATACTCTCTGTTACGTTTTTGTGTGCTTAGCTCAGTTTAATATAAAAATCCCAATAACCATAATGGAATTTTATTATCCTTTCCTACTTCTGTATTATATCTTGCATAATACGTGTCGCTATTTAAGCGCATTTTCGTATTTTCAGCATCGCATACTCTAAACTTTTTTGTTTCGTCAATAATATAATTCCCCTGTTTGTTACCCTCGTTAATCTTGTGTCCTTTTATCAATGCGTTCACGAAAAATGTTTCCATTACATCTTGTTGCTCCACCTGAATAGGGTATATCGCATAGATAAGGTTGGAATTATTCATTATTACCTTAGCAGGTTTCTTCGGAAAGTCTTGTCCTGTGGGATAGATAATATTAATGAGTCGCGAGTCGGCTAAATATTTAATGTAATTCATTACGGTTGCACGACTCGTATTTATTTCTTTTGCTAAATTGCTAATATTTGGCGACTTTGGTCCCTCTAATGCTAATAAATAAAATAAGGTCTTAATCTTTGTCAGATATTTCAATTCTATTTGCTTAATGAGCAGAATATCAACCTCTGTCATCATGTTCATGGTTTTCAACAAATTCTCCGAAAAATTACGATTCTCTAAGAAAAATGGATAATAACCATGATGAATATAATTCTGAAAATATTTTAGCGGACTAACTTTTGGCAAGATTTCCATTGCTATTTCTTCGTGATGTTTCAGAATTTCTTCAAATGTATATGGCTTGAAGTTATTGCCTGTCATGTAATTGAGAAATTCTCTGAACGAAAACCCGCTAAGGTTATAGCTCTTTACAATGCCATTGAGCTCTGGATTTTCCTCTTTCAACCGCATTACGCTCGACCCTGTAAACACAATCTTGAGTTCAGGGTATTGGTCGTAACATTTGCGCAACTCGCTGCTCCACTCTGGTTGTTTAAACACTTGGTCTATCAGCAAAACCTTGCCACCAGCTCTATAAAAATCACCTGCAAAATCAGCGATACCTCTACCTTGAAAGTAGAAGTTATTCATATTAATATAAAGGCATTGACGGTCGCGAGCATCGAAATTTTCTTTAGCATATTGTAAAAGAAAGGTTGTTTTTCCAACGCCACGTGTCCCTTTGATACCAATCATTCTGTCGTTCCAATTGATTTCGTCCATGAGCATGCGACGAATTGGTGCATGGTTATGCTCCACAAGGTAGGTGTGAGTACGGAAAAATGCGTCCATTGCTTTGTTTAATTATTTCATCTAAAGATGATGCCAAAGGCATTTCATAATTTTAGAACCTATGCCACTTGACAAATCTCACATGCAAAGATAATGTTTATTTCTCTAATTTGCAAACTCTACATTGCAAAAATATATTTTTTTACTAATATTTTTATTTTGCGTTATAGTATCTTTCCCGTAACTTTGCAGCTGATTCAAACACAATGATGATGAAACTGCATATTTTTAACCCAGAACATGATATGGCATTGGCGCAAAATAGTGAAAACTATACGCCGACAAAGGCTGCATTGCAAATAAAATCTGACCTTAGCTATATTCCGTCTATATGGGCTAAAGAGGGTGATTTCATTATGGTAGACGATGTTGTTAAGGCTGAAAACTTGTGCAAAAAGCTGCCCTTCAAGGTTGAAAATATAAATTTTATAACTCGTTCAGAGATTCAAAATTGTTTAGATTCTATTACTGAAATTTCTCCTTGGGGGTGGGATAAAACGATAGTCAAACAATTAAAGCAAATTGGTTTTCGAGCAGACTTGTTGCCTTCTACCTCAATGCTAAAAGATATTCGTCGATTGAGCAATCGGAAAATTGCAGTAAAGAGCCTATTTTACATCAAAAAAGCTATTGAAAACGAAAGCATAATAGGCTCTTCTTATTATTTATCTAATCTTGAAGATTTAAAAAAGATAGCGCAACAATATGATAAAGGTGTAATAAAAGCCCCTTGGAGTAGTAGCGGTCGTGGATTACGATTTGTTGATAGTGAAATTTCCAAAGTGCATTTAAATTGGGCAAGAAATGTGATAAACCAACAAGAAGGGATAGTTTACGAACCTTATTATGATAAAATTCAAGATTTTGCAATGGAATTTTGTGCTTTTCCTGACAGAGTTGTTTATGAAGGTTTATCTGTTTTTTCTTCCAATCATGGTGTTTATTCAGGTAGTATAATAGAGAGCGAAACCGAAAAGCTCCGCTTATTATCTAAATACATTGATTCAAAACTCTTAGAAAAGGTTCAAGCTACTCTGTTATGGCATCTTTCAAATATCTGTGCGCACCAATATATTGGTCCTTTGGGAGTCGATATGATGATAGTAGCCAACAAGACCTCGCCACAAAGTTACGCTTTGCAGCCTGTAGTTGAAATCAATTTCCGTAATACAATGGGGCATGTCGCTTTAAGATTATCGAACAAAATGCAACCAACTAATAAGTTGATGCAATTAGCCTTTGATGGCTCGCACCATTCGGTAATAATAAGCGATTGATAGTCTTTCTTTGAGGTTGGAGTCAAGGTTAATGGGTATATAACCATTGAACAGCAAACAACACGATGACAGCAATTGCACAAACAATAATAAGAAAAACACGTGAAGTCGTTTGTCTTCTTCGTTGCATAATCAGTCATTAAGAATGAAGGGAAATAGGGGGAAACGCAAGGAATGTAACTATTTGAAATATCATCATTTAGCATTTTTATGCTATTATCGAGTTAGGCGAAAGGAAGCATCAAACGGCAGGAGTTCCGTTACCAAATCGTAACCCACCCGTGAAAAAGCAAAAAGGGGTTACGAATTGAAGGTAAACAACTGTGTCATAGGTTTTTATTCTTCATCTTTCATTTTTCTGCATCGATCAAGAATACTTGTTCATCTGTACCTTTGCAAGCAAAGGAAATTTAGAAAAAACGACAGAAAAATGAAAGAAAACAAACTCAAAGTATCGTTCTTCGTTCAGGCGAAACGAACCGACAAGAAAGGACTTGTGCCTGTCATTGGGCGCATCTCTGTAGGCAGAACCCATTCGGGCTTCTCCACCAAGTGTAAGACTCCGCTCGCTCTTTGGGACAGCCGCAAGCAAAGGCTCATCGGCAAGAGCGCAATGGCGGTGTCCGTCAATCAGAAACTTGGTGAATGCACCGCACTTATCCACACACGCTTTCACGAACTCTGTGAAAGAGAAGAATCCTTTACAGCCACAGACGTGAAGGATGCCTATCAGGGGCAAATCCACCGCCAAGCTCTGCTCTTGGAGAGTTTCGGGGAGTATCTTACACAGACAAAGGAGCGTATAGGCATCGACCGAGCCTTGAAGACGTTCAAACTCCGTACCTATCAGCTATCCTTGCTCCGTGAGTATGTGCAGAAGAAGCACAAGGTAAGCGACATCCCACTCTCACAGCTGGACAAAGCATTTATCGAGGGTTTCGAGTATTATCTCACTATTGGCCGCAAACTGAAGCGCAGCAGCATATCGAGTGCCTTGTCCACCTTGCAGACCATCGTCCGCATGGCGCTGAAGAAAGGTGTGCTGGACTTCTATCCATTCTTGGGCTACAGTTACGAGCGACCAAAGGGCGAACCGAGAAGCATTACGCAGGAAGAACTTGAGCACATCATCGACTTGGAGATTGAGTGGGAGAACTACCGCATTGTCCGTGATCTCTTTGTCTTTTCCTGCTTCACAGGTCTGGCAATCTCAGATGTCCGTAATCTTCGGGAGGAGAATATCGTCACTGAAGAAGGCAAACTCTGCATCAAGGGCAGACGCATAAAGACCAAGACCCCGTATCGGGTACAGGTGCTTCCCCCTGCGCTGACTATCATGAATCGTTATAGAGGGATAAGGGCAGGCTTTGTCTTTGACGTGCCGACCACCGACGTTATCCTCAATGGCATGCACTATATACAGCGAAACATCGGCATGGAAACTCCGCTGACCTTTCACATGGCAAGACACACCTTTGCATCGCTTATCACACTCTCTGCAGGTGTACCTATTGAAACGGTAAGCCGTATGCTCGGACACACCAACCTGAGAACGACACAGGTATATGCAGCGGTTTCCTCCGAAAGAATCCATCGGGATATGCAAGCGATACAGCAGCGAATACAAGATACATTCACCTTAAAACTTTGAAATTATGGCACGAAGTACATTCAAGACACTCTTTTATATCAACCGCTCCAAAGAGAAAAAGAACGGCAAATGCCCGATTATGGGGCGCATCACTATAGACGGAGAGCAAGTGCAATACAGCACGAGAAAGGAAATCGCTCCTGAACTTTGGGATAGTCGTAAGGGAAGATGCAAGGGAACGGGCGAAGAGATAAAGGAAATCAACCGCTATTTGCAAACCAAAGAGGAACAAGCCAAAGCAAAGTATCAAGAATTGGTATGGCAGCGTGGCTATATCACCGCCGAACTGTTGAAACGTGAACTTATGAAAGAGGACAAGCCCAAAGGTTTTCTTATGGAGGAAGCACGACTTTTCATAGAGGAAAAGTGTCCTTGCGTAGGAATAACGGTAGCCAAGCCGACCTTTGCCAACTACATCTATGCCACACAACTCATTGAGGCTTATTTGCGTGAACGCTTAGGGCTGGAGGATATCCGCTACTCATCGCTTGACTATGGTTTTATCGAGGGGCTGGACTTCTACCTTAAATCAGAGCGCAATCTTTCTCTTGCCACTATTCAGGTAGCGGTCATCTTCCTTAGGAAACTCATCGGCATCGGCCAGCAGAAGAAGTATATCCGCATCGACCCTTTTGCGGACTACAAGGCAGAACAGCCACACCGCACAAGGCGTTATCTCACAACGGAAGAACTACAGCGGATACTGCAAACACCCATAATTGACAAGCAGTTCGAACGGGCAAGGCAACTCTTTCTTTTCTGCGCCTTTACTGGTCTGGCTCGTGTGGATATGCAACGGCTCAGGCTAAAGCATATCATCCGTAATGCAGACGGCACGGAGGAAATCCGAATCAAAAGGCAGAAAACCAATGTGGAAGCGATTATCCCACTTCTGCCCATTGCCAAACAAATCCTTTCGCTCTATATAAAGGACAAGAAAGCGGACGACTTGATATTCCCCAATCTCACAATTAGGAAGGCATCTTTAGCTTGTGTGAACATCGGTCAGATATGCCGAATAGAGAAAGGCTTGACCTTTCACATGGCTCGCCACACATTCTCTACCACGATATGCCTTTCCAACGGCATATCAATGGAAACACTCAGCAAGATGCTCGGACACAGTAATATCGGTACGACACAGATTTATGGAAAGATAACCGACCACAAGATACAGGAGGATATGACTGCACTCACAGACAGGGAGCATACTGTATTTGAGGGTTATTGTGAGTCGATAGCACGGCAGAACGTTCCATTGCAACAAGCATAAAAAGGAAGTAATTACCAAACATTTATTATTCACGATTGAAAACCAAACGATTATGAAAGAGAACAACAAACAGGAACTTTCCTACTTTCGATTGAAATTAAGAAGTTACATGAGTGAGCATCACCCCGAGAGATTGCAAGATACGGAGTTTATCACTGCAAAGGCAGATATGGCTCTCACAGTTTACTGCGATGCCGTGGCGCAAGGTTTCACGCACCCCGAAGCGGAAAGCATGGCAAACGAGGTTTTGTATTATGGCTTGCATTTTTCCAAGTATGACACGCTTGTATCTGTATTGGAAAACGAGTTTGAAAAGGAACTGCCTGCACCTCTTCCAGAGAAACTCGTACCTATACTGCTGTCGAACAAGGCTATTCAAGCCACATTCGACAAGTTCGGTTTGACGGACACATTTGCTTCTGACGAGCAATACGGCCGTCTTTACACCGAACTCACAGGCACGATAGTGCTGCTCATCGAGAGCAATCATCTGCCAATAATCGGTCAGACAGGTGGATAACCCCAACATTTTTCTTCGTACACTTCGTAAGCCATACTTATGCAAAGCCCCTGAAGCCGTTTCTTATCGTGCAAAGGTATAACGGCAGCCTATCTGCCTGACAAGGTCGAGTCCTGCGGATGGAGAGAAGAATCTCCACCGCAGGATTTTCCTTTTTTTATGGCTGTATGGCAATTCCCAATATCCGTGCGGTCGTATTCATCTCTCCCAACCTTGCAGGGAAGGGCTGCCGTAAGAGAGTATAGGCACGACAAGAATACGGCATACTCAGGCTCTTTGGACGCAAGGCGTAACAGCCAACAATAGATAGGACTGACGATAATACGGACTATCTGTTGTTTGTACAATTTATTGTCATGACTATCTGTTGTCATGACTATCTGTTGTCAAAACTATATATCGTCAAAATAATCTATCGATAAAACTATCTATCGACACTTCGACATATCGATTTGTCGAACTATCGAATTATCGATAAAACAACAAAATAATAAAAGGAAAGAGCCGGCACCTCATCTCATTACCGCAATAACACAAATGGATCTCCTTTGGTCTTTTCTCTTGTTTTCTTTCTATTTCCCTGCTTTTCCTCATTTCTTGCAGCGGTGCTTCCGAGGGTTTACTTTTGCACTCGATAAGTACGGCAATGGACTGCATAACAGTTTGTTTGCCGAGTAACAATAAAGTAATCAAAACAAAATCAAGGCAATGAAACTCATTATCATCGACCGCAAA
>NZ_BAIS01000017.1 GCF_000613345.1 Prevotella disiens JCM 6334 = ATCC 29426 | reverse complement strand
AAGAAGAAAAGAAAGGCTAAGTAGCTATAAGTTAGGCAAAAAACAATAGAAAAATAGTAGAATTATAAAATATCTGTTGCTTTTATTCGTTGGTTTGGCTTTTATTCGGTAAATTTGTACGATTTTTTATTTTATGTGGAAACTGTAATTTGTCAGTCAAAGCAAAATGATTGTATTTATTTTGCTTTTCTCTTTTTACCTTTCCCTTATGATGTAGGTCAAAACAATAAGTATTTTTAAATTTTTAGATGAACGTAATTACGAAAACTCTTCAATTGGCTGATGGAAGAAACATCACAATTGAAACTGGAAAGGTTGCAAAGCAAGCCGATGGCGCAGCAGTTCTCCGTATGGGAAATACTGTCCTTCTTGCCACTGTTTGTGCAGCCAAAGAGGCAGTTCCAGGTACAGACTTTATGCCTTTGCAAGTAGATTATCGCGAGCAGTACTCTGCCGCAGGCCGATTCCCTGGCGGTTTCACCAAGCGCGAAGGCAAAGCTAACGACGACGAAATCCTTACATCACGTCTTGTAGACCGTGTACTTCGTCCACTTTTCCCTTCAGATTATCACACAGAAGTATTCGTTAGCGTAATGCTCCTATCGGCTGACGGCGTGGATATGCCCGATGCTTTGGCAGGTTTCGCAGCATCAGCAGCAATGCAATGCTCTGACATTCCAATCGAACACCCAATCTCAGAAGTACGCGTAGCACGTGTAAACGGAGAATATATCATTAATCCTACCTTCGAACAAATGAAGGAAGCCGACATGGATATTATGGTCGGTGCCACCAAAGACAACATCATGATGGTGGAAGGAGAAATGGAAGAGGTTTCAGAGCAAGACCTCATTGACGCTTTGAAGGCTGCACACGATGCTATTAAGCCTATGTGCGAAATTCAAGAAGAACTTGCAAAAGAACTCGGAACAGACGTTAAGCGCGAATATTGCGACGAAGTGAACGATGAAGAGTTGCGTGAGCAAGTGAAAAAGGAAACCTACGATGCATGTTATGCGCAAGCTCAAAGTGGCGATGATGACAAAAAGCATCGTGCTGAGGTCTATGAGAAAATTAAAACTGACTTCGTAGAACGATACGATGCAGCGCATACAGACCTTTCGGAAGACGACCTCGAGGAAAAACACGCACAAATAGACCGTTATTTCGCTGATGTTGAGCGCGACTCTATGCGCCGCAGCGTTCTTGATACTGGCAAACGCATGGACGGACGTGCATGCGACGAAATCCGCCCAATATGGTGTGAGGTAGACCCATTGCCTATGCCACACGGAAGCGCATATTTCCAACGTGGTGAAACTTTGGCTTTGGCAACTTGTACATTGGGTACTAAGTTGGACGAGAAGATGGTTGATAACGTTTTGGATAAGAGTTACCAACGTTTCCTCCTTCATTACAACTTCCCTCCATTCTGTACTGGCGAAGCAAAGGCACAACGTGGCGTTGGTCGTCGTGAAATTGGACACGGACACTTGGCATGGCGTGGTTTGAAAGGCATGATTCCAGAAGATTTCCCTTATACAGTTCGCCTTGTTAGTCAAGTGTTAGAATCTAATGGTTCGTCTTCAATGGCTACAGTTTGTTCAGGTACGCTCGCTTTAATGGACGCAGGTGTGCCAATCAAAAAGCCTGTTTCAGGTATTGCAATGGGCTTGATTAAGAACCCAGGCGAAGATAAATACGCTGTGTTGAGCGATATTCTCGGCGATGAAGACCACTTGGGCGATATGGACTTCAAGACAACGGGTACTCGTGATGGTATTACTGCAACACAAATGGACATCAAGTGCGACGGACTTTCATTTGAAATTCTCGAAAAAGCACTTATGCAAGCTAAACAAGCACGCGAATTTATCCTTGACAAGATAACAGAAACTATCCCTGAACCACGCGAAGAAATGAAACCACAAGTTCCTCGCATCGTTCAAATGGAGATTCCAAAGGAATTTATCGGCGCAATTATCGGTCCTGGCGGTAAGATTATCCAACAAATGCAAGAAGATACAGGTGCAACAATTACCATTGACGAGGTTGATGGTGTTGGTAAAATCCAAGTTTCTGCTCCTAACAAGACAGCTATTGATGCTGCTTTGGGCAAGATTAAAGCTATCGTTGCTGTCCCAGAAATTGGTGAAACATACGAAGGAACAGTACGTTCTATCATGCCATATGGTTGCTTTGTTGAAATCATGCCAGGCAAAGACGGCTTGCTCCACATATCTGAAATTGATTGGAAACGTCTTGAAACAGTTGAAGAAGCTGGTATCAAGGAAGGCGATAAGATACAAGTTAAACTCCTTGACATTGACCCTAAGACAGGAAAATACAAGCTTTCACGCCGTTGCTTGTTAGAAAAGCCAGAAGGATATGTAGAACCTCAACGCCGTCCACGTGGCGATAGAGGGGACAGAAACGACAGAGGCGAGCGTCGTCCACGCCGTGATAACGACCGCCGTCGTAACTTTGAAGAATAATCGGTAACGATTTCCATATAATAAAAGAGGGTGTGTCATTTTGACATATCCTCTTTTATTATACAAAATATTGGTGTATTTTATTCAAGACAGAGTTTTAATAAACTCCCATTATTTATATTTCGTTCATTTCTACTTCACTTTACACATTGGAATTTCGCTATATTACAAAATTTAGCAGCAAATAAAATAGAAATAAGTAATCCATAGCAGCACGAATTACAAATAGTTATAAGTTTCTGCAAATAACTCGCATAACATTGCAATACTTCCGAAAACAGGATATAAAAAATATAATTTATTCGTTTATCTTTATTTCATTATAAAATTTATTCTTATCTTTGCGAAGCTATACTTATGAAAAGAACATTACAATATCACATTAATATTAATTTAAAATACAAACAATCATGAGAATTAAGCCTCTACTTTTAACCCTATTGGCATTGTTTCCAATAGTACTTAATGCCCAAAAAATCGAAAATGGCGTTTTAGTCGATGCTTCTGGGGCACCTGAGAATTATCAAATACCAGAAGGTGTAAAGGAAATTGCACCGAGAGTATTTATGATGTCTTCTATTAAGTCGGTTACTATTCCTGCCTCAATGGAAGTAATCCACGAATGCGCTTTCAATATGGCACCTTCTTTGGAAAGTGTAACCTTTGCTCCAAATAGTAAATTAAGAATTATTGCTGACCAAGCCTTTGAGGATTGCCCTATGCTTAAAGAGATTAAATTGCCTAACTCACTTGATTCCCTCGGACGTAGTGCATTTGCATTGTGCGAAAATCTTAAGATAGTAACCTTACCTGCTAATCTAAAGAAGATTTCTATGGGTGCTTTCTCAACTTGCCCAAGTCTGTTGCGCATAGATTTCCCTGCGGGAATTGAAGAAATTGGAGAGTTTGCTTTTGCCAATTGTAAAAGTATTAGCAGCATAACACTTAATGGCGTCAAGGTAGTTGGAACGAAAGCTTTCTACAATTGTAAAGTATTGTCAAATGTAACCCTTGGCGAAGGCTTAGTAGAGTTGAAAGACAGCGTTTTCGAACGTTGCGAAGCAATCGAAGAACTCACTATACCAGCATCTATGCAGAAGAGTGGGACTAAACTTTTCTTCCGTTGTCCTTATTTCAAAGGCTTCAAAGTAGCTGCAAATAGCCCATATATGATGGCTGAGAATGGTGTTTTATACTCTAAAAACAAGGATATTTTATACGAATGCCCACAACAATACAGCACTGATATGTTTGTTGTACCAAGCGAAACAAAGAAGATTTACCCAATGGCATTCTATGAATGTAAGAACGTGAAAGGCATTAAACTTCCTGCAACCATAGAAAAACTTGGTATGGGTGCTTTGGCTAACAACGGAATAGCTAAGTTCGACTTTGCTGGTAATGCTTCTTTCCCTGTTTACGAAGGTTGTATTTATTATAAGACAAAAGATGGTTTAGTCTTCATGGCAGCCCCAACAATGAGCGAAAGCACTAAATTCACACTCCTTGCCGAGACAAAATTTATTGCTAATTGCGCTTTTGCTTTTAATCAAAATGTAGCCGATGTTTACATACCTGAAAGTTGTTTAGGCCTCGGCGACATGGCATTCTACAGCTGCAAAGGTTTAAAGAATATATATAGCTATGCTGTAAACGCTCCACAATTAGGCGAAGGTACTTTTGGTGAGGTTGTTTTACCCAACGTAAAATTACATGTAAAGAAAGAAGCCTATACATCTTATACAAATAACAATTGGATTTTTCCTTTTGGCAGCGACATAACAGAGCCTTATCCAACGACTCCTAACGGAATTACAGGTGTTGCAACAAACGGCAAGGACATTAAGGTTACACGTTTAGGCAACAATGTTAGCATTTCAGCTAATGAAAATATCGAATTAGTTGAGGCTTATGCGCCAAATGGAGCTAAGGTGAGCGAGAAGAAGCTCAATAGTAACGAAACGATTATAACTCTCCCAACACAAGGCATTTATGTTGTGAAAGTAAAATTGGAAAATGGAAATAAAAAAGTGGTAAAACTTTAAAATACAACAGATAAGGACGCTACAATTCAGTGGCGTCCTTTTTTATTCTATACCATACATTTTCCACTTGACCTTTATCCTATTCCAATTCACACTGATTTGAACGTTTTTCCAAACAGGAACTTTTGAAGGGCAAAATAGGCTGTTTGCTCAGCAAACGCAATTCTATCAAACCTTTTTATTTATTATTTTGCATACAAATTTTATTTGTATTATCTTTGTATTCGTATTTTTTTCACTCAAAAATAAGCGATAACACAAATGAAAATAGGAGTTTTTTGTTCAGCAAACAATAATATTGATGCCGATTTCTTTCGTGCTACGGAGGAATTTGGACATTGGATAGGTAAGAATAATCATACGGTAACCTATGGCGGTTGCAACATTGGATTGATGGAATGTATTGGAAAATCGGTTCATGAAGCAGGTGGCACAACCATTGGAGTAGTGCCAAGTTTGATAGAAAAAGGTGGAAAGAAAAGCCAATATATTGACATTGAATTTCCATGCGACAACCTTTCCGACCGCAAGGACATATTAATGATGCAAAGCGAAATAACGGTTGCACTCCCAGGAGGCATTGGTACATTAGACGAAGTCTTCACTGTGGCAGCCTCACACACCATAGGCTATCATCAAAAACGAGTGGTTTTGTACAATGTAAAAGGTTTTTGGAATCCATTGATTGCCGCCTTAGACGATTTGCAAGCCAAAGGATTTATCCGTGGCGATTATCATCAATACATTGATATTGCCAATACTTTTGATGAACTTATCGCTAAAATCTCGTAAAAAAGTATATCGGTTAATTAAAAATCAGTATATTTGCAATATTATACTTTATAGAAATTCAATTTATTATGAAAAGTAAAGGATTCAAAACTGCTATCTACTTCGTAGCAGGCACAATGTTAGCAAGTTCATGCGTGGGTTCATTCACCATGTTCAACAAATTGGCAAGTTGGAATAAGCGCGCCACTGACTCAAAGTTTCTTAACGAATTAATCTTCATTGTCATCTCACCAGCTTACGCTATTGCGGGTACTATCGATGTATTGGTATTGAACACGATAGAATTTTGGACTGGCGACAACCCAATGGCAAAGAATATCGGCAAGACAAAGAACATTAAAGGCGACGACGGCTTAATGTATGCTGTGAAATATCTCGAAAATGGATACCAAATTACACGCCCTAATGGCAGCGTTTACTACCTTACATATAATAAAGAGGAGAATAATTGGTACTTAAACGATGAAGGTAAAGAAACAAAGTTGATTCATTTCAACCAAGATGGCACTATCAAGGCTTACTTAAATAACGGTATGACCATCAATGTTACCCCTGATGCAACAGGCGTTTACGAACTCCGTCAAGCCGTTGCAGGCACAAGCTACTTCATGGCAGCAAGATAAAAGTCTACAAAGATAAACTTAAACAAATTGAACCCCAGAAGTTTTTACTCAACTTCTGGGGTTCAATTTATTCAAGACATGCCCTTTACATTTCAAAAGCGCAAATTTGCTTCTCTCAAACAGCCTTTATAAATAAAAAATAGCTTCGTTTCCCATATTAAAAAGTAGGTCAAGAATGCTAAGATTAGGTAAGAAACCGAACTTTTCAGCATAGACTTGGTAATACTTTTTAGGTGTAAAATCAGCGTCGAGCAAGGGCTTTTTCGGACGAATTACCTCACGAAAATCATTTAAATCAAGCGATTCATTGCCATTTTTTGCTATCGGTAGAAAGTCAGTAGTGGGACGATAATTTGCTCGAACATCTAATAATTCGCACATTTTTTGCGTAATTTCCATGTCAAAATCGAAAAGGAAATCCCACTTTTTCTCAAAAAAAGGGCGAATATCGTCTTGATAATATTCAAAAAATGGGCTTTCTCCATACGCTGAAACCAACGCATTCCAATGCTGATGTCGCCAATTATCGTGGTCGCTAATGCGTACATCTTTCATTAAACACTTTGTTCCTTCAAATTTTTCAATCGGTATGGAAAGTGTTTGCGCACCATTTGCAGCAGCAATAACGCAACGATTGCGATAAGTTTGCTTGACAAAATTGTCGTATTGTTCTATCAAACATTCACTCGATTGATTGAGTTTTTGATACCATTGAATGGGTGCAAAATAGGCAGATGATAGCAATGAACGCATAAGCTATAAAGAATTTTGATATTTGAAAAAGAAAAGAAAAAGGAGGAGTTTATTTTTAACTCCTCCCAAAATCTTATTTTATATTATCAACCCATGTAAAGAGTCTGTTCCAACGTATTCCGCCCAAACCTCTTCTATCGGGGTCGCTCGACCACCAAATAAATAATGGCTTACCAACAATATGGTCTTCTGGCACAAAACCCCAATAACGGCTGTCAGCAGAGTTGTGTCTATTGTCGCCTTGCATCCAATAATAATCTAACTTAAAGGTATATGACTTTGCCACCTTGCCATTAATGTAAATCTTTCCTTGCTTTACTTGCAAATTATTGCCCTCATAAACCTTGATGCAACGTTCGTAAATAGGAAGATTAGCCAACGTTAAATTAATGCTTTTTCCCTTGGCAGGAATCCAAATAGGACCGTAATTGTCGCGTGTCCACGTCTTCCAACCTAAGTCAGAGTTAAGCGGATAATTCGCACCAGAGTATATATCCTTGTCCGTTACAGGGCGTATGGCTTTTACGATTCCACGTTTTTTCATTTCAGCAGCTGCTCGTTTGGTGAGCGGCATATAGCCATCGTATTGCAAAGCAGCTTTGCTCAATACCAATCCATGTTCCATATCATAACCATGGAGGCGAGATAAACTTTGAATATCTTCGCTACTAATGCCCAATTCCTTACGTGTATCGTCGAAACGCTCGCTCAATAAGTCGGCAGCCGTAACATTATTAAACTTCACCATGTAGGTATATTCTACATTTTCAGGCTCTTTGTTTGGCTTTCCATTGAGATAGACCACCTTATTCTTTATTTGTAAAGTTTGTCCTGGCAATCCTACGCAACGCTTCACATAGTTTTCACGGCGGTCGGTAGGGCGTGAATCAATTTCACCAAACTGCGCTGCTTGGCTAACGAGATAGTTTCGCCCCAAGACGTATGCTTTTTCATAGAACGCACGCTGCTGTAAATCATTACGTTGAGCCTGTGCAAGCGCTGGATTTTGCTGCATTAAAAGGCTTGTACCCGTTTCGTAGCATAGGCGATAATAGTCTTCTGCTTGATATTGTGGTTCGCTTAAAATGCTATCACCCGCAGGATAGTTGAACACAACAATATCATTTAATTCCACTTTGCCTAATCCTTCTACACGGCGATAGTCCCAATGAGGATACTCGATGTAGCTTTTCATGTTGAAGAAAGGCATAGTATGCTGTGTCAAAGGCATGGTTAGCGGTGTTTGCGGTATGCGTGGACCGTAGCTAAGCTTTGATACGAAGAGATAGTCGCCCGTCAATAACGATTTTTCAAGCGAAGAAGACGGAATGACATAGTTCTGAAAGAAGAACAAATTGATGAAATAAACCGCTGTTAAGGCAAAGACAATTGCATCAACCCAACTCATAATAAACTTTACAGGGCCGTCAGATTCTTTCCACCATTGCCACTTTATCTTCTTTGAAATGTAAGCATCGAAGATGAAAGGTACTACTATTAATCCCAACCAGCTTTTCACCCAGAAGAGGAAAGCGAGATAAAGGATTATTACAACAATAAACTTTGCCCATTGTTTCTTGGGGTTAAGTTTTGCTTTTTCTTTGTCAATCATTGGTTATTTTTATTCTTTTGCGTTTCCACAGCGTGTGGTTACGATGTTTTAAAACTTAAATAAGTCGTCCGTACTTAAAAGTCCTGTGTGGTCTTTCGTGTATTCAGCTGCCAAAACCGCTCCTAAAGCGAAACCTTTTCGGTTGTGAGCATCGTGGGTTATGGTGATTTTGTCGGCTTCAGAGTCATAACTTATGCTATGAATGCCAGGCACTTCGCCACGTCGAACCGAAGCAATTGGCAACACATTCTTGCCCATTTCTTCCATTTCAGTAATGGTTCCATCAGCATTAGTTTGCTTTCCTTTTGCCCATTGTTCCTTGCGGTCGATATTTTCTAATATATCTTCAGCCAAAGTAATGGCAGTTCCCGAAGGCGCATCAAGTTTATGAATGTGGTGGGTTTCCTCCATTTCAACATCATACTGAGGATATTGATTCATAATTTTCGCCAAATAACGGTTTACCGCACTGAAAATGGCAACACCAATAGAGAAGTTGCTCGCCCAAAACAAGGTTTGCCCTTCCTTACAAAGGCGTTCTACATCGGCTTGATGTTCATTTTTCCAACCCGTAGAACCACTTACAACTTTCACATTGTGCTTAAAAGCCTTTAAATAGTTGCCGTAAGCTGCCGTAGGATTGGTAAATTCGATGGCTACATCAGCACCTTTAAACGCAGCAGAATCAAAGTCTTCTTGATTGTCTGCATCAATTTTACAAACGATTTCGTGTCCACGTTCAAGCGCAATTTGCTCAATCATGTGTCCCATTTTGCCGTAACCAATAAGTGCTATCTTCATTTTTGAAATGATTTTGATGATAAAATGTAGGTAATAACCGCCCACAAAGTTAGTGGAAATCATAGATAGCACAAAATATATTTATTTATTTTAACCGAAAAAGCATAGTGTTAAGCGGTTAAATCTTCTGTTGTAAAACTTTCGGATATGGAAATATAGAACAATACCGATTTGAGTAAATTTGAAAACACACTCTTTTTCATTCCAAAATAGGCTGTTTTGAGCTTCAAAACCTATTGTTTTGACATCGAAAAGAATAGCTTATTTTTCACCTTTGCAACGCATTGATTTTCAAGAGAATACAGATTGGTCAAAATTTCCCTTCTTTTCGGTTCTAAAAAGAGTAGAAACGGAGTATTTACAACCTTGTCTTAACTCCCTTTAACTCGTGAAAACAACATTATTCCCACTAATTTTTATATTTTTGTAGTCTTAAAACCAAATCAATCATGGAACAACTTATCCATTATGTGTGGAAACATAAGTTCTTTCCGCTTTCACCATTGACGACAACCGACGGCAAAAGGGTTGAAATAGTGGACACAGGACTGCCCAATAAGGACGCTGGTCCCGATTTTTTCAATGCAAAAGTGAAAATCGATGGCACGCTTTGGGTGGGCAATGTTGAAATTCACGATAAGGCTTCCGATTGGTTTTTGCACGGTCATGATAAGGATTCAAACTATGATAACGTCATTCTGCACGTTGTAGGCGTATCGGATACGAGGGTAAAGAAAAGCAATGGCGACACGCCACCACAACTATTACTCCCTGTTCCTGAACATGTTGCAACGCATTATAATGAACTTAAAACCTCCGACACCTATCCGCCATGCTATAAAATTATTCCCAATCTTTCACGATTAATGGTGCATTCGTGGCTGAGTGCTTTACAAACAGAACGCTTAGAGCAACGAACAAAAGCTATCAACGCTCGGTTAAAACTTTGTGAAGATAGTTGGGAAGCGGCTTATTTCGTGTCTTTGGCACGCAATTTCGGTTTCGGAATTAACGGAGAAGCCTTTGAACAATGGGCTACCAATATCCCTTTTCGTAATGTAGACCACCACCATGATGATTTATTTCAGATAGAAGCCATCTTCATGGGACAAGCTGGTTTGTTAGATTTGGACTATCTATCGGAACAACAACGCACAAAAGCGGCTGAAGATGAATACTTTTTGCGCCTTCAAAGCGAATATAAATACTTGGCACATAAGTTCCATTTAAAGCCGATAGACGGTCGTTTGTGGCGGTTTTTACGCCTCCGCCCACAGAATTTTCCCACCATTCGCATTGCACAATTAGCGCATTTGTATTACGAACGACGTTCCAATTTGTCAGCATTGATAGATTGCCAAACCATAGAAGAGGTTTTTGAACTTTTGCAAACCCACGTTACACCCTATTGGGAAAACCATTATACCTTTGGAGGTGAGGCGAGTAAGGCGAATAAAAAGACGCTTTCCAAAGCTTCTTTGCAGCTCATTAGCATCAACACAGTGGTGCCAATATTGTTTGCATACGGTCGTTACAAAATGTCAGAAAAGCTCATCGACCGTGCTTTTGCGTTTCTTGAAGCCTTGAAAGCAGAAAACAATCACATCGTAAGAATGTGGGAAGAAGTGGGATTAAAGGTCGAATCGGCTGGCGATTCACAGGCTTTAATACAATTAAAGAAAGAATATTGCGACCGCAAAGATTGCTTGCGGTGCAGAATAGGATACGAATATTTAAAATCAAACAAAGAATGAAAACAAATTACATATACGAAACAAGAATGGAAGTTCGCGATTACGAATGCGATATACAGGGTATCGTGAACAATGCCAACTACTTACATTATACGGAACACACTCGTCACAGATTCATAAACTCCTTAGGTGTAAGTTTTTCGAAGCTCCATGACAAGGGAGTAGACCCTGTTGTGGCACGCATGAGTTTAGAATATAAAACACCTTTGAAATGCGATGATGAGTTTATTTCACGCTTAGGACTTCGCAAACAAGGCATTCGCTATATTTTCACTCATGACCTTTTCCGTGCAAGCGATGAACGTTTATCGTTCCACGCAGAGGTTTCGCTCGTGGTTTTGACCAATGGAAAACTCGGAGAAAGTAAAGATTATGACGAGGCTTTCGCTCCTTTTTTGAAAGAAAACGAGTAAAGATGATTGATAAAACAAACTGAATTTATTTTGAAAACAAATGAATCAATGTCGCAAGAACAACTCTATTCCATCGCATTAACACGCCTTAGCTTGTTTAATCTAACGGCTTTGCTGCAACTTTACAAGGCAGCAGGCTCGGCAACAGCTATCTTTGAAAATCATAAAGATATACGCAAAATATTGCCCGATGCCTCAACTTATCTTGTGGAAGCTTTGCAAAGATTAGACCAATATGTGGATTTTGCAGCAAAAGAATTGGAATATGATGCTGCACACGGCATTGATGTCATTTGTTTTAACGATGCTAATTATCCGCAACGACTACGAGAATGCAACGATGCGCCCTTGGTTTTGTACCAACAAGGCAGCACCGATTTAAACAAATTGCACACCATTAACATCATTGGAACACGAAATTGCACAAGCTATGGACGCGACTTGATACGCTCGTTTGTCCGTGATTTGCAATCATTATGCCCCGACACGCTGGTATTTAGTGGTTTGGCTTATGGCGTAGATATATGCGCTCATCGTGAATGCTTGGCGAATGGATTGCCTACCGTAGGCGTTGTGGCGCATGGATTAGACTTCATTTATCCACGAACGCACACCCCAACAGCAACAGAAATGTGCGAACAAGGAGGCGGAGTAATAACGGAATATCCTATCAACACGCAGCCTAAACCGAAAAACTTCGTACAACGCAATCGCATTGTAGCAGGGTGTTCCGATGCAACCCTACTCGTGGAATCGGCAAACAAAGGCGGTGGTATCATCACATGCAGCATTGCACGGAGTTATAGTCGTGATGTTTTTGCTTTTCCTGGTGCCATTGGGGCTGAATATAGCGAGGGTTGCAATCGGCTTATCCGTGATAATGAAGCGAATTTAATCACTTCTGCTTTCGATTTTGTGAAGGCTATGAATTGGGAAAACGACCTTAAATTGGAGAAAGCGCATCAAAATGGAATTGAACGCACCCTATTTCCTACTTTAACAGAAGAAGAAAAACAGATTGTGGAGGCACTGCAAACTCACAATGACTTACAGATTAATATGCTTTCTGTACAAACCAATCTTCCAATTGCTCGCCTTACTGCCTTGCTTTTCGAATTGGAAATGAAAGGAATTATACGCACTATGGCTGGCGGTTGCTACCATTTGTTGAGTTAAAGAGCGTGTTTCATCAACCAAGAACTACCCTACTCTGTCGTCAAAAAGTTTGTTTTATTTTCCGTTGAACTTATCTTATAATAACAATGGGGCTTAATCTTGCTTTACAAAGGCTTTCACAATTTCTTCTTGCTGCCTATAAAACGCTCTTTGCTCTATATCGGAGGTTGGCAACACGTCTTTCAAACTCGCAACAAGGTTTTGCATTTTCCAAGTAATGGTGTATCCCGCTTGCTTTCGTGCTGCAATACATTTATCCAACTCGTGTTTCGCTTGCGCTTTATTAACGTTGTATAACATGGAAGCCAATGTAAAACGCATGCGTTGGCGGAATTTCTCTTCTCGCTGGTTGGTGATAGCACGTGTTAAAAGCGCAATTTTAAGGTTGTCATTGTCCACTAAATCGGCAAGATTGCTATACAAATAAGACTGACGGTGCTTGGTTAGCAAGTGGCGATAAATGTTAATGGCTTTCTCTTTCTTACCCATGATGGTGTAAATGGTGGCTTTGTGGCACTGATTGTTCATGTTGTACGGGCTATATTTCAATGCTACTGCCAAAATAGGGGCTGCTTTCAATGCCATTTCCACCGTTGGTTTTCCTTCAACTTCCTTGAAAACTCGACTGACGATGCGCAGTCCCAACGATTGTACATAGTGTCCGTTCACCTCAACCATCTTCCAATCTTCGTCAGGCAATTTGTCTATGCCCCAATGGGTAATGAAATCCAACATGGAAAACGATGTACTATGGTCGAAAACAAAGATTGCCGCACGCATTAACACGGCTTGTCCACGCTTATCTTTGTCGTCCATGGTAGGATAGAGCCTCATCAAACTCAAAAAAATCTTGTGTGCTTCTGTCAATCGGCGTTGTTGATAACGCAAACGCATCATATCGACACCCACCCAGAACATAGCTATCGTGGTGTAATGCCCTTTATGGACGGCATACATAGGGCGAATGGCGTTATAGGCTTCTTCGATTCTTCCTTGTTTTCGCAATTCAAATACATCTCTTACTTCCATAATGCTAACCTTTCTTTTGTGGTTCGTAATGACAAAGATAGCAATAATTCTTTACAATCACTTAATTCCACGCATGAAAACTCACTTTTTCGACCGAAAGATAGTAACTTTGCCAAAAAAATAAAGCAATGAAATATTTATTAGTATCCGACATACATGGCTGCCGTCCAGCCTTAGAAAAGGTTTTAAAGTTTTACGATGAGCAGCATTGCGATATGCTTTGCATCTTGGGCGACATCTTAAATTATGGTCCTCGTAACTCTATTCCAGAGGGATTAGACCCTAAAGGCATTGTGGAACTGCTCAACGAGCGTGCCAAAGACATTATTGCCATTCGTGGAAACTGCGATGGAGAGGTAGACCAAATGCTATTAAACTTCCCAATTTTGGCAGATTACACATTGTTAGTAGACCAAGGAAAGAAGCTTTTCCTGACACATGGACACGTTTATAATAAGGAAAAAATGCCAAAAGGTCATTTCGATGCCATTGTTTATGGGCATACTCACCTTTGGGAACTTACTCCTCAAGGCGACACTTTGGTCTGTAACACTGGCTCAATCACCTTCCTAAGGGTGGAAATGTAGCCACATTCATGACTTACGAGGACGGAAAATTTACAGCATACAATATGGAAGGAATAGCAATAAGCGAAAAAACAATTTAGAAAACAAGCCATATTAAAAACAAAAGGAGGCTCTCTCGTCAGTGAGAGAGCCTCCTTTTGATATTTTCTTGGGTTGATTATTGCCCATTTTTAAAGCAATGCGCGCACATCAGTCTCTATATTTTTGATTTGAGCAGGGTTTTTAACCACTGTATTGCTACGGTCTATCAAGTAAACAATTGGTGTTTTTGTAGCCGCTGCCGTGTAAGCTTGACTGATACCTGTATTGTCGTAAACGTTTATCCAAGGTAAACTGGCAACACTTTCCTTCCAAAAATGCTCGTTTTCGTCAAGCGAAACCATATAAATTTCCAAGCCTTGAGCATGATATTTGTTGTAAAGTTCACGCATGTGCATGATGTATTCAGCAGAGCCAGGCAGTGAAAAAGCATGGAAATTGAGCAATACCACTTTGCCTTTCAAGTCTGTTAGGTGATGCAAGTTGCCCTTATTATCATACAAAGGTAAATCAATAACACCTGTTTCAGCCGCATTTATTTTAACTTTTTGATTGTTTGCTGCCGCTATCTTGGTGTCTTTCATACCTTTAATCGTTATGTTATGAAGATTTTGCCCACGTTCTGAATTAGGATAATAAGCGTCCCAACTTGTGGCAACCGCACCAAAAACCTTATTATCTTTGGCATCTTCTTTCGGATTAAAGATGAGTTTTGCTTGATTGTTGATGACAATATATTGGAACAAAGCAAAGTAACTGTAAGCCTTCATTGGTTCTTTGAAAATGTAATTGACACTCACCTCTTGCTTATAGCCTTGAATCATTTGAGAAATGAGCGAATCGGCAACCTCTGGGTGTTGCATTACCACTGCTTGACATTGACTTTGCAAATCCATTTGCTTCAATGCTAATTCCTTAATCTTCTCGTTTTCATACGAACCTTTCACTGAATAATTGGTCGCCATCTGTGGGAAAGTGGCTTTAACATCAACAGTTTCGGTTGAATCAATGGCGATATTGATAATCTGACCCGCTATGCGCAAACGATAAAACTCTGGTGATTCCACCTTCGCACCAGCAAATTTAAAGCTACCTTGTGTGTCAAGTTTCACAGAATCAACCGTTTTGAAGCCTGTCAAACTATTATGTTCAAAATAAAGCACCGAATCTTTTGCATTCGAAATAGTGCCTTGAACATGAAATTGTTCGCCTGTACAACTCGCCAACATAGCCATTCCTGTGAGGAAACAGCCTGTAATTATTGTTTTAAATATATTTTTCATTCGTAGAAGTATAATTTTCTGTTTGCAAAGGTAACCTTTTCGTGGAAAAATACCAAAACTAATGCGTGAAAAATATTGCTGGGCAAAAAGCCTTGATTAGTTTTTCCACACCTATTTCGGCTATTCCCTATCATCTGTTTACAATGACCTGTTTTGGGAATTATGAGCAAACGATTGAGCAATGGTTAAGGCACACAGCGTTAAATGAACATTTTTTTGCGATTTTTTATGAAATAATTGCAAAAAAAATTAGGCAGTTATTGGAATATTTGTAACTTTGCAACATCTCTATTACTATTTACATAAAGTAAAATTTATAACTCGAACATCTATGAAACACTTAGAAACTATAAAACAAGCAGCTGAAAAAATTAAGACTGAACATATCAATGCTGACAAAGTCTACTTTGCCAATGAGGTGCTGAACGATAATAGTGTATTGCCAATTTACAGCAAATTGTGCATGGTATTAGATATTTATGGTGTAAGACACGAAATTGCTGAAGAAACAGACCTGCAATGTTGCAAAGCCTACAAACCTACTTGGCTTGCTAACGAGGGCATCATGGCTGACCATATCGAAAGTATTGTGCGCTATATCGGCAATAATCGTGTATTAATGACCAATTGTGCTGAATACGATACAGAAATTGCGGCTACTTTAAAGGCTGAATTTGAGGCTGACGGCTACGAAGTTGTAGAACTTAGTTATTCGTCTTGCAATGGAAAACGCAACCCTAAAGATATGAGCTGGGCTTATATCAACTACATTCAAACCTCGAAAGTAGTCATTGTACCTATGCAGCGCATCGAAGAAGACAAAGAGGCATTAGAACAAATAAAGACTTGTTTTCCTGATTTGGCAGTAGTTGGTGTTTACGCACAACCTTTCTTCAGCGATGAAGGCGAATTTGTTTGTTACAGTAAGAGCATTCAAGACAAATCCATGTCATAATAAAAACGAATTGTTATTTACGATTTGCCCCTTCATTTTTCCTAAAAAACAGAAAAATGAAGGTGATAAAATAAGATTATCACAACACTTTAAATGAAAAATCCCACAACCCGTAAAGGTTGTGGGATTTATTTTAGAGTTTAATTTTGCTTAATCAGCGAGTTTTGCTTTGATAAATTCGCGGTTCAAACGAGCGATATTAGCAATAGATTCGTTCTTTGGGCATTCTGCTTCACACGCTCTTGTGTTTGTACAGTTACCAAATCCGAGTTCTTCCATCTTCATAATCATAGCCTTAGCGCGCTTAGCTGCCTCAAGTTTGCCTTGTGGAAGAAGTGCTAATTGGCTAACCTTAGAAGAAAGGAAGAGCATTGCTGAACCGTTCTTACATGCTGCAACACAAGCACCACAACCGATACATGTTGCGCAGTCCATAGCTTCGTCAGCATCTTCCTTAGAGATAAGGATAGCGTTAGCATCTTGTGGCTGACCTGTACGAATGCTTGTATAGCCACCAGCTTGAATGATTTTATCGAAAGCACCACGGTCTACCATGCAGTCCTTAATAACAGGGAAAGCAGCAGAACGCCATGGCTCAACTGTAATTACATCGCCATCGTTGAAACGACGTATGTAAAGTTGACATGTTGTAGCCCCTGTTGCTGGTCCGTGTGGGTGACCATTGATATAAAGAGAACACATACCGCAGATACCTTCACGGCAATCGTGGTCGAAGACAAAAGGTTCTTGTCCATCTTCTATAAGCTGTTCGTTAAGGATATCCAGCATTTCGAGGAATGAAGTATCACCAGGAATATCCTTCATTTCGAATGTATCAAAATGACCTTGTGCTGTTGGTCCGTTCTGACGCCATACTTTAAGCGTGAAACTTATTATTTTTTCCATTACGTTGATTTCTTTTTAATGTATTGCCTAAGCAACTTTGACCTAAAATTAGTTCTTGTAGTTACGTGTTTGAACCTTAATTGCTTCGTATTCAAGTGGTTCTTTGATGAGTTCAGGAGCAACGGTATCGTCGCCTTTATATTCCCAACAACCTACATAGAAGTAATTTTCGTCATCACGCTTTGCTTCGCCTTCCTCTGTTTGATATTCTTCACGGAAGTGTCCACCACAACTTTCGTTACGTGAAAGTGCATCGTGTGCTACAAGTTGTCCCATCATGATGAAGTCGCGAAGGTGGATAGCCTTATCCAATTCTACGTTGAGTCCTTCTTTGCTTCCAGGGATAAAGAGGTTGGTTTCGAACTCTTTGCGTAGTGCTTTCATCTTTTCCAAACCAGTCTTTAATCCTTCTTCTGTACGACCCATACCAACATATTCCCACATAATGCGACCAAATTCCTTGTGAATAGAGTCTACACTGCGCTTTCCTTGAATATTCATCAAGCGGTCGATTTCGTCTTGTACGCCCTTTTCTGCCTTAACAAATTCAGGGTGGTCGGTAGAAATCTTGCCCCAAAGACTTTGGTCAGCGAGATAATTTTGAATGGTATAAGGGAGTACGAAATAACCATCAGCCAAACCTTGCATCAATGCAGAAGCACCAAGACGGTTAGCACCGTGGTCAGAGAAGTTACATTCGCCGATTGCGAAGAGTCCCTTGATAGTTGTTTGCAATTCGTAATCAACCCAAATACCACCCATTGTGTAGTGGATAGCTGGGTAAATCATCATTGGGTTATAGTATTTTACGCCATTGATTTCTTTTGCCAACTGACCTGGATTTACGTCTGTAATTTCTTCGTACATATCGAAGAGGTTACCATAACGCTGACGAATAACGTCAATACCGAGGCGGTTGATACTTTCAGAGAAGTCAAGGAATACAGCCAAACCTGTGTTGTTTACACCGAAACCATGGTCGCAACGCTCCTTAGCAGCACGTGAAGCTACGTCACGAGGTACCAAGTTACCGAATGCTGGGTAGCGGCGTTCCAAGTAGTAGTCGCGTTCTTCTTCTGGAATATCTGAACCTTTCTTTGTTCCAGCTTGCAATGCCTTAGCATCTTCTATGTTCTTTGGAACCCAAATACGACCGTCGTTACGCAATGATTCTGACATCAATGTGAGCTTAGACTGCTTGTCGCCGTGTACAGGAATACAAGTTGGGTGAATTTGAACGTATGCTGGGTTTGCAAAGTAGGCTCCCTTACGGTAGCACTGAACAGCTGCGGTACAGTTACAGCCCATAGCATTGGTAGAAAGGAAGTATGCGTTACCGTAACCACCAGTTGCAATGACAACTGCATTAGCAGAGAAACGTTCAAGTTTACCTGTTACAAGGTTCTTAGCAATGATACCACGTGCGTGGTCGTCAATGATAACAACGTCTTCCATTTCGTAACGTGTGTAAAGTTTTACACGTCCGTCATGAACTTGCTTGCTCAATGCTGAGTAAGCACCAAGGAGGAGTTGCTGACCAGTTTGCCCCTTTGCATAGAAAGTACGTGATACTTGCGCACCACCGAAAGAGCGGTTTGCCAACATACCACCATATTCGCGTGCGAAAGGAACACCTTGTGCAACGCATTGGTCAATAATGCTATTTGATACTTCAGCCAAACGATAAACGTTTGCTTCACGTGCGCGATAGTCGCCACCCTTTACTGTATCGTAGAACAAACGATAAACTGAGTCGCCATCGTTTTGATAATTTTTAGCTGCATTGATACCACCTTGTGCGGCAATAGAGTGCGCACGACGTGGTGAATCCTGAATACAGAAGTTGTAAACAGTGAAGCCCATTTCGCCAAGTGAGGCAGCTGCACTGGCACCAGCCAAACCAGTACCAACGACAATAACATCGAGCTTCAATTTATTTTTAGGGTTAACCAAACGCTGGTGAGCCTTATAATTGGTCCATTTCTCAGCTATTGGTCCTTCTGGGATTTTTGAATCTAATATTTTAGCCATAATCTTGTATCTTTCTAAATATTATGAATTAAGCTGCACAGCAAAGACTTGGAGCACAACCAAATGCAAATGCGAGTACAACAACGAGGAAACCTAACATGAGAAGAGTGGTATAAACCAAACCAATCATCTTCCAACGATTGAACCATACCTTACCATTGATACCAATAGTCTGCATAGCTGACCAGAAACCGTGTGAAAGGTGGAACCAAATAGCACAAAGCCATACAATGTAAAGTGCTACAAATACAGGGTTGGCAAATGTTTCCTTGATGTAAGAAAAACCATCAGCAGGTGAGAATTGTGTACTCATGCCAACAATTTCAGCAAACATCATGTTATACCAAAAGTTGAACAAGTGAAGCAACATACCCAAAAGGATAATGATACCCAACACCAACATGTTCTTAGAAGCCCACTCAACTTTAGGACTTGAACCGTTTACAGCATAACGTTCATTACCACGTGCGCGACGATTCTGTGCCGTAAGAATGAAAGCGTAAACAATATGAGCTACGGTTAAAGCACCCAAACCCACTGTTGCAACCACTGCATACCAATTGGCACCTAAGAATTCACAAATCATATTGTATGCTTCGCCTGAAAACAAAGCTACAATATTCATTGACATGTGGAATGTCAGAAATAGAATAAGCGCAATACCGGTTACCGACATCACAACTTTTCTACCAATAGAAGAATTGATTAACCACATAAATGTTTTGTTTTTAAAATATTTAAACTGTTAGAATTATTTGTCTTTTTCGTGAACGCACACGTTAGATAATGCCAAAAACAGAACGAAACTGAATTTAGGCAACGTCTGTACATTATTATTAGGTGTTGAATAAACGTTGCAAAAATACGAAAAATGTATGAGTAACCAAACTTTTTTAACAAAAAAACAAGGATAAAACATGCGCCAAAACCTTATATTGACAACGTCTAAACAAGCAGAAACTAACGAAATGTAACATCAAAACACAAAACAAAAAATGACTACCCTCATTACCTGCCTCGAAAACAGACAAATGTAAAGCAAAAATAAATTATTGCTACAACAAGTAGCACCTCTACCGAGTTGAAAACTTAGTGCATCAAAAAGCGTAAAACTTGGTTTCGAAAAATTGTTCTATTCTTCTCCTCCCTTTAATACATTTAGATAGAATGTGAAACAACACATCTGTAAATAACTAAAACACTGATAGTTACATCCGTATCAATTTATTTAGACACAAAAAGCACTAATTTCACAATTGCAAACAGCCTATTTTGCAACTCAAAACAATAGGTTTTGAAGCTCAAAATAGGCACTATTGAATTTCAATAGCCTACATATTGTAAATTAAAAGTCATTTTGTTCTATTTTTCCACATATTGTTCATAAGCACAGAAAATTGGAAAGAAACATAAAGATAATGTAATATTTTTTTTAATGTTTTACAAATAGAAAAGCATAATACTTCAAATATCACGCATATTCCAATTTAATTTCTTACTTTTGCGGAAAAATAAAGAACGAATGAGCATAACTTTCAAATATGATGTGTTGGTGATTGGAGGCGGACATGCAGGTTGCGAAGCAGCAACAGCAGCAGCCAACATTGGCGCAAAAGTTTGTTTGGTAACAATGGACATGAACAAGATTGCACAAATGAGTTGCAATCCTGCCGTCGGAGGCATCGCAAAAGGACAGATAGTCAGAGAAATTGATGCACTGGGCGGACAAATGGGAATTGTTACCGATGCTACTGCTATTCAGTTTCGCATGCTTAACCGCTCAAAAGGCCCCGCCGTATGGAGTCCAAGAGCGCAATGCGATAGAGAAAAGTTCATCTCAGAATGGAAAAGAACGCTCGACCACACTGACAATTTAGACATATTTCAAGACCAAGCTGATGAACTTATCGTCAAAAACGGAAAAGCCATTGGCGTAAAAACAATATGGGGCATTGACCTATATGCACAAGCTATTGTTGTTACAGCGGGTACTTTCTTGAACGGATTGATGCACATTGGACGTAAACAAGTGGAAGGTGGAAGATGCGCAGAACCTGCTGTGCACAATTTTGCAGAGAGCATTGCACGCTGGGGCATACGAAAAGAGAGAATGAAAACGGGTACTCCTGTACGCATTGACAAACGTTCTGTCCATTTCGAGGATATGGAAGCACAACCAGGAGAATCGGATTATCACCAATTTTCATTTATAGGTAACTACCGAAAGCTACCACAATTGCCTTGCTGGACGTGTAACACAAACGAAGAAGCACACGAAATTTTACGTCGTGGAGTGGCTGATTCTCCCCTTTTCAACGGACAAATTCAGAGTACAGGACCACGCTATTGTCCCTCAATAGAAACTAAATTGGTAACATTTCCCGATAAGAATACACACCCATTATTCCTCGAACCCGAAGGAGTAGATACGAATGAAATGTATCTAAACGGCTTTTCTTCGTCTATGCCGTGGGAAATTCAACTTGCAGCACTCAGGAAAATTCCAGCACTAAGAGATGCAAAAATGTATCGACCAGGGTATGCTATTGAGTACGATTACTTCGATCCAACACAATTAAAACCATCGTTGGAATCGAAGATTATTGCACATTTATTCCTTGCAGGACAGGTAAATGGTACAACAGGATATGAAGAGGCAGGCGGACAAGGTATGGTTGCAGGTATAAATGCAGCCATGCTTTGCAGCGGAAACCAGCCGTTCATCATGAAGCGAGACGAAAGTTATATAGGCGTACTCATCGATGATTTAACAACAAAAGGTGTAGACGAACCTTACAGAATGTTCACTTCACGTGCAGAATACCGCATACTTTTAAGACAAGACGATGCCGATGCACGACTAACAGAAAGGGCTTATGAAATCGGTATTGCCACAAAAGAACGCTACGATTGGTGGATTATAAAGAAGAATCACATAGAAAGAACGATTGATTATTGTAATAAAAATGCAGTGAAACCGCATGAAATCAATGGTTATTTAGAATCTATTGGTAGTTCACCTATACGTGGTTCTGTGAAGATTTCCGACCTTATTGCACGCCCAGGTGTTAATATTCACGCTCTATCAGAACACATTTCAGAATTAAAAGAAATCATAAATGCTGCGCCAAACAGAAAAGAAGAGATTACAGAAGCAGCTGAAATAAAAATAAAATATAAAGGTTACATCGAAAGAGAACGCATTTTTGCCGACAAAATGCACCGCTTAGAAGACATAAAAATAAAAGGACACTTTGATTATTCTACCATTCACGACCTTTCAACTGAGTGCCGCCAAAAGCTTGAACGCATTCAACCAGAAACATTAGCGCAAGCAAGTAGAATACCAGGAGTAAGTCCAAGCGACATAAACGTTTTATTAGTCCTTATGGGACGATAAATACTCAATTTTAAAAGAGAACAAAACAACGTTTCACATGAAACATTTTACAAGATAATACATACATAACTAATTGAATATGAATAGTAAAATACTACTTGACAACCTAAGATGTATTCCTGATTGGCCAGTCAAAGGTGTCAATTTTCGCGATGTTACTACCTTATTTAAATCATCAGAAGCATTGCAAGAGATAACAGATGAGATGTACGAATTGTACAAAGATAGGGGAATAACAAAGATTGTAGGAATCGAAAGCCGTGGTTTCGTAATGTCATCAGCATTGGCATTGCGTTTAGGAGCAGGCATAGTATTGTGCAGGAAGCCAGGAAAACTACCTTGCGAAACCGTTCAAGAAAGCTACGCGAAGGAATATGGCATTGACACTATCGAGATTCACAAAGACGCAATTAACGAAAACGATGTCATTCTCCTACACGATGACCTCCTCGCAACGGGAGGAACAATGCGCGCAGCATGCAGTTTGGTGAAAAAATTCAATCCGAAAAAAGTTTATTGCAATTTTATTATCGAACTTGAAAAGGAATTTCCAGAATGCAGAAGCACATTCGATGAGGATATAGAAATTAGTTCTTTGTTAAAATTCTAGCCGAATTAGAGCAAAAGAATTAGATTATCATTCTACCAAAGGGTAGCCTGAACTATATAAAGCCGAAAGACACATCAAAAAAGTCTTTCGGTTTTATGCGCAACAGCACAAGAGACACTACTCAAAAGTAAATAGCTTGCAACATAAAATGGAACAAAGTCGCATTCCGTTCCACGTGAAACAAAATATATAACAAACTCCTTTGTACAAAGGCTTTAGCAGTATGACAAAAGAAGAAAACGAAAAAAGATTAGCATATCTTAAAAATATAGTATTGAACTTGCCTGAAAAGCCAGGCACATATCAATATTACGACAAGGAGCATACTATCATTTATGTTGGCAAAGCTAAGAATTTAAAAAACAGAGTAGCGTCCTATTTCCACAAAGAGACTGATCGTTTTAAAACAAAAGTATTGGTTTCAAAGATTCATGACATCACATACACGGTCGTAAATAGCGAGGAGGATGCGTTATTGATAGAGAATCAGCTCATAAAACAATACCAACCACGCTACAATGTGCTGCTAAAAGACGGCAAAACCTATCCTTCCATTTGTGTAACAAACGAGTATTTCCCACGAATCTTTAACACTCGCAATATAAACAAACGCTATGGAACTTTTTTTTGGTCCTTATTCGCACATCAGTAGTATGTATGCCATACTCGAAATACTAAAGAAAGTGTATAAGCCACGCACTTGTCGATACCCTATTACAGAGGAGGGAATAAAGCAAGGGAAGTATAAACCATGCTTGGAATACCATATTGGAAATTGCGGAGCACCGTGTATTGGAAAGCAATCTTACGAGGATTATCGCCAAAATATTGAGGAATCAAAGCAAATTTTAAAGGGTAATACGCGCGAAATGGAGCGAAAAATGAAGGCAAAAATGGAGGAATGTGCTGCAGAATTGCGCTTTGAAGAGGCTGAAAAGTATAAGCAACGCTACTTGGCATTGGCTAATTTTGCAGCAAAAAGCGAGATTGTTAGCTACACAATAGCCGACGTTGATGTATTCTCTATCATTAATGACGACAATCATAAGAATGCTTTTATCAACTATATCCATGTAACAAATGGTGCAATCAACCAAAGTTTTACCTTTGAATACAAGCGAAAATTAGAGGAAAGTGATGCAGAATTGCTCAATGAGGCTATCCTTGAGATTCGTGAACGCTTCAAAAGTACAGCAAAAGAGATAATTGTTCCGTTCGAGATGGACTTTAAAATAAAGGACGCAACCTTCTTTATTCCGCAGCGAGGCGATAAAAAACATCTATTAGAATTGTCGGAAATGAATGCTAAACAGCATAAATTTGACCGCTTAAAGCAAGCCGAAAAGCTCAATCCTGAGCAGAAACAAACCCGATTGATGAAGGAATTGCAAGACAGATTAAAGCTTCCAAAACTGCCATATCATATCGAATGCTTCGACAACTCCAATATATCGGGTACAGATGCCGTCGCTGGCTGTATCGTATATAAAGGTATGAAACCTTCAAAAAAGGATTATCGCAAGTATAATATAAAGACTGTTGAAGGTCCAGACGACTATGCTTCGATGCAAGAAGTAGTCAGACGACGATACAAACGCATGATTGAAGAAGGCACTTCCCTACCCGATTTAATTATTACAGACGGAGGTAAAGGGCAAATGGAGGTTGTTCGTGCGGTCGTAGAAGATGAGTTGCACATTACAATCCCTATTGCTGGTTTAGCAAAGGACAATCGACACCGCACAAATGAGTTACTTTACGGTTTTCCTCCTCAAACAATTGGTGTTCCGACCAACTCTGAGTTGTTTAAAATACTTACTCAAATTCAAGATGAAGTCCACCGTTTTGCCATATCATTTCATAGAGATAAACGTTCTAAAAGCCAGTTACACAGCGAATTAGATGCCATAAAAGGAATTGGAACGAAGACTAAAGAGCAACTTTTAACGCACTTTAAGACTGTAAAACGCATCAAAGAAGCTGATTTACAACAACTTACAAACATCATTGGAGGCTCTCGCGCATCATTACTATTTAATTATTTCCACCCTACTGACCCTAATTCCAAATAATTTAATTAAATTTGCGGTATGAGAATTGTAATACAACGCGTTAAGCACGCATCTGTTAGCATAGACAACAACGTTAAGTCAGCCATTCAGCAAGGTCTTTTAATTCTCTTAGGAGTTGGCGAAAACGATACAGAAGACGATGCTAATTGGTTGATAAAGAAGATTGTTGGTCTACGAATTTTTGACGATGAAGCCGGCGTAATGAACAAAAGCGTGATGGATATTAACGGTGAAGCCTTGTAGTTTCGCAGTTTACGCTGATGGCAAGCTACAAAAAAGGCAATCGACCAAGCTATATTCACGCTGCCAAACACGAAATTTCAGTTCCGCTTTACCAGTATTTCTGCAAGGAATTAAGCGCTGCCATGGGCAAGAAAGTGGGAGAAGGCGAGTTTGGAGCAGACATGAAAGTAGAGCTTTTAAACGACGGTCCTGTTACCATCTGCATGGATACAAAGAACAAGGAATAGCCTTATGACACAAGAAATAACAATAAAAGAAGCCCAAAAGATGGTCGATGAGTGGATAAAGACCTATGGGGTACGCTATTTTAGCGAACTTACCAACATGGCATGTCTTACCGAAGAAGTGGGCGAGTTAGCTCGTGTGATGGCTCGAACCTATGGCGACCAAAGTTTTAAGCAAGGCGAAAAGCCTAACATAGGCGAGGAAATGGCTGATATTCTGTGGGTTTTAATGTGCTTAGCCAATCAAACAGGTGTCGATTTAACTGATGAATTACGCAAAAGTTTTGCTAAAAAGACAAGCCGAGACAAAGACCGACACAAGCAAAACGAGAAACTAAAATAAGATAAGATAGAACGATTTAAAACGATAAAAACAAATTATTATTAAATAAAAATAGATTATGGAAAAGAACGAAGGTAAAATTCAAAGCACAAGCAAGTATAACAATATGCTCAAAGAGTACGATTTAAACATTACAGACGAGCAAGTTAAGGAAGCGGTAAAGAAGATTATAGCAGAGAAAGTGCCTGAAAACGACACCTTAGAAGTAAAAAAATTCCTCTTAGGTAGCGTGGAACTTACCACACTTCGCACCGTTGATACTGAAGAAGATGTACTTGCAATGGTGGAAAAGGTAAACAAGTTTGCTCAGGAATACCCTACCCTCCCTCACGTAGCAGCTGTTTGTGCCTACCCATGTTTCACAAAACTCATCGCTGAAAGCCTTGAAGTGGACGGTGTAGACATCACAAACGTAACAGGTAACTTCCCTTCTTCACAAACATTCCTTGAAGTAAAGACTATCGAAACAAAGCTTGCTATCCAAGATGGTGCTACTCAAATTGACATCGTTCTCCCTGTTGGTAAATTCCTTTCAGGCGATTACGAAGATGTTTACGATACTGTCAGCGAGTTGAAACAAACTTGTGGCGAAATTCCTATGAAGGTTATCCTCGAAACAGGCGACCTTCCTAATGCTCGCAGCATTAAGGAAGCAGCCTCCTTTCTATGTTTGCAGGTGCTGAATACGTTAAAACAAGTACTGGTAAGGAAAAGGTTAGCGCAACTCCAGAAGCCGTTTACATCATGTGTACTGCCATTAAAGAGTTCTACGACAAGACAGGCATTCAAGTAGGATTAAAGCCTGCTGGCGGCATCAATACCGTTATGGACGCTGTTATCTTCTATACCATTTACAAGGAAATCCTTGGCGAAAAATGGTTGGATAACTACTGGTTCCGTTTAGGTACAAGTCGCTTGACCAACCTCTTATTGAGCGAAATCGAAGGCAAGGAAATTAAGTTCTTCTAAGCTAAGATTTTAACAACAAAATCATTTTACAAAAGCCCGATTCTATTATTTTGAGTCGGGCTTTTTGTGGTTTTAAACGAGATAGATGGGGCTAATAAGGCTTTTAAAAGGCAGGGATTCACGAAGCTCTCTCCCCACTCTTGTGTAATATTAACCTTGTCGGACAGGTCAGACCAGTCTAATTCGTCCGCCTAACTCCATTCTTCAGAGCAAAAATTGTTCTAAATTCGTGTAGCAGGAATTATCAACTAAATTCAGTATAGGGCAATTGCCATTTCAAAACAATAGGTTTTGAAGTTCAAAAGAGCCTATTTTGAACAGCAAAATAGGCTCTTTTAATTTTGAATAGTATTAGTACAAAAAAATAAGCGTACATATTGTTCTATATTTCCTAACAATATGCACGCCTAAATGTATCTTCTTTCTGTCGATTAATTCTTCCTTTGAATCACAAAATCCAAATAAGCTTGTAGCGATTTAGCAATTTCCACGTCCTTCACATAAGTCGTTATAAACTTCATTGCATCGCTATGAAACTCCATCATCTTTTGTTCGGCATAATCAATACCACCACTCTGCTTTGTAAAAGCTACTAACTGAGCGATTTCTTCGGCACTCACGTTGCCTTCTTTCACCTTCATTGCTAAATCCATCATGGCGGTATTATTCGTCGATTTCAACGCATAAATAACGGGTAAAGTCAGCTTTCCTTCTGCCATATCATTGCCAGTAGGCTTACCAATCTCGGTAGAATCGTAATAATCGAAGATGTCATCGCGAATTTGGAAGATAATTCCAATGCGCTGACCAAACAATCGTGCTGCCTCTATCGCCTCTTCCGAAGCACGTCCAGCCTTTGCACCGATGACAGCACACGCCTCAAACAAGGCTGCAGTCTTCTGGTTAATCACCTGATAATAAACTTCTTCCGATATTTCTTGGTTCGAAATATTGGTCAATTGCAATATTTCACCATTTGAAAGCGTACGCCCTAACTCGGCAAGGTCGCGCACAATATCGTCCGACTGCGTGTATGCCACGTTCAACAAGGCAGTTGAAAGTATGTAATCGCCTACCAATACTGCCACTTTATTATTATAAGTAGCATTCATTGAAGCCTGCCCACGACGCTGAACGCTCTCGTCTACCACATCATCATGCACCAAACTTGCCGTATGCAACAATTCTAAACCTATGGCAGCATGTTGTGCCACAAACGTTACCTCACCGAAATTCTTTGCCATAAGCAACATTAAGAGAGGGCGCATACGCTTTCCACCACGGTTTCTAATATGCTCTAAAGCCTTAGCCAACAACCCATCATCATGCGTTAACGCCTTGTTAAACAAAGAGATGAAATCGTCTAATTCCTTAGAAATTGGAGATTTTATAATAGATAGATAATCCATGCTACATTTATTTTGTTACAAAAATACTGAATATTATCTACATATATGGCTTTTTTTTTGTAATTTTACCCTAAAAAGATATTTTACAATGGATAAATTGTTTCTCATCGATGCGTACGCACTCATTTATAGGTCGTATTATGCCTTCATAAGGAGTCCACGAATCAACTCAAAAGGACAAAATACTTCAGCTATTTTGGGCTTTTGTAACACACTCAACGAAGTAATTACGAAGGAGCAACCCACCCACATTGCGGTGGCTTTCGACCACGGATTAACCTTCCGACACGAAGCATTTCCCGACTATAAAGCGCAACGTGAAGAAACTCCAGAGGACATTAAACTCGCTGTACCTTATATAAAGCAGATACTCGAAGCCATGCGCATACCTATTTTGCAGACTGATGGATTCGAGGCTGACGACATTATCGGTACAGTGGCTTTGAAAGCGGGCAACGATGGCATCGAAACCTATATGCTCACGCCCGACAAAGATTACGGGCAACTCATTCGCAACAACATCTTTATGTATCGTCCACGCCATGGCGGAGGTTACGAAATCATAGGACCTAACGAAATTCAAGATAAGTATGGTGTGCCTGAAGCCGCTCAAGTAATTGACCTTTTAGCACTCATGGGCGATTCTGCCGACAACTTTCCCGGTTGTCCAGGGGTAGGCGAAAAGACAGCAGCTAAGTTTATCAACCAATTTGGCTCTGTCGAAAACTTGCTAAACCATACCGATGAACTCAAAGGCAAGATGCGTGAGAAAGTGGAAGGGGCAGTCGATGATATAAAAATGTCAAAGTTTCTCGCCACCATACGCACCGATGTGCCTTTCGATATGAAATGGGACGAACTCAAAGTTGAAGCCATTGATGAAGAGAAACTCACTGAAATTTTCCAAGAATTAGAGTTTAAAACACTTCTTAACAAGTTCCTTAAAAAAGGGAAAGAAAACCCAAAAACAGAAAATTTACAACTCAATTTATTTGAAGAAATACCGACCAAGCATGCAGTTGCGCCCGAAAAATCGCCAAATTTAAGCCTTTCAGATGTACCACACAAATACAAACTCATTGAAAATGAGGAAGAAGCAAAGAAAATTTGTGAATATTTCTTTACAAAGAAGGTTCTCAGTTTAGACACAGAAACAACTTCTGTCGATGCAATTGATGCAGAATTGGTAGGTTTAAGCTTTTCTGTCGAAGAAAAAGAGGCATTCTATGTCGCCATTTCTCCTAATTGTGAAGAAGCGTTAAGGATAGTAAATATCTTTAAACCACTATACGAAAGTGAGGAAATTCTCAAGGTTGGACAAAACATTAAGTACGATTACGAAGTGTTAAAGAAGTATGGTGTTACTTTGAAAGGAAAACTTTTCGACACTATGATAGCCCATTACCTCATTCAACCCGAACTCCATCACAATATGGACTACATGGCTGAGACCTTGCTAAACTATCAAACCGTGCATATAGAGGACATCATTGGTCCAAAAGGAAAGAAGCAAAAGAATATGCGCGACCTTGCTCCAGCCGAAGTTTCCGACTATGCTTGCGAAGATGCTGATATTACTTTGCGACTCAAAAACGTATTAGAGCCAAAACTAAAGGAGGTAAATGCTGAAGATTTATTCTGGAATATTGAGATGCCACTCGTGCGTGTTTTAGCTGATATGGAACTCCACGGCATTCGTTTAGATACGGAAGCATTGGAAGAGACATCACGCATTTTCACTGAACGCATGAATAAATACGAGGCAGAAATATACGAATTGGCAGGCGAAACCTTTAATATTTCAAGTCCAAAGCAGGTAGGTGAAATACTTTTTGGTAAGCTCCAAATCATGGAGAAGCCTAAAAAAACCAAAACAGGGCAATTCGTTACAAGCGAAGAAGTGTTGATAAGCCTACAAAGTAAGCACCCTATTGTTGAAAAAATCTTAGAATATCGTGGCATCAAAAAGCTCCTTAGCACCTATATTGATGCGCTACCAAAGCTCGTTAAACCACAAACGGGACACATACACACATCGTTTAATCAGGCACTTACGGCTACTGGACGACTCTCTTCAAGCGACCCTAACTTGCAAAACATACCTGTTCGCACTGATGACGGTAAAGAAATACGCAAGTGTTTCATACCAGAACCCGATTGTTTGTTCTTCTCTGCCGATTACAGTCAGATAGAATTGCGCATTATGGCTCATCTTTCTGAAGATGAAAACATGATGGAAGCCTTTCGTAAGGGGCATGATATTCACCGTGCTACGGCTGCCAAAATATGGCACGAGGATATGGAAAATGTTACCGATGCACAACGAAAGAAGCTAAACAAGCCAATTTCGGTATTATTTATGGTATCACTACCTACGGATTAGCCCAACGCATGGACATTCCAAACGGCGAAGCCAAAGAACTAATCGCCGACTATTTCAAGACTTTTCCAAAGGTTCAAGCCTATATGGAGCAAGCCAAAGAAGAGGCAAGACGTAAGGGTTATGCCGAAACCATATTCCATCGCCGCCGCTACTTGAATGACATCAACAGCAGAAATGCAACTGTTCGTGGATTTGCAGAGCGCAATGCTATCAACGCACCAATACAAGGTTCGGAGGCAGATATTATAAAAGTGGCAATGGTAAACATTCATCAACGTTTCGAACGTGAGCAAATACGCTCTAAAATGATACTCCAAGTACACGACGAACTCAATTTTTCGGTTTATCCAGAAGAAAAAGAGCTTGTAGAACGCATTGTTTTAGAAGAAATGCAGAACGCCTACCAACTCCGAGTTCCCCTCACTGCCGATGCTGGCTGGGGCAAAAATTGGTTGGAAGCACACTAAAAAAGAAAGCCGATACACCTATACAATAGCCTCCCCCACCCCCTCCGTTGGGAGGGGAGCGCACATTTGCTGGCCCGTGGCAAGTGCTTTTCTCCCCTATTTTCTCGCATTTAGCAAATAATAATCCCTTGTAGGGGCGTGATTTATCACGTTCCTCTCAACAAAGAGTCAGCTTATTTTAGGGTGTTAGGAACGTGATAAATCACGCCCCTACAAGGTATCATTATTTACGATACAAAAGAAAATATAGCAAATTACCATACTCTCGAACAAGTAAGGTAGCACTCCCCTCCTATCGGAGGCGTTGAGGGAGGCTTTTTCTACAGAAATTTTGACCAATTTCTATCTTCTTGAAAATCAATATATTACATACTCGTTTCAAAAACCTATTGTTTCGCATTTCAAAACAATAGGTTTTGAAGCTCAAAAGAGCCTGTTTTGAACGCCAAAACAGGCTCTTTTATTTTTCGATAAAATAACGATTGTTCTAAATTCCATAAAATACTATACTGAAAATTGTAGTATTTCTTACTCCATTTCCTCATTAAAAGTGTAAAACAACATAAAGTTTTCCCTCATAAAAGTGTAATTATCATTAATAAAAACATTCTAATTCATTGATTATAAATGGAATATTATATATTCGTTTAAAAGCGAATATAAAAAAATAACCCTGTTTAATCATTTACTATTATTACTTGCACATTCTTACACCTACGAAATGGAAAGAATATCTACATAAGCTATTAAAATTAGTGAAATATATTTGTATTCATTATATTTACAGTACTTTTGTAGTTTGAAATATATTGAAAAAAAATGAGTCTGACAAGCATCGTAAACAAGTTGTATTTTCAACCCCGTCGCCACGAATTAGAGCGATATACCCATGAAGGTGTGGCTATTCAACGCAAGGTATTGAAGTATTTAATAGAACGTGGAACGAACACGGAGTATGGCAGAAATCATCTTTTTTCCACTATTAAGTCGTATAAAAACTTTGCGCAGAATATTCCTGTAAACACTTACGAAGAGTTGAAAGCCGATATTGACCGTATGCGACATGGCGAAAGCAATGTTTTATGGCCGGGTCAGGTAAAATGGTATGCTAAGTCTTCGGGAACAACAAACGATAAAAGTAAGTTTATTCCTATCACTTCTGAAGGTTTACAACATGTTCATTATCAAGGTGGTAAGGATGTTGTGGCTTATTATTTAAGCAATAATCCGAATAGTAAGTTGTTCAGTGGAAAGAGTTTAATACTGGGTGGGAGCCATTCGCCCAACTATAATTTGCCCAATTCGTTAGTTGGCGATTTGAGTGCAATCCTCATTGAGAACATCAATCCGTTGGCTAATTTAAAGCGAGTGCCATCGAAACAGGTGGCATTATTGAGTGATTTCGAAATAAAACGCGACCGCATAGCACAAGAAACCCTTACGCAAAATGTTACCAACCTATCGGGAGTACCCTCATGGATGCTCTCTGTTTTGGTGCGTGTCATGGAGTTATCGGGCAAAAAACACTTGCAAGAGGTGTGGCCAAACTTAGAAGTTTTCTTCCATGGGGGCATTGCTTTTACGCCTTATCGTGAGCAATACGAGCAGCTTATCACCAAATCGGATATGCATTACATGGAAACTTACAACGCTTCGGAGGGCTTTTTCGGCATTCAAGACGACCCTTCCGATGCAAGTATGTCGCTAATGCTCGATTATGGGGTGTTCTATGAGTTCTTGCCAATGGACGAATTTGAAAGCGAAAACCCAAATATAGTGCCGTTAGAGGGGGTTGAAATAGGACGAAACTATGCGATGCTCATTACTACTTCGTGCGGTTTGTGGCGTTATCAGATAGGCGACACAGTGCGTTTCACCTCAATCAATCCGTATAAATTCGTCATTACGGGTCGAACCAAATACTTTATCAATGCGTTTGGCGAAGAACTCATCATGACAACGCCGAACAGGGATTGGAAACAGCTTGTAAGGCTACGGGAGCTATGATTTCCGACTACACGGCAGCACCTATTTTCATGGACGCCAATGCTAAATGTCGCCACCAATGGCTCATAGAATTTACGAAAGCACCGTCCGACTTAAAGGAATTTACTACTATTTTAGACCGCAAACTACAAGAGATAAATTCAGATTACGAGGCGAAACGTTTCCACGATATTACCCTACAAGAATTGGAAATCGTCCCTGCTCGTGAAGGATTGTTCAACGATTGGCTAAAATCGAAAGGAAAATTGGGCGGACAACACAAGGTTCCACGCCTTTCAAACAGTCGTAAAAACATTGAAGAGATGTTGGAAATGAACACAAAGAAAATGCTTTGATTTTTGAAACCTATTGTTTTGAATTTTAAAACAATGGGTATCGAAAAAATAAAAAAGAAGGATAAGTTATGAACCAACAAACAATAATAAAAATAGCAAAGAAATGGAACAGCTTTTGTATCCTTTTCTTTCTCTTGCTCAACCTCATTTCTTGTGCAAGAATGGGGCAACCCGATGGCGGTTGGTACGATGAAACTCCCCCACGCATACTTGCTTCGTCGCCTTCCGATAGGTCAAGCAATGTAAACAGCAAGAAAATAACGTTGCTTTTCAATGAGTTCATCACCTTAGAAAATCCTACTGAAAAGGTCATTGTGTCGCCACCACAATTGGAAGCACCTGTTATAAAGGTAAGCGGAAAGCGCATCACAGTGGAATTGCAAGACACTTTGAAGGAAAACACCACCTATACGGTTGATTTTTCCGATGCCATTGCCGACAATAACGAGGGCAACCCGATGGGAAATTACACTTATTCGTTCTCTACGGGCAACCAAATTGACTCGTTCGAAGTGGCTGGCTATGTGCTTGAAGCCGAGAATTTAGAGCCAATTAAAGGGATTATGGTTGGACTTTATAAGAACCAAAACGATACCGCATTCCAGCATTTACCGATGCTGCGTGTCGCTCGCACCGACAGTCGTGGGCATTTTGCCATTAAAGGCGTAGCAAAAGGCGACTACCGAATCTATGCTTTACAAGACATGGACGGCAATTATCGTTTCAATCAGCAAAGCGAAAAGTTGGCTTTCACACCCGAAGTCATCATGCCTTCATCGAAACCCGACATTAAACAAGACACCATTTGGCGCGATTCACTACACATTACCGATATAAAACAAGTGCCTTACACACACTTTTTGCCCGATGACGTGGTGCTAACAGCCTTTACGGAACAACAAACAGGCAGATTTTTCTTAAAAGCAGAGCGCAAAGAAGCTGATAATTTCACGTTGTTTTATAGCTACGGAAATGCCGAATTACCACAAATTACAGGGCTGAATTTCAATACCAAAGACGCTTTCATAACCGAGCCGAGCCTCAACCAAGACACCATTACATATTGGTTAAAAGACACTGCATTGGTCAATCAAGACACACTGCGCATGGAAGTAAACCATTGGGTAACTGACTCGTTAGGAACACTCGTGAAAAAGGCTGACACATTGGAGGTTCTTTCTAAAAATCCATACGCCAAACGCTTGAAAAAACACGAGGAAGAAGTTGCAAAATGGAAGAAACAACAAGACAAAAACAAAGAGAAAAATCGCCCATATCAAACCGAATTTCCAAAGGAAGAGTTGCCTATCAGGTACAATGTGAACTCGCAAATAGCACCAGACGAGAATCCTACTTTCCAAATCGCTTCGCCTGTGGCTCTGTGCGACACTACTAAGATTCATCTTTACGAGAAAGTAGACACACTTTGGTATCGTGCTAAATATCAATTCGGTATTGCCCCAAGCCGAGCCCGATGTTACAAACTCATTGGAGAGTGGACACCAGGGCGAGAATACAGTCTTGAACTTGATTCAGCACCTTTGTAGACATTTACGGCAAGGCATCTAAAAAGTTCAAACAAGGCATTCGTGTCAGTTCATTAGACGAATTTTGCACGCTCACTGTGGCTTTACAAGGCATGGAAGGCAAGAATTGTTTGCTACAACTTATGAACGAAAGCGACAAACCTATCAAGGAAGTTGCAGCAAAGGACAATGAAGCCACGTTCTATTACGTCAAACCAAGCACTGTTTACTTGCGTTTGATAGTCGATGACAACGATAATGGACGTTGGGATACGGGCTTATACAACAAGCAACGACAACCCGAAGCAGTCTATTACTATCCAAAGGAAATAGAATGTAAGGCAAAACGCGACGTAAGAGTTACATGGAAACCGCGCGAAACACCGCTCTATTTGCAAAAACCGAGCAAGATTACTAAGCAAAAAGGAGAGGAGAAGCAAAAGATAAAGATGCGCAATTACGAACGTGCCAAGCAGTTGGGATTAGAATACAACCCACGAAATGGGTTAGAAGAGAATCTCAAAAATAAGAAAATTAAGAAACAGGAAAAGAAAAAGAAATAACAAATACTGAAAAAAGGTAATTATGAATTTTAAAAACGTAATTACCTTTTTTCATTTATACTGCTCTCAACGATTATCGGAGGCGTAATAGACTATCATCGTCCCTTTTTCACCATATTTCGAGTACCATAATAGAGTGGGAAATACACCAAAACAGCCGATATAACGCCTGCTAAGGCATCGACAAGATAGTGGGCTTGTATGTAAACCGTGGCACAACAAAGGAAGAAATAGAAGGGTGCTAAGGCTGCCAATAGCTTTCTGTTGCCCGTATGCCAAATTAAAAACATACAAATTGTACTGATGCCAACATGCGAACTTGGGAAAGCTGCCGTCGGACGCTCCCCTGCTGCCTTGGCATCTTCCACCAAATAATAGAAAATTCCGTCTGTATAGCCAGGACTTGGCAAACAATCTTGGTGGAAATTAAAGTAATCGTGAACATTAGGAAACACGCCAGCAGCGATTTTTTCCAATCCTACTGCCTTGTAATAGAACGTTGGTCCAGCCACAGGAACAAAGATAAACACGACATAATAAATAAAGAACGAAGCCAACATGATGAAGGCTACACGCTCAAATTCCTTGTAACGCCAGATAAAATAATAGAATACCGTTAGCGCAATCATGGGATAATAAGCCGCATAACCCATATCAAAAAGTTCGCTAAACACAGCATCGGGCAACTCTTTTGCAAATAATAAGGCTGGTTGGAAGCCGAAAAGGTTTTGCTCCCAAGTGGCAAAAACGTGGTCAAGATTAGGCAACAAGCGGTTAAACTCGTAGGTATCGGGATACCACCATGCCAATAATCCTAACTGTGCAGCTACTCTTGCGAAGCGAGTGAAGCGACATGGCACGATGCGATAGACCAACCAAAGGGCGAAAGTCATAGCAACGACACGCAAACGACCATAAATCATGGCTTCTGGCTGGTTCATTTTTGTGTACATGAAGAAGATTAAAACGAACGTAAAAGCCATGTAAACGCCCATTGCCCACTCTATTGCCATCAATCCCTTTAATGGTTTCTTCTCAAGTGTAAATAAATCAACTAAAAATTTTATCATCTTCGTTAAAGCCAATTGTTCTTTTTATACCAATCCATTGTTTCTTTAACACCTTTTTGTAGGTCATATTCAGGTTTATAGCCTAATTCGTCAATGATTGGTTGAATGTTGCAACGCCAATTGCGCTGCTTTAATATCTGATATTTATCATTATTAAGTGGCGAAAGTTTACCTGTCATGCGTCCAAAGAGGTCGCCAAAGAAGGTAATCACACGCAACAAAGCAATGGGAGCTTTTATTCTGACCCACCAAGGGTTGCCCAATTCTGCACGAATTAAGTTGCTAAAAGTAGAACTCTGATATACTTTGCCATCGGTTATAAAGTATCCTCGCCCAGTTTTTCCTCGTTCCAAAGCCAAGAAAACCGCTTGAATCAAGTCTTTTACATACACAAACGTAATGTCTTGACGCTGAAAACCTACTGCAAAGTCAGTATGCTGCTGGATTGATTTTGCCATTAAAAAGTAGTCTTTTTCCCTCGGTCCATATACTCCAGTAGGTCTTAGAATGACGTAAGGCAGTGTTTTACCATTGTGTTGGGTCGTTGCCAAAAGTTTTTCTGCCGCCAATTTACTCTCGCCGTATGCTGTATTAGGGCATTTTTCATCATTTTCTTCAATGTCTTTATAAGGCATTTGCTCCGAAATAGCCCCATAAACGCTCAGACTTGACACAAAAACAAAGCGTTCGAGTGGCATTTCTAACGATAAAAGTGCATTGATAAAATGGCGTGTTCCTTCGGTATTAACTCGAAAAAAGTCTGCTTTCTTCAAACATTTTGTAGCTCCTGCAGCATGAACAACATAGTCAAACTGATGCGGACGCAACGCTTCACGCAACTTTTCCTCATTTGAAAAGTCGAGTTCTATAAAGTTTATGCGCTCATCTTGCAGGTATTTTCTCGATGAAGAACCACGCACTGCTGCCCAAACTTCCATGTTTTGGCGCAGTGCTTCCTCTACAACGAACGAGCCAATAAAGCCCGAAGCCCCTGTTATAAGTATTCTTTTTTTCATTAAAATTGTATGAAAGATTTGCAAAGATACAAACTTTTTCGTTACTTTGTAGATATAATCAAAGTGCAAATCATTATGGGAAAGGAAAAAAAAGGAAAAAAACGATTGAACAAAGCAGAACTTGCTGAAAAAATAACAGGTTTTTTCCAAACACAACCAGACCAAACTTTTAGTTTCAAACAGATATTTCGTGCATTGAAACTCACTACTCACCCGCTTAAAATGCTCGCTATCGATGTAATGGAAGAGATGGCTTGGGACGATTTCTTAGCGAAAGTAGGCGAAAATGCTTATACGCTGAACACGAAAGGGCAAGTGCAAGAAGGTGTATTTGTTAGAAAATCAAATGGAAAAAACTCTTTCCTACCTGATGATGGAGGTACACCTGTCTTTGTTTCAGAGCGAAATTCAATGTCAGCCCTTAGTGGCGACCGTGTAAAAGTACAGTTTTTTGCACGCCGAACCAACCATATTAAGGAGGCAATGGTCATCGAAATTTTGCAAAGAAAGAAAGAAACATTTGTTGGAAAACTACAAGTGGAACCCGAAATTGCTTTCCTTATCACACCAGAAAACCTTTTCGTACACGATATTTTAATCCCAAAGAAGGCTTTAAATGGTGGTAAAACGGGCGACAGAGCGGTGGTGAAAATCACTAAATGGCCTGATGCTGACCATAAAAACCTTGTCGGTGAAGTGGTAGATGTATTGGGTACAGCAGGCGATAACGATGTAGAAATGAACGCTATCCTTGCCCAATTTGGTTTGCCTTATAAGTATCCGAAGAAAGTTGAAGAGGCTGCTGAGAAAATTAGTGCTGAGATTACAGCACAAGACTTGGCTGAACGTGAAGATTTCCGTGATGTTTGGACTTGCACCATTGACCCAAAAGATGCAAAAGACTTTGACGATGCGCTCTCTATTCGTAAGCTTGAAAGTGGTTTATGGGAGGTTGGCGTACACATTGCCGATGTATCTCACTATGTAAAAGAGGGCGATATTATTGACAAAGAAGCCCAAAAACGTGCTACATCTATCTACCTTGTAGACCGAACGATACCGATGTTGCCCGAACGTCTTTGCAATTTCATCTGCTCATTGCGACCTGATGAAGAGAAATTGGCTTATAGTGCAATCTTCCATTTAGACGAAAATGCAGAAATAAAGCACTTCCATTTGGCGCACACCGTCATTAAAAGCGACCGCCGTTATGCCTACGAAGAGGCTCAAAAGCTATTGGAAGACAATGGCGTAGTAGACGGAACGGGCGAGCCAGCACCTGCTCCTGACAAAGAAGGATATAAGGGTGAGTTTGCCGAAAACATCATTACGCTCGACCGTTTAGCAAAACTTTTGCGCAAAGACCGCTTCAAAAATGGTAGCGTAAACTTTGATTCAGAAGAACTCCACTTCGATATTGACGAAAAAGGCAAACCTATTCGCTGCTATTTCAAGCGTTCTAAAGATGCCAACAAACTGATTGAAGAGTTCATGCTCCTTGCTAATAAGTATGTAGCCATGCAAGTTGGAAAGGTAGCACGGGGCAAAAAAGCCAAAACCCTACCCTATCGTGTTCACGATAACCCTGACCCACAGAAGTTTGAGAACCTCCGTCAGTTCACTGCCAAGTTTGGTTATCGTCTCAAATCGTCAAGTACAAAGGGCGCAACGGCTCGTGCTTTGAACGCATTAATGGCTGAAGTAGAAGGCAAAAAGGAGCAAAAAATGATTCAAACCATTGCTTTACGCTCCATGATGAAGGCAAAATACACCACGCATAACATTGGACACTTCGGTTTGGCATTCGACTATTACACGCATTTTACATCGCCTATTCGCCGCTATCCTGACACTATGGTGCATCGTTTGCTTACCAAATATCAAGAAGGCGGACGCTCTGCCAATCAAGACCATATTGAAGAGTTGTGCGAACACTGCTCCGACATGGAACAAGTGGCTCAAAATGCCGAGCGCGACTCTATAAAATACAAAATGGTAGAGTTCATGGGCGACCACTTAGGCGAATGTTTCGACGCTCATATCAGTGGTATTCAGAGTTTTGGAATCTATGCCGAAATAGACGAAAACCACTGCGAAGGCATGATTCCTATGCGTGATTTGGACGATGATTACTATGAATTTGACGAAAAGAATTATTGTCTTATAGGGCGCAGACACCATCATACTTACCAGTTGGGCGACCCAATACGCATAAAAGTGGCAAAAGCCAACTTGGAACGCAAACAACTTGACTTCACATTGGCTGATGATGACGAAGGCAAAAAGGCACAAAAAACGCTGCAAAAGCCTAAGTCTAACGGTCATTCAAAAGGACATAAAAGATGTAGATAATGTGTAAAAAACTACAAACAATCCTTGTTTGCCTTATTGTTGCTCTTGCTGCACAGGCGCAAGAGCAACAATTTTTAAGACTGAAAGGCTACTATCGAGTCTATCAGGCTACCGATTCTTTGCTCTCTTACTTCGTTGATGGTATGGTGGAAATGTATGTTCCACTCGACACAACAGCTAAAAAAGCGACATTTGTAGACCGCAAATTTCTTGGCGAACGCCGCCGAAAAGCTCCACAAGCCAATGGCGACGAAACCTTTGTGCGCATGAATATGCCTGCGTTAGAGGTTGTTCCACTCATCGAAAGCATTAAAAGCGAGGAGTATTCCACTCGCAACAATGGCGATATTTACCGTTGGGCAGACAAATGTGGGGAAATTAAAATACATAAGTTTCCTAATCAAAAGATTGCATATACGGGTGTAACGATTAAAATGGACAATTTGGTGGGACAACCGAACCACGAAATAGAAATGAACCAACTGAAAATGTATGGTATTATTGCCCGAATGACACAGTTTGAGGAGGAAGAAACCTATTCAGAAAATGAAGGAACATACACGTTAAGCGACCTTTTTTCGGCTCGTAAGCACCAAACTTTCATGGCACACTATCGTGGTGAGGACAAAGACGAGCAGATTGATGTGTGGTCAGAGCTTTTTATCACCGACCGCATGACCATTTCCGAACAAGAAATGAAGCGTATTAAGAAAGAAAAGAACAAGAATATGACTTTCAAAATACCTCAATCGGTGCCTCAAATAGACGAAGTCATTGCCGAAGCGTGGGCAAAAATGGTGGAATACTAAACACAATTTGCTTTACTTGTGTCAGAACAGTCTGACTCGTCCGACAAGTCCGACAAATCAAACACTTATAATCGCTTGTAAGTTACAATGCTATTCCCATAAAATTCCCTCTTCACCACTTCAATATTCTGCGGAAGTTGCGGTGCAGCAACGCCTTTGTGAATGGAAAAAGGGGCTGTCTCCACTCTTATCTCATCGAAAAGATTTTCATCAATAAACGATTGCAATGTTTGTGCGCCACCTTCTACAATGACCGAACAAACTGGTTTCGTGCGTTCAAGCTTCCCTATCGCCTCAATCATTGCCTTCGGACTGCTCACAAACAACACATTTTCATCTGCATTTTGCATTGTTTCTGCCTTGGAAGTCATCACGATTTTCAATGGGTCTGCCCCACTCCACTCTCTAACCGTGAGCTTCGGCTGCTCTAAATCGTTCGTTACACGCCCTACAACAATACCGTCATACGCTGCCCTTAGCTTGTGTACCAACATCTTCGTAAAGCCGTTAGAAACAAAAAGCGTACCTTTTTCTGCTGCTTCTGCTGCTGAATAACCGATAAAACCATCTGCCGTCTGCGCCCATTTTAAGAGAATATAAGGGCGATGCAAGGTGTTTCGCACTATAAACTCACGATTTAAAGCCAAACATTCTTGTTCTAAAACGCCCACTTTTACTTCAATTCCTGCCTGACGAATGCGCTCAATGCCACGTCCTTGTACCTCTGAAAAAGGGTCTACACAGCCACAAACCATGCGGCGTACACCCTTTCGAACTATCAAATCGGCACAAGGAGGCGTTTTTCCGTAATGAGAACAAGGCTCAAGACTAACATAAATGGTCGATTCAGAAAGCAAATGCTCATCAGTTGGACGCACTGAATGAAAGGCATTTACCTCAGCGTGTCCCTCGCCACAACGCACATGGTAGCCCTCACCAATGATTTTTTCGTCATGGCTCACTATCACTGCACCCACCATTGGGTTGGGTTTAGCGTTCAATCTACCATTTTTCGCCAGCTGCAAACAGCGACGCATATACATTTCGTCCCTATCCTCTTGTTTCATTTCCATTTATTTTTTATCTTTGCATCATGAGTATGACCTATCAAAAGATGTGCCTACGGCTTACAAAAGTTTATCCGTCAGGTGAAGCAAGAGCCATTGTTCGCATGGTTTTAGAAGACCATTTCGGACTAACCCTTGCCGATATTTATACCGACAAAGTTACGGAATTATCAGCAGACGATGTCAATGAACTCGAAAAAATAATGCTCCGCTTAGAAACTGGCGAACCTATTCAGTATGTTCTTGGCTCGGCTCGGTTCTGCGGACGGCAGTTTGGTGTGGGCAAAGGTGTACTCATTCCTCGTCCCGAAACAGAATTGTTGTGCCAATGGGTCATGGAATCGCACGATTGTCCTTTCTGTGGCTTGCAACCGCCTGCTCCTCTGCGCCTTTTAGATATTGGAACGGGTAGCGGCTGCATCGCTATTACACTTGCTTTGGATATGGCTAACACCGTGGTTTCGGCTTATGACCTATCGTCAGATGCCCTTTTAATTGCGCGCGACAATGCTATACGCATGGGCGCAGCAGTGAATTTCCAACTGAAAGATGCCTTAGAAATGACAGCAACAGAGGAAATGTTCGACATTATTGTGAGCAATCCGCCTTATATTTGCGAGAATGAGCGAACCGAAATGTTGCCCAATGTACTCAATTTTGAGCCTTCTACGGCACTTTTTGTACCTAACGATGACCCATTGCGCTTCTATCGTGCCATTGCGCAATACGGACAAACGGCACTTTCACACAGCGGCGAACTCTATTTTGAAATCAATGAACACTATGGAGAGGAGGTTTCAACGATGTTGAACACCTTGGGATACGTTGAAATAGAAGTGCGCAACGACCAATTTGGCAAACAACGATTTGTAAAAGCCTTACGCCCATGATACAAAAGAAAACAATCACAGAAGCAGAAGCCTTGCGAAAATTAGGCGATTTGTGCGCTCGGGGCGAACATTGCTCGGGAGAAATGGCTGAAAAACTACGTAAATGGGGCATTCCAACCGATGCGCAAGAACGCATTATCGACAAATTAATTGATTATAAATACATCGATGACGAACGATTTACTCGGTCTTTCGTGCGTGATAAAATAACGTTCAACAAGTGGGGACGGCGAAAAATTGAGCAAGCCTTATGGCAAAAACGCATACCCACCAGTATTTCGCAACCAATATTAGACGAAATTGAGCCTGAAAAATACTTAGAAGTGCTGCGCCCATTGATGAAAAATAAGTATAAAACCATTAAGGCTGAAACCGATTACGAGCGGTCTATGAAGCTCATAAAATACGCAATGGGACGTGGTTTTACGCTTGATTTAATTCGGCAGTGTGTCGATGATGCTTCCATTGTGGACGATGTGAATGAAGATGACGCAGATTAGTTTCCTCACAAGACTATTCGACCTCCTTGCGCCACGTGCTTGTCCGATGTGTGGAAGGCGATTGAGCATTAGCGAACAACCGCTTTGCGCTGCTTGCAACCTTGCTTTACCACGAACAAACTACCATAAAAATGCTTTAGAAAATCCTGTTGCACGCCTGTTTTGGGGTAAATTTCCAATCGAAAAGGGAGCAGCTTTCTTATTTTATAAACCTCAATCGTCAACGAGTAGACTCATTTATAAACTGAAATATTTCGACTCTCCCGAAATAGGATACACCCTTGGACAACTTGTTGCAAGCGAATATATGGCGCAAAACTTCTTTCATAACATCACCGCCCTTGTGCCTGTACCGCTCACAAGAAAGCGAATAATAAAGCGAGGCTACAATCAAAGTGTTGAAATAGCCCGTGGAATAAAGTCCATAACGGGTTTGCCCATCATTGAAAACGCAGTGAAACGCACCCATTTCTCAGAAAGTCAAACACACAAAGACCAATGGAGTCGCCTCAAAAATGTAGAGAATGCCTTCCAGTTGTGCCACCCCGAAAAATTATCCAATCAGCATATTCTCCTCATCGATGACGTTATGACCACAGGAGCAACCCTTACATCGCTGGCAAAGGAACTCATGAAAGCCGAAAACATTAAAATTAGCGTTCTCGCCCTCTGCTTTGCTGCCGATAAATAGGCTATAAAATTGAAAAAAATTACTTTCTTCTATTTCTACAAATAACTTTGTGACGGGTTATAACAAAAAATAATACTTTGTAAGGGCGTGATTATTCGCAAACTCATCAACTCATCATCACGTTCCTATCAACAATATTTATAGTGTTAGGAACGTGATAAATCACGCCCCTACGGCTTACGCCCTTGTTCGTAGACATTGAATTTTGCTGAATAGAACGGACATTACAGGCTGGTTCTATAAATTAGCTTTGTTAGATTTTGAGCTTATTTTTGAGGTCAAAATGCAAGAGAGTGAAGGAGTGTAGCGAGCTACACGACTGAACGAACTTACATTTTGAACCAAAAAGAAGCCAAAAGATAACAAAACGTATTTCATAAAAAATTAATGACTATATGCGGTGGTAATTTATAGAACCAGCCTACAAATAATGATAGGATATAAAGTAGAATATTCAAGTTTCTTACTCAGCTTCTAAAACAATTGATTCTAAAATAAAAGCCCAATAAAACCATATATTATTGCAGTTCTATATTGAACTTACGCATATAGAATTTTGAATATCCACCTATAAGGGACACGATTTTTATGGATTTT
>NZ_BAIS01000018.1 GCF_000613345.1 Prevotella disiens JCM 6334 = ATCC 29426 | reverse complement strand
GAGGTTGTTGGTAATTTCGCTCGTAACACTTGCAACATTAGATATAAGATTTATCGTTCCTTGCATCTGCTGTTTGTGTTCCCTGTTATTTTGTTGCAGGGCAAAGTCTATCTTGGAATAACTGAAACCCCTATCCACCTTTGAACCGTTGAAATGATAACCGTTCTTTTCAAAGATGATACCTTGCACCTCCTGTGAGTTGCTTTTGAACTTAAAGCGGACATCAATATCTTGCTTTTTCAAGTGAGCAAGAAGGTCTTTCCAATTCCTGCACTGAGCAATCTCTGCTTTCAACGTCTGATAGATTTCATACTTGGTCTTATCAGGTTCTTTCAAGCGATACTCTTTGACTTTCTCTTTGCCATCAGCAAAGTATAAACCATATTTGGTGGTCAGTTCCTTACAAATCTTCTCACTTTTGAACCTATCGTTACGGTCAGAGATAGTCTTTCCGTTATTATCTATCCGATTGAAAGCGATATGAACATGTGGATGTTCCTTGTCAAAGTGGCGACCGATAATGTACTGCGTATCTTTTATTCCCATCTTCTCCATGTATTCACAAGCGATCTGCGCCATCCATTCATTACTGAGTTTGGAAGAATCCTGTACAGAGAAACTTAGGGAGATATGTCCCACAACCTTACCCACTCGCGGATTAAGTTCTGTTTGGTCGATGAAACTTTGGACAATATGACTAATACTGTCTGTCCGCACTCCGGAACAGTCTATAAGCTCCGTTCCTTTCTTCGGGTCAAGGATGTAATTGATTACACCCTTGAAGCCCGAACCTTTCATTATCTTTGCTATCATCTTCGTATCAGATTTAGGATTTCATCAATCTTGCTAATGATGATTTTATGGAAAGGAGCAATGGTATGAAATCCTTCCGCATTAGCACGATGTGCCAACTGATTGAGATTATTTGCCATGCCACACAGCTTACGGATGAAGTTTGCCTGCTCTACGGTCAGCCGTTCAATGACATTTCCTTTATCAAGAACTTTTCTTACAAACTCACTCATGGTTACTCCTGCACTTTTAGCTTTGCCTTTGAGCGTATAGTAATCCTGCGTATTCAGTTTCACCGTGATACGGTATTTCTTCTTTTCGGCTACGCCCTTGGTTGGACGACCACCTTTTTTATATTCTGTTCTTATCATACTTGTTTCGTTTATTGATTTGATGGAGACCAACGGGATAATCCTCCAAACCGAGTGATAGGAGGTGGAGCAAGTGGTTTTGGTATGCCCAAAACATAAACTTGCTCCTCGAAAAATAGATTATGCGGAACATATTCCTGTAATCATCGCTTAATCCCTTTGGTTTTCTTGATTTCTGCTTTCTCAGAACGTTTGAATTCAGCACACAGATACTCGTTCAAGTCCTTGAAACCATTGTATATAGTTGATGAATCCGTAACAGAATCTCGTAGTCTTTTTGATAATTGCAGGTAGGCATTTCTTCCTGCATCGTCATTGTCTAAGAAACATTGAACACTGTCATAGCGTGATAATCTCTCTATCGCCTTATGAATATTCGTTACAGAATTGAGTATCAAATAATCCTGTTGCCTTAGTCCAGTATTCTGTGGATTTTCTTTCCTTTTCAGTGTCATGAGTGACAGGAAGTCCATGAAACCCTCGAAAAGAAAACAGACTTTCTTTGGCTCGTCGGCATAGAAATGACTGATATCTTTCGGTGCAATGCAGCCCTTGAAGAATGGATTGCGTAATTCGTAGCCACCTGCGATATTGGGAAAACCAATACCGAAGTAATGTTTGCCATTGGAGTCATAATGTAGTTCCTTACATACAGAAGCTGCCACCTCCAGATCAATACATCTGTCCCAGAGATATCTCATCAAAGCTGGGTGAGATAAAGCAAGTATTTGTAAATTCTCAAAATAGTTTGTTTGCTGTTTCTCCTTAATATCTGCAAATGATGTAGAAAATATGGATGTACAATTGGGAACATTATCCTCTATCTTGCGAATAAGATACGACACATCAGAGGATTTGTAGAGCAGTTCTGCTAAGTCTATGATGTTTCCACCCTTGCCAATTCCGAAGTCGTACCATTGGTTACGCTCGGTGTTTACCTTGAATGAAGCATGGCTCTCCTGACGAAAGGGGGAAAGATACCACAACTTGTTGCCTTGTTGCTTAGTGGGAGTATGTCCCAGACTTGCAAGAAAATCTTGCAGCTTTATTGTTTTGATTTCTTGAATGTTCATATTAAAGTGAAGTTGAATGGTATGAAAAATTGATGATTTGATGAAATGAAACATAATATGCTAATTATAAAAGGCTTATATACTCATCGTTGCTTCATCGCAATGCTTATCGAAGTAGAAGATACTTCTTAGAAGTACCAATATCTCGATTGCATGATTTCGTTATTTCCCTATCTCGTTTCTTAACATTTTCCCGAAATACTGAGATTTCTCCTTTATTGCATACCTGACTTTGTTTAGCAAGTTGTACTTTTGTGCGGACAAAAGTGTTGCCGATTTCGTGAAATCGGGAAGGGGGAGGCGCAACTCACGTAAAGGAGCCAACCAAAAGAGAAACTTGATGTATTTTTCTTTTGGATAGTACAGAATACTTCTTTCATCATTCCTTTATACTGATGAGCAAAAGGATGAATGAGCAAGATGTTGCCAATCAGGAATTTATATGCTTCTTTCATCATTTCATCAAAATAATGATTAAATGTTCGCGAGTTGTTCTTTGGTTACGGTATAATACCTACCAGTCCGTTTGATGGGTGAGTAGTTCCGCAAGCTGTTATAGTCTATCTGATAGGTTAGATACGTCAGCGTGTTGGATGCAGGAGTGAGTTTCCATATATCCTGCACTATCCTGCGGACTTGGCTCTTGTCAGCCTTGCATCCAGTGTTGTTCAGCAAGCACACCATATCATTGATACAGAAGGAAAACTCGGTAACAGTCATCTGATCCATCACTTCCAAACAGAGTTCGGACATTTCCAACTCAATCTTGTTTCGGTTACTACGGATAATACGTTGCAAGGCTGGCGTAAAGGTCAGCTTGGGTGCAAACCACATACGACTCTCTTTGTTAGTAGATAATGTGCGGTGCTGTAGGAAATAGAGAAAGGCTGGAATTTCGGCTTTCAGCTTTTGCAGAAAGTCGGTATCATCGCTTTTAAGACGTTCTATCTTCCTGACCCAATATCGGGTTTCTCCCACGTCAATGATGACAGGGAGTAACTCGTTATTGGAACAGAGCACAAACTTGGCAAAGAAGGAGATTTCATCTCGGTCTTTGCCTTTTGCTTCCACCTTATAGGAAAGCGTTGTACTGAGATTTTTCAACCGTTCACTATCCTCCCTGCGGTTGAGTAATACCTCGTCCACAACAATGAGCAGCTTTCCTGCCCAATCCGAATTGAACTGACTGCGAAAATCCTCGTTAGTGTTGAAAGTTACATTGTTCTGGAAAACGGCTTTAAGGAAATTGAGGAATGTACTCTTCCCAGTATTGCGTTCCTCTGACACCATTAGGAGGATGGGTAGTTTCTGCACGGGTTGTAGATAGAGCAACTGCAAATAATCCATACCCAGCTCGTATTGTTCCCCGAAGATGTGACTTATAAGGGATTCAACGTGCGGAAACTCTCCCTCTTTTGGTTGGTGTCCTATTGGCTCGTAGAGATTGAGAAACTTGTCAATAACTGGTTGATAATTCACATGGTTAGGAACAGTACAGAAACCATCATACTTCGGTACAGTGGCAATGAAGTCCTTGCCATAGTCTTGCCGTAGCGTTTCGTTGTTCCATACGATACGCTTCTTGACGAAACCGCCATTGATGCGTGGTTGGTTCACGATCTTGTATAAGGTCGTGCCAACACGGATAAATTCTTCTTGTGCCATGAACTACTTCTGCATTAAAGGTTTGTTGCCCATGATATACCGCTGTGCATCTTGCGTTATCTGCGCAGAAGTTTTAATGGGATTCTGGCGTAGCATGCTTCAAGTTCTGCTTTCTCAAAGTAAAGCATTTTGCCTTGTGGTTTGTAATGCGGTATCAGATTACCCGATGTGAGTTTGTAGAGATAACTCTTTGAGAGGTTTAAGAACCTGCTGGCTTCTTCAAAACTCAGCACATTCTTATTCATGAATACCATTTGTTCGAGTTCTTCAACTCGGGTTTCTAATGTTTTTTCCATATTGTAAACATTTTGAATTAAACAATATGAAGGTGCACCTTCGCTAATTATTTGTTAACGATGGCAAAATTAGAAACGATAAAAGTAAATGGCGTTGAGCGATGTTTGAGGTGTCAATCTATGCTCAACCTTTTTTCAGTTGTTTGATGTAGTTATCAATGGTTTCCCATCCTTTCGGCTGCTTCATATTGATTTGATCTGTTGCAGTGGAAAGGTCGGTGCGTGTCAGTGGCGTATCTTTTGTTTTCCCCAAGACAAGTTCATTACGAGCAATCGCAGATTGCCATTCATCAGTAATGAACCCTCGAAGATTAAGACTTTGCATGAGATATGCCAGTTGGCGGTTATTGTTTGATTTCAGAACACCTTTTAGTTTACAAGCAAAAAAGTCTTTAAGTATCTTGGGAGATATGCGAGTAGTGAATAATTGAATTTCGTTGATGCAAGTGGTTAGAACCTCAATTTGCTCATCTGTAAAATCAGATTGAAATGGATTTGTTCCTTTACCAATGATGACCGGTTTCTTTTTCTGCTTACATGGGTCGTCGTTTATCAAGACTGAAGAGCGAGTCCGATCGGTTTGTACCTCTGTCAATTCAATTCTTTCTATTTCTGCCATGAGATATTTTGCGTATCGCTCATATAGAATCGCATCAACAAGATACGAGAACATCGGTAGAACATCATTATATACGGTGTGTTCCTCAATGTACTTGGCATATTCAAATAAAGAAATGGAGAAGGAGGTATATTTCTGTTTTTGTTCTTTGGTCAGTGATTCAAAGAAAGTGCTTTCCCACAAAAAGTCATCATCGTTGTAATACTCCTCTACACATGTAAGAGTAGGATGATTCTGATAAATGGAAGAAAGTTCGTCAGTTATTCGGATATATTCTTTTTGCAAAATCTCTTTGAGCTGTATATTGCTTATGCAACTCTTCTTCCTCAGAATATTTCCAATGAGCACATTGTAGGTCTGAGTAATGCAGTAGTTTAATATTCGTTGAATACTGTCAAGCTGTATCTTTAGATTGTCATTTTCCATTTTGTAATTTTCTATGGTGGGTACTGTTTACAAAGATAGGGCATTCGTTGGAGAAAAAGCCAAGAAAGGGAAACAAACAGAATAAAAGGGAAGAGTTGTCGTTAATTAAATATAAATCTGAGTGACGAGAAACTATAAAAGTACACCTTTCTCATTGTATTGTTATATAGTACACTTTTAGTACGCATCGAAAAAGAAAAATCCCTTGTAAATCAATGACTTACAAGGGATTTGCGGTACCCAGACCCGGGCTCGAACCGGGATGGATTGCTCCACTGGTGTTTGAGACCAGCGCGTCTACCTATTCCGCCATCTGGCTTAATGCCTTTTTGATTAAGCGGTGCAAAGGTATATAGAAAATATGGAAAAAGCAAATTTTTTGATAAAAATATTGTGGTTAATTGTGTAGATGTTGGGTTTAAAGGCTTAGAATGTTGTTTAAAATGGAAAATTCGATGGTTTTGAAGGAATTAAAAAGATCTGTTTTAATGTGTAATAAAAATGATTCTGTAGGTGGAAAAGGGGTAGTAAAAGTTAAAAGCGTAAAATATGGTTCATTCTTTTTAAATAGTATTTTGCTTAAAAATAACACTTTAGCAATTTCATTCTTGTTGCATGTTCTTACATTATATTCTGTTTTCCAACTCATAGAAATTACGAAAATATTGTAGAGGAACGAAAAAATAGTAAAAAAGTGATTTATTTACAGGATTTTACTTACCTTTGCGAATAGATAATCAATTCAAATTTTAAAATAACGAATTAAAATGAGACTAAGACACTTTCTTTTAGTTGCTTTACTCTTTGTTGTAGGATTGGCTAATGCACAGCAGTTTGGTTCTATTCCTGTGAACAAAAACGTGAGGCAAGGTAAGCTCAGCAATGGTCTGACTTATTACATTTTGCGTAATAATTGGCCTGAAAAAGTTGCCAACTTCTACATTGCGCAGCGTGTTGGTTCTATTCAGGAAGAAGAAAACCAACGTGGTTTGGCTCACTTCTTGGAACACATGGCATTCAATGGTTCTGAGAATTTCCCAGATTCTACTTTATTAGAATTTACTCGCTCTTTGGGCGTAGAGTTTGGTAGCGACCTTAACGCATACACTTCAATCGAAGAAACGGTTTATCGTGTGTGCAACGTACCTACAAAGAATCAAACAGCGTTAGATTCTTGCTTGTTGATTATGAAAGACTGGTCAAATGGTCTTACGCTTGCTGATAAGGAAATCGACAAGGAACGTGGTGTGATTCACCAAGAATGGCAACTGGGTCAAAATGCTATTATGCGTATTTACGACCGTGCTTTGCCAAAGATGTATCCTAACAATAAATATGGTTTGCGCTTGCCTATTGGTTTGATGAGCGTGGTTGATAACTTCAAATATCAAGCCTTGCGCGATTACTACAAGAAATGGTATCGTCCAGACAACCAATGTATTATCGTAGTGGGCGATATTGATGTAGACCACACAGAAGCTCAAATCAAGAAACTTTGGGCTAACGTAACTGTTCCTGCTAATGCAGCTCAAGTAACCAAACTTGAAGTGGCTGACAACGATGAGCCTATCTTTGTTTTCGACAAGGATAAGGAAATGCAAAACGCTACTATCAGCATTATGATGAAGCACGATGCTTTCCCTGATGAAATGAAATCAAATCAGGCTTACTATATCGACAATTACATGAAGAACATGATTTCCATGATGTTCAACCAACGTTTGGAAGAAATGAAACAAAAGTCAGAATGTCCTTTCACAAGCGCATACGGATATGATGGAAGATTCATGCTCTCAAGCACAAAGGATGCTTTCACATTAAGTGCACAAGCTAAAGAAGGTAAAGACTTGGAAGCATTCAAGGCTATATATCGTGAAGCTCAAAGAGTACGCCAATATGGTTTCACTCCAACAGAGTTCGAACGTATGAAAGCTGAATATCTTTCACAACTTGAATCATCTTACAGCAACCGTGATAAGATTACAAACAACAAGTATGGCGATGAATTGCGCGACCACTTCTTGAAGAATGAGCCTATTCCAACTATCGAAGATGAGTACAAAATCATGAAGCAATTCATCGAAATGCCTGCACTCAACTACCAAGTAGTAAACGAATATGTTAAGGAACTTATCTCTGACAATGATAGCAACCTCGTAGCTACATCTTTACACAAGAAAAAGCTGGTAAGGACTATGTTACTGAAGACGAAATGGCAAAGGCTATCAAGGACGTTCGTGCTGAAAAGATTGAAGCATACGTTGATAACGTAAAGAGCGAACCATTGGTTGATGAAACAAAATTGCCAAAGGCTGGTAAGATTGTTAAGGAAACTGAAAATAAGAAATTCGGTTACAAGGAACTTATTTTGAGCAATGGCGCACGCGTCATCTTGAAAAAGACTGACTATAAAGCCAACGAAGTACGCCTCTTTGGTTCTTCTAAGGGTGGTAACAGCCTTTATGGAAAGGGCGATTACGACAATATCACTTTCTTTGATGGTGTAATTGGTGCCAGTGGATTGGGCAATTTCTCTAACCAAGAACTTACTAAGGCACTCTATGGCAAACAAGCTGGGGCAAGCATTTCGCTCGATACTTACAAGCAATCTGTTTCTGGTCATGCTATCCCAAAGGATGTTGAAACCATGATGCAATTGGTTTACCTCAACTTCACCAATGTTAAGAAAGACCAAGCATCGTATGATGCAATGATGAAGCAATACGAAGAAGCATTGAAGCATAAGAGCCTCTCGCCAGAAAGCGTATTCGGCGATTCTGTAACCATTACACTTTTCGGCAATAGTCCACGTCATCAACCACTTAGTGTGAAGACATTGAACGGAGTAAACTACGACCGCATTCTTCAAATGTGGAAAGAACGTTTCGCAAACCCTGGACAATTCATTTTCACAATTATTGGTAATTATGATGAAACCACTATCCGTCCTTTAATTGAAAAGTACATTGGTTGCTTACCAAAGGGTAAGGTAGAAAATTGGAAGGAAATTCCTATGTTTGCAAAGGGTAAGGTTAAGAACCACTTTACAATGAAATCAGAAACTCCAAAGGCGCAAAGTTTCGAATTCTGGAGCAAACCAAGTCAATATAACGTTGAAAACGATGTATTGATTGATGCTGCTGGACAAATCCTTTCAATGGTTTACTTGAAGGATATTCGTGAAGACCAAGGCGCAGCTTACTCTGTTGGTGCAAGTGGTGTTCTTGCTAAGCGTGGCAATAATGTGATTGCTATTATTCAAGCACAATGCCCTATGGACCCTAACAAGGCTGAATTGGCTGTGAAACTCTTGAACGACGGTATCAAGAATAACTCTATCAAGGTGGACGAAGACAAACTTCAAAAGGTGAAGGACTTTATGCTCAAGCAAATAGACATTCGCATGAAGACAAATGGCTATTGGATTGGCATCATTGACGATTACCTTTGGAACAACGTTGATATGTATTCAGGCTATAAAGCTGCTGTCGAAGGTTTGACAACACAAAAGATTGCCGACTTCTTCAAGAGCTTGCTCGCATCAGGCAACCAAATTGAAGTGGTAATGACACCTGCTAAATAAGCAAGAACATAATTTATTTTAGGTAAATCAAACTCGCCCTGAGTGAAGATAATTACCTAAAATACAAATAAATACCCCCACGATTGCATTTGCTCTCGTGGGGGTATTTTCTTTTATCCTTCGAGTTGAAAAAGATAAATTATGGCTGTAATCATAATTTATCTGCCTTAAAGTTTGCATATTCCACTTTTTTATTACCTTTGCACACGTTTTATAAGGATAAAAAAATGACATCAGAATGTAATTCAAAGCAGAAACATTTTCAATCGCTTAGCCTGATTGGAGTTGTTGTAACGTTAGGTATTGTTTATGGCGACATTGGTACTTCACCTTTATATGTAATGAAAGCAATCGTGAGAGCGGGCAATGTGTTCGACCCTAACTATATTATTGGGGCGGTATCGTGCATCATTTGGACGCTAACTTTGCAGACAACTGTGAAGTATGTACTCATTGCGTTGAGAGCAGACAACCGTGGCGAGGGTGGAATATTAGCCTTTATGCGCTCATTCGCAAGCGAAGCAAGGCATGGCTGTATCTCTTAGCCATAATTGGAGCAAGTACTTTGGTGGCAGACGGAGTAATAACGCCTTCTATTACAGTGCTTTCGGCAATCGAGGGATTAAAGACTTACGAACCCGAAACGCCTGTTATCCCTATTTGTTTGTGCATTATTTCTGTGCTTTTCTTTATCCAACAATTTGGAACACGTGCCATTGGTAAGTTTTTTGGACCTTTAATGTTGGTTTGGTTTGCAATGATGGGATTTGTAGGCAGCATTCATATTTCAGACTATTGGCTCATCTTAAAAGCATTCAATCCTTATTATGCCTTAGAATTATTGATACAAAGTCCTGAATGGTTCATCATTCTTGGAGCAGTTTTCCTTTGTACTACGGGAGCAGAAGCCCTCTATTCCGACTTAGGACACTGCGGAATAAAGAATATTCGTGTTAGTTGGGTGTTTGTAAAAACCATGCTTGTGTTGAATTATTTAGGTCAAGGCGCATGGATTATCAGCAATCCAGAAGCTGTAACGCCAGGTATCAATCCTTTTTATGCCATTATTCCGCGCGGAATCCTATTCTTTGGCATAGTCATGGCAACCATTGCCGCTGTCATAGCGAGCCAAGCACTCATCAGTGGGTCGTTTACAATCTTTAGCGAAGCCATGAACTTGAAGTTTTGGCCCCGCATTAAAATAAAATATCCAACGCAATTAAAAGGGCAACTCTACATACCGATGGTCAATTCTGCTTTTGGTGCTTTGCATCATCGTTATTGTGTTCTTCCAAAGTTCTGAAAACATGGAAGCAGCCTATGGTCTTTCCATTACCATAACCATGCTGATGACCACCTTTTTGCTCTTGGCTTACCTCTCACAGAAAGCCGTTAATAAGTTTGTCATTGCGCTTTTCGGAATTATTTTCATTGGTTTAGAAAGCATTTTCTGTGCCGCCAACATGTTCAAATTCTTCCATGGCGGTTGGGTAACAGTGCTTATTGCCAGCTTACTCTTCCTTGTAATGTATGTTTGGCACAATGGTAAACAGCTCAGAAGCCGCCAAGTGAACAGTATGGACGTGCGCGAACAATACAAAATCATATCGGATATAAAGAACGATAAGTCCATTCCTAAGTTTGCTACCAATATGGTTTTCCTCAGCAAATTGGCAGGGCAGTACGAAATAGAGCAAAAAATACTCTATTCTATCATCAATAAACACCCCATGCGAGCCGACCATTACATTCTTTTGCACATTGATTATCAAGACGAACCATCAACGTTGGCATACGAATTTTTCACCCTCGTGCCAGATACTTTGTATCGAATTAACTTGAAATTAGGTTTCCGTGTTCACCCATTCGTGAGCCGTTATTTCCGACAAATCATTGAAGAGTTGGTGCAAAATGGCGAGTTCACCCTCGATAGCTGCTATCCGTCATTGGAAAAGCACAACATTCCAGCCAACTTCATCTTTGTGCTTATCAATCGTATTTACGTTGCGCTCAACATGTACTCTATGAAGGAACATTTCATCATGAACCTTTATAGCATCATTGGCAAGATGCGCATTAACGTTTCGCGCTCCTTGGGACTCGATACCAGCAATGTAATTGTAGAAAACGTGCCACTCAACATTCCCGTAAAGTCCACAGCGCACACCATTTCACCAGTGCGCATCACCAATCTTGACCCAATAGAAGAAGACATACAAGGCATTTAAGCCTATAAAATAATACACCAAACGAGTTAAGCCATACCGCTTAACTCCGTTTGGTGTATTATACCATCTGCTAATCGCCTCCTTTTACAAATTCAAATCCCCAATTCCATAAACTCAATCTTTCTATTCTGCAAATTCCAAATCCATATTTGCCACCGCTCGGCATTCGACAATATTCCTATCAAACCACTTTCCAACGCAAAACAGCCGCTTTTGCGCCTCAAAACAGCCTATTTTGCACCTCAAAACAGCCGCTTTCATTTTCCGTATCATTACAAACTAAACTGAGAATATAAAAAAGCGACACCTCAAATAGAGAGGTATCGCTTTTTATATTGGGTTGCTGTATTATTATGCGTTTACAGCGTCAGCGAGTTCAGCTCCTGGCTTGAACTTAGCAACTTTCTTAGCTGCGATTTGAATCTTTTCCTTAGTTGCAGGATTAATACCTTCGTGTGCTGGGCGTTCTGTTACTGAGTAAGTACCGAAACCTACCAATTGAACTTTATCACCTGCTACAAGTGCTTCTTTAATGGCTGCAGTAGTTGCATCTAATGCTTTTTTTGCGTCAACCTTGCTTAAACCTGCGCCAGCTGCGATTTTCTCGATAAGTTCTGTTTTGTTCATAATTCTTGAATTATTGATTTATAATTTACTAAAAAAATGTTTCAACGTTTTTGCAAATATACTTGTTTACTTTCATAAAACAAATAAAAAAGCAAAGAAATCTAAACTTTTTGGTAAAAAAAGTCCGTTATTGCCTGAAAATATGTCATATAATGGAAAAAAATAGTATTTTTGCAGCACAAAGAAAAAGTGCTTGGAGCGGTGCAATGTCTTATAGTTCTTTTGAATTAGGGGGATATATGCAATATTTGAGCATTGACTTTATAGAAGATATTGCTACATTCGGCAAATTGAAAAATATTTTTTTGCACTCGTTGGCACTATTTTTGTTGTATAAAAAGATGAGGAACAGAAAAATGTTTCTATAAAACGAAAAGTTATTTAAAATGCGTAATATACCAACTGTAACAAAAAATTTGCTTCTCCTTAATGTTATTGCCTTTGTGGCAAGCATTTTATTGGGAGGAATGGGGATTGATTTGAATAATATATTGGGGTTGCACTTCTTTCTCTCGGAAGATTTTCACCTATGGCAGTTGGTTACCTACATGTTTATGCATGGTGGCTTCATGCACATTCTAATGAATATGTTCATGCTGTGGATGTTTGGCATGGTCATGGAAAATGTTTGGGGCGGTAAAAAGTTCCTTTTATATTATATGGTGTGTGGTATTGGGGCAGGTATTTGTCAGGAATTGGCGCAATATGGCACTTATATGTATGAAGGATTGAGTGCTTATCAATACGTTGCAACGGAAATGGGGCGCATATCAATGGATAGTTATTTGAATTTATGGACTACAGTTGGTGCTTCTGGAGCGGTTTATGGCGTGTTGTTAGCGTTTGGTTTGACGTTCCCAAACGAACGAATGTTCATCATTCCTATCCCTATTCCGCTGAAAGCAAAGTGGATAATCATGGGTTCAATTGCGATGGAATTGTTCTCGGCAATGGCGACAAGCAACGATGGTGTAGCCCATTTGGCTCACTTGGAGGTATGCTCTTCGGTTATATTCTGATAAGATATTGGCGCAAACGTCCTTACAATAATAATTCGTTTGGGGGAAATGGGCGACAATTCTTTGACAATATGCGTACAAATTGGGAGAATCGAAGAGGAAACTCAACACATAGTCAGCGAACAACAAATGGTTGGACACAGAATACCACCCGAAACGAGCAGAAAACACGAACTGAAAGCGATTGGGAATACAATGCAAGGAAGAAGCAAGAACAAGAAGAAATAGACCAAATACTCGATAAGATTCGTAAAAATGGTTATGACAGCTTGAGCAAAGAAGAAAAGCAAAAGCTATTTGATAGTAGTAAATAGAAGAGAAGGGGGAAATTTCCAAGGAATAAGGTGAAGTAAAAAAAATGGTCAAAAGAATTAAACACACTGCCTATTGGTTAGCTTTTGTTGCCAATATCATCGCCATTTTAGCGATGTTTTTAGTGGGCAATGTGGACAGACTGCACCCTTCCGAACACCCATGGTTATCGTGTTTAGGCTTAATTTTTCCAGTTTTATTGGTTATTAATCTTCTGTTTTTACTCTTTTGGGTATGCGTGCGTCTTCGAACAATATGGTTGCCAGTCTTAGGACTTCTCATTTGTTATGTGCCAATCAGGAAATACACTCCTTTTAATATCACAAAGGAACACCCTGCAAGGGCTATTAAAGTGCTTTCTTACAATGTTTACATGTTTTCTCCATGGGATTTGGAAGACCTTTCTAATAATCCTATCATAAAATATATTCAACAAAGCAACGCTGATATTGTCTGTTTGCAAGAAACGGATGTTAGCGAAGCAGGTGGAAGAAATGTTTATGAGGCATTAGTTTCAAAATATCCCTACTATCATATACTACACGCCCATTCGCCTGGAAACCAACACATGATGGTTTTAAGTAAGTTCCCAATTAAAAAAAAGGAGCAAATTAAGTATCAATCGGTAGGCAATATTACCATGGCTTATATTTTAGATTACAACGGAACAGACGTGCTTTTGGTGAATAATCATTTGGAAAGCAATCATTTAAGCAGTGAAGACAAAGCAGAATACAAGCGTATGGTGGAATCACCTTTTAAGGGAAATAAAACAAAAGATAGAAGTGAACGCCTCTTAGATAAACTTGGAACAGCTGCAAAAATACGCGCTCAACAAGTCGAAATCGTTGCAAAATATGTGAAAACCTATTTGGATAAGAAAATTCCCGTTATTCTCTGTGGTGATTTCAATGATAGTCCGATAAGCTATGCACGGCGAACCATCTCTGAAGGGCTGACCGATTGCTATGTAGCTTCTGGAAATGGACCTGGCATTTCTTACCATCAAAGTGGAATGTACGTGAGGATTGACAACATTTTCTGTTCCGATGATTTTGTCCCTTATGGTGCAAAAGTAGATGACAAAATAACAAATTCAGACCACTATCCAATATATGTGTGGTTAAAATATCGCCCAAAACCTTAAAAATAGACGAATAAAAGCACTTAAATTTTCCAAAATGTGAAAAAATAACTATCTTTGCACGACTATCCGTTTTTGAAAAAGGAAATAATTAAAATAAAATAAATAAAATGCAAAACAAAGGATTAGTAATTTGTGTAGCCGTCTTGTTGACACTCGCAAGTATTTTCTACCTGTCGTTCTCAGTAGCAACAAGCTATTATGATAGTCAGGCAGCAAAGATTAAAGACCCCATTGCACAACAGGATTATAAAGATTCTGTAAAGTATTTAGGCATTTACTCTTATCAAAAGTGCCTTGAGACCCAAATTGGTTTAGGTCTTGACCTTAAGGGAGGTATGAACGTTATCCTCGAAATCTCAGTACCTGATGTTGTTGATGTACTCGCTGATCACAAAACTGATGCAGCTTACCTCAAATCAATGAAGGAGGCAAAAGAGCAAGAAACTACAAGTCAAAGCGACTTTATCACGCTTTTCATTGATGCTTTCCATAAGAATGCACCTGGAAGAAAGCTCGCTGAAGTGTTCGCAACACAACAGTTGAAGGGTAAAGTAACGACACAAAGTTCTGATAAGGACGTTGAAAAAGCTCTTCGTGAGGAGGTTACAGCATCAATTGACAACTCTTACAACGTAGTGCGTAATCGTATTGACCAATTTGGTGTTGTACAACCAAATATTCAAAAGCTCGAAGGACAAGAAGGACGCCTTATGGTGGAAATGCCAGGTATCCGTGAGCCAGAGCGTATGCGCAAATTGTTGCAAGGTTCTGCTAATCTTGAATTCTGGGAAACATATAACAACCAAGAAATTGCACCTTATCTCACTCAGTTAGACCAACGATTGGCTAACGGCGAGACAAGTGTTTCTGCAAACGATACAGCTAAAACTTCAACAAAGCAAATAGCTAAGGCTAATAAACCTGCTGGAAAACTTTCTTTGAAAGGTGGAAAAATTGGTGCAAAGAATGAAAATAATGCTCAAATGGCAGCAGCAAAGAAAGCTAATCCATTGCTTTCTATGTTGCAATTGATTCCTGGTGACGCTTTGAGTGTTGTCGGTTATGCAAGCGTTCGTGATACAGCTGCTATCAATAAGCTTATCTATAGCCATTTGGCACAACAAGTTTTGCCTTCAGATTTACGCCTCCGTTGGAGTGCAAAACCTGCTGATGGCTTGCAACAAAAGAATGTATTTGAACTTCATGCGTTGAAGGTTACAACTTCAGACGGTCGTGCGCCATTGGAAGGCGACGTGATTACAGATGCTAAAGACCAGTTCGATCAGTACGGACGCCCAGAAGTTAGCATGTCAATGAATTCAGATGGTGCTCGTCAATGGGCTGCCATTACAAAGGCAAACCTTGGTAAGGCGGTTGCTATTGTACTTGACGGACTTGTTTATACATCACCTCGCATCAATTCAGAAATTACAGGTGGACAATCTTCTATCTCTGGTTCGTTCACAATTGAAGATACAAAAGACTTGGCTAATACTTTGAAATCTGGTCGTATGCCTGCTCCTGCACGCATCGTACAAGAAGAAGTTGTTGGTCCTACACTTGGTGCTCAATCAATTCAACAAGGTTTAATGTCATTTGCGATTGCCTTCGTTCTTTTGATGATTTACATGGTTTTGATGTACGATGTTGTTCCTGGTATGTTGGCCAATGTAGCTTTGTTAGCCAACTTATTCTTCACGCTTGGTATTTTGGCTTCGTTCCAATCGGCACTTACCATGCCTGGTATTGCCGGTATCGTATTGACGTTGGGTACAGCGGTCGATGCTAACGTGTTGATTTACGAACGTATTAAAGAAGAAATGCGAGCTGGAAAGGGCATAAAAGATGCACTTCAAGCTGGTTATAGCAACGCTTTCTCTGCTATTTTTGACTCTAACTTCACTTCGCTCATCACTGGTATCATTCTTCTTGTTACAGGTACAGGTCCTATTCGTGGTTTCGCAACAACATGGATTATCGGTATCATATGTTCATTCTTTACAGCTGTATTCTTGACACGTTTGGTTTACGAGAATCGTTTAAAGAAAGATAAGTGGTTGAATCAAAAGTTCCATACATCTTTTAGTAAGAATTTGATGCAAAATACACGCTACAAATTCATGAGCATGTATAAAACAACATTCTCAATTTCAATTGTAGCAGCTATAATCTTCCTCGTAAGTATTCTCTTTGTGAGAGGTTTGAGCAAGAGTATTGACTTTACAGGTGGTCGTAACTACGTTATTACATTGAATAAGAAGGTACATGTTGAGGACGTTCGTAAAGTATTGGGCAACGCTTTCGTCAATACAATTGGTGAAAATAAGGGTAAAGCAGCTACAACGAACGTTATTGCATTGGGTACTGAAGGTAACACTATCCGTGTTTCAACCAACTATAATATTGAGTCAAACGACCCAGCTGAGGACGACCACGCAGAAACAGTGCTTTACACTGCATTGAAAAAAGGTGGTTTTGTAAGTCAAGCAAATGTAGAAAGCTTTAAGAATCCTGATATTCGCGAAGGTGGCTCTATCATTAGTTCGGCTAAGGTTGGTCCTTCTGTTGCTAAAGATATCACTCATGGTGCTATGATTAGTGTGGCATTGGCATTGATATTCATCTTCCTTTATATCTTGCTCCGCTTCCGTAACATCGGTTTCTCTTTTGGTTCTATCGTAGCTTTGGCATTCGACACCTTGGTGGTTGTTGGTTTCTACTCTGTTTGCTACGGTTGGATAGGCTTCTCGCTCGAAATTGACCAAACATTCATTGGTGCTATTTTGACTGTGATTGGTTACTCTATCAACGACAAGGTGGTTGTGTTCGACCGTATTCGTGAGAACATGAAGTTACATCCAAAGATGGATTACCAAACATTGTTCAACGATTCTATCAACCAAACTTTGGCACGTACAATCAATACTTCTTTCTCAACTTTGATAGTGTTGGTTTCTATTTTTGTCCTTGGTGGTGATAGTATCCGCAGCTTTGCCTTCGCAATGATTCTCGGTGTATTCTTCGGTACTTTGTCTTCTATCTTTATTGCTTCTCCAGTAGCTTACTTAGTATTGGGAAGAAAGATTGAAAACAGACTTGCAGCCGAAACAGAAAAGGCATAACCTTACATTGAAATAAATAATAAATGGCAGCTACTTAAAAATAGTAGTTGCCATTTTTTTTTATCCGTTTGTTTTGTAAATTCAGAAATAAGGCTTATCTTTGCAGATGTATTAATAAACAAGGAATAAAAAAAGTTATGGAATTCTGGCATATAGTATGCTAGGATTCTATCTTTTTATATCTGCTTGAAAAACGTAATAAAAAATATATTGATTATGTCTTACATGTCACAAGAGGCTACGATAACCTCGTGGCCGAACTGCAACATTTAGAATCTGTAGAACGTCCAAAGGCGTCAGCAGCTATTGCAGAAGCTGCAGATAAGGGCGACTTGAGCGAAAACTCTGAGTACGATGCAGCGAAAGAAGCACAAGCGCATCTCGAAGCTCGTATTAACGAAATGAAGATGACCATTGCGCAAGCCAAAATTGTGGATATGTCGCGATTGAGCAACGAAGCTGTTCAAATTATGTCAACGGTGGAAATGACAAATTTGGGTAATAATTCGAAGATGAAATATACCATCGTAAGCGAGTCGGAGGCTAATTTGAAATTAGGAAAGATTTCGATTAAAACCCCTATTGCGCAAGGATTGTTGAACAAAAAAGTGGGCGACGAAGTAGAAATTGAGATTCCACGCGGAAAAATTAAACTCAGAGTTGACAAAATTTCGATTGACCTTTAATTAAAAGAATTAAAAACAAAACAGCTATGACTATATTTTCAAAGATTGCAGCAGGTGAAATCCCAAGCTATAAGTGTGCCGAAAACGACAAGTTCTATGCTTTTTTGGATATTAATCCTGTAGGAAAGGCGCACACATTGGTAATTCCACGAAAGGAGGTAGACTATATTTTTGATATGGACGATAATGATTTAGCTGAATTTCAACTCTTTGCAAAGAAGGTTGCGCAAGCTATTCGGTCAGAATTCCCATGCAAAAAAGTAGCCCAAATCGTGTTAGGGCTTGAAGTTCCACATGCGCACATTCATCTTATTCCTATCAATAGCGAGGCTGATGTGAATTTTAGAAATCACATAACCATAGCCGACGAAGAGCAAAAGGCTATTGCAGCACGCATTTACGCTGCATTCCAAAAGCTATAATCCACTTGCTCTAACCCTATAAAAGCAGCGAAAGAATGAGGAAACCTCACTCTTTTGCTGCTTTTTTATATGCTTTTGAGTCTTCAACCCATTATACGAAATCTTCGCCTTTCTTCAATTGAGCCTCATTCACATATTTTCTTATCAACGAAGCCGAATTTTCTTTCTTGCATATCAACAAAACATTATCATGTTCGGCAACAATAAAGCCCTCTAAACCATTGATAACAGCAAACTTATCATTAGGTATTCTTACAAGATTATCTGATGCTTCATCGATTAAAACATCACCACTCATGATAACATTATCACCTTCGCTACGATTTTTAGCCTCATACATGCCATACCAAGTACCAAGGTCGCACCAGCCAAAATCGCATTTTAGAACATGAACACTCTCCGATTTCTCTAAAACACTATCATCAATCGACATGTTGGGGAATGAAGGAAAAGCCTTTTGTTTAAATTCGTTTTCATCTTTGCAGTTAAAATCATCGGGCGAAGCCTCAAAATCCACCTGCTCAGCAGCCAAACTTTTCATTAAATTCTGCTTGAAAGTACGAACATTACCGAGATACATGCCCGTGTTCCACAACCATTCGTCGCTTTCAACGAACATCTTTGCAAACTCCATATCGGGTTTTTCCGTAACAGCTTTCACTTTGAAAATATCAGCTATACCACTCGGTTCACCTTTCTGAATGTATCCATACGCCACCTCAGCTCGTGTAGGTTGAACACCCAAAGCTAACAATGTATTATGCTTTCCTACAAAATCAAGTCCTTCTAATATATTTTTTTGAAACTCTTCAACTTTCAAAATACTCTGGTCAGAAGGCGTAATAATGATATTGGCATCTGCATTGCGCCTGCGAATGCGGCATGTAGCCCAAGCCACGCTCGGTGCTGTGTTGCGATAGACTGGCTCCGAGATGATATTATCCTCCGCCACATCAGGCAACTGCTCACGAACTATATCAATGTAAGCCTGACTTGTTACAATCAGTATATTCTCTTTCTGAATAAATGCCGCAAACCTATCAAACGTTTGTTGCAATTGGGTTCTACCTTCGCTAAAAAAATCAATAAATTGCTTAGGGTAATTCTCCCTGCTAACAGGCCATAAACGTTTTCCTTTACCACCTGCCAAGATGACACAATAGTTATTTTGATTGGCTGTTATTTCCATAGACCTTAAGATTTTTCGTATATTATCTATCCAAAGGTATTTAAATAATTCAAATTCTCCAAATGTTTTAAGAAACAAATTCTTATTTTTTGTTTTCTTGAACCTCTCCGCAGAGTCAACCAGCAAGTGCAAAATTATAAAACGTATTTGAAGAATTCACACTTTGGAGTAGAAAAGTTTAATTTCTCTCTCGGTCTTTCGTTCAATTTCTTTTGTAACTTGCAACCTCCTTTTACTACCCTTTGAGGAAATTAATGAAACATATAAGCGCTGTTTGGCAGCATAAAGAGAAAACAGGGAAAGATTTTTAACTAAAAAGGGAGGAAGATAAAAAAGAGGGAATATCAATTTTGAACACCCTCTACAAAGTTACTTCAACCGAAAAAAGGCAGAATTTTACAACTCTGCCAATTCTTTTGTTAATATACTTTCTAATTGTTCTGCCGACAAGCGCACTTGGAATTTTCCTTTTATGGCTACCGAAATTTTTCCAGTTTCCTCTGAAACAACGATAGCCACAGCGTCGGAGGCTTGCGAAATGCCCATTGCGGCACGGTGGCGGAGTCCAAATTCTTTTGGAATATCTTGGTTGTGGCTCACGGGGAGAATGCACCCCGCTGCTTTGATTCGCTTCTTTGAAATCACCATAGCCCCATCGTGTAGTGGAGAATTCTTGAAAAATATGTTTTCAATGAGACGTTGATTGATTCGTGCATCGATACAATCACCTGTTTCAACAATATCTTGCAAAATGATACCACGCTCAATCACAATGAGCGCACCCACCTTTCCTTTTCCCAAATTCATGCACGACATAACAATAGGGAGTATGGTTTCACGGTCTACACTTTTCTTTTCTTTGTTGTGACGAATGAATTTGAGGAAACGAATCATCTTTTGATGTGCACCAAGATTATAAAGGAAGTGGCGTATTTCTTCTTGAAAAAGCACGATAAGTCCGATAACTCCAACAGAAGCCAACTTATCCATGATGCTTCCCAATAGGCGCATTTCAAGCACTTGGGTTACAATAAGCCAGACAACAACGAACACCATTATGCCAACGAAGACATTAAGCGAACGCGATTCTTTCATGACACGATAAAGATAGTAGAGCATGAGCGCTACCATGACTATATCGATAATATCTTTTATGCCAAATTCAAAAAACATTCTTATTCAAAAATACGATTTCTTGCCACAAACATGTTCAAATTGCGGTGGTTTAACGAAATCGTTTGGTTTCTTTTTACTCGCAAAACAGCTTAAAAGCCTTCTTCTTTCGGAGTGTTTGCCACTAAACAATCGTAAATTTTAATAGCCTCAACAGCTTCTTTCACATCGTGAACACGCAAAATGCTCGCACCTTTCATCAGTGAAATTACATTCAAAGCGGTAGTTCCATTCAAACTTTCTTTGGCAGTAATGCCCAAAAGTTGGTGTATCATGCGTTTACGGCTAATACCCACAAGGATAGGAAGTTCCAAAGTGTGCAGACGTTCCAAGACTCCCATGAGTGCATAGTTACCATTGACAGGCTCTTTACCAAAGCCAAAACCTGGGTCAAGGATAATATCTTTTTGGCCAAGATTGCGGAGTTCTTGCACTTCACGCGCAAAATCGATGAGCATATCGTGCAAGTTGGCAGCCTTTGACATTAATATATAAGGTACACCAAGGTCGGCAACGGTGCGAAACATATCTGGGTCTGCGCCCTCTTCCACATCATTTATTATATCAGCACCAAACTCTTCCACTGTCTTTCGAGCCACCGAGGCACGGAAAGTATCAATAGAAATAATAGCATTGGGCTGGGCTTTGCGGATAATAGGCAGTGCCATAGCGAGGCGGCGCATCTCTTCTTCCTCATCAACAACCTCTCCTCCTGGGCGTCCTGGGCGTGTTGAGCATGCCCCCACGTCAATAATGGTAGCACCTTCCTCCATGATTTGGTTAGCGCGATTGTAGATTTCTGCCTCGGTTTGCATACGACTATTGGCATAAAACGAATCGGGCGTAACGTTTAAGATACCCATTACAGAGGGGTGCGACAAATCAATTAACTCGCCTCTGACATTCATTGTATAATTTATGGGGCGCATCTGCCCTGAAAATCTTTCGTGTTCCATATCCGCAAAGATAATAAAAGTAGCCCAATCTGCAAAAATATTATTTGCTTATTTTGTGTGCCACGCCATTTATCACTGCAATAACCATGGTTTGGTTTCCAATATAAAATGCTGTGCTGTCGGTTTTTACGCTCTTTTCGCCCAACAATTCACCTGAAACACTATATACTTTAACTTTGCTTTGTGGCAAAAGATTGTGAATTGAAAGTGTATGATGTGCTATTTTCAAAGTTGCAGGAGAGGTTGTTGCGACTGGCTTCACCCCACTTGTACCGCCATATTCTATGCCATTGCCGTCGTTATCGCCTGCGGAGTAATCTAAAACTTGCCAATTTTTGGCATTAGAAGCCTTCACTTGCGTATCGGAAATTACGTTTTTCTCGTTCGCATTCTTGGTATCTATCGCAAAGAAGTGGCATTTTTCGGCTCTATCGGTTCTATTAGGCAATGATTTTACCAATGCTTCCATGGCTGCACCATTGATATTATTTCCGTTACAATAAATGGTTTCAAGTTTCGTATTTGCGGTTACGTCTAATGCTGAAAGTTTGTTTTCCGACATATCAAGCCCTATTAAAAGCGGATTTTGGGCAACATTGATTGCTGAAAGTTGATTGTGGTAAGCTAAAAGTATTTTCAATGCACTATTAGCAGTAACATCGAGTGTTGTCAATTCGTTCTCACAGCAATCTAATTCCTCAAGTTTTAGATTGTTTTTCACGTCCAAAGCCTTTATTTTATTCTGATTGCAATAAAGTATTTTGAGGTCTTTCAAGTTGCCCACTTCAAGATTTTCCAAACTATTACTATTGCAAATAAGGGTTGTAAGATTAGGGGCTTGCGACAAATTGAGCGATGTTAATTGTGCCTCCGTGCAATCAACTCCCGTTATGATGCCTTTGATAACGATATGAGCGTCCTTGACTTCAGCCATGCCTCCATACTTTAGTTCGGCTCCAGTAACCTCCAATGGTCCGTCAGCGTTGATAGAAAGCATAATGTATTCGCCAATACCAGCTGCCGTAGTCATCTCAACGATAGATGTTTGTACTTGATTTTCGCCTGCTAAAGCTACCGAAACAGCCTTTGTTTTACCCTTTTCGACATTCCCTTTTGGGCAGTTAGAGGTAGCTTGAATATTCAGACAAGTAAGCAAAAATGCTGAAATAATGAGTAAATTCTTTTTCATAAGTTTTATATTGAATTGATTATTATGGGCAAATGTAACAAAAACTAACAATATAACCTTAAAAATGACAGTAATCTTTCTAAAAAGATAGTATTTTATCCCTATAAATGAAAAGAAAAAATGGTTTCAAATGAAAGGAAATATCGGATAGAATAAAAAAGCAAGCAACGATTGGCTCATTGCTTGCTTTGAATTTTTGTCGAGATGAGGCGATTCGAACGCCCGACCCCTACGTCCCGAACGTAGTGCGCTACCAACTGCGCTACATCTCGAATAGCTTTCGATAGTGCAAAGGTACAAAAATATTAGAAATTGGAGGTGTTGTACTTGCGAATTTTAAATACATTTCCCAATAATTTAGCATACGAATAGAAGAATCGAAGCCTCTGTTTACTACTTTTCCAATCTATAATTGCCTCCTCGTTCGGTTACAATCTTTAATCCGACACGTTCTTTTAGGACAACTTTTGTGCGGCGAATGAGAGTGTAAAGGGTTTCGCTTGCATCGGGTTTCTTATGCCAAAGTGTGTCGCAAATGGTTTGTTTGGAAAGTTGATGGTGGTCGGCTGCAAGAAAAAGTTGCATGAGTTGCAGCTGCATCGGGGTGAACGGAATAGGTTTTTGCTCTAAATCGTAGAACATTTGTGTGTCGCTTGAATAAATGAAACTATTTAAAACGATTGTTCCCAATTTGCTTTTGCGTATCCAATAAATAGAACTTGCAAGCCAAACAAAGGCGAGTAGGAGCGTAAAAGTAGAATAACGCTGGTCGGAAAGTTGCCAAATAGTAAGCGCAGAACAGGTGGCGTAAGATTGGAAAACTATATTTTCTTTGTCCCTATTTTTCCATTCCATGCGGCGGCTACACAGTGTTTGCGGTGTTTTTGCTGCTGCATAAGTTAAGAAAGACTCATTGCGCAATGTTTCAATTTTTAGGTTTTTTCGATAATTTATAATGGTGTCAGGCGTTATCCATGCTTCCGTTTTTGTTTGTAGTGTTTGTTCCAACGCCTGATTCATGTCTGCAACAATCGTATCTTTTGCACCATTGTAACTTTTTATGCTCATCGTTGCCGATGATAGCACCAAAAATAAGAAAACAATAACCGATAGATAAGGTTTCATATTGGCATTATTTTAAAAATGTAACATTAGGTTCAACCTTGCAAAGGTATAGTTTTTTAGTAGAATTTTCGTTCCCTTGGTGTTTAATTTCATTAAAAAAGCAATCACAAAAATCCTTTGACATTCAAAAGAGCCTATTTTGAGCCTCAAAACAGCCTATTTTGCACCTCAAAAGAGCCTGTTTTGAAAATGAAACAACAACTGCTTAAAATCTATATTTGCTCATTTATCGTTAAATCAAGATATAATTCATCAAAAAAAGTTGATTATTTTTACCTTACTTTTTGGTGAAATTTTTCACAAAATAAGAAATTAAGGATAGAATTATTTTATTTTTCGTGCCAAAAAGAAAGGTGTTATAATGATTTTGTAGGCAAAATGAGATATTTTATATAAAAAACGCATAAACTTATTATAAAAATTTATCGTGAAATATTTTGCCAATTCAATAATTATTTAGACCTTTACCATCAAAATCTAACCATAAATAAAAACAAAGAAATAATTCTATGGAAGAACAAATCGAAGTGAAAGAGCTTGAACACGTAGTAGTGTTGTTCTCTGGAGACTCGGGTGATGGTATGCAGCTTGCTGGTAACATTTTCTCAAATGTATCAGCAACAGTTGGTAATGGCATCTCAACATTCCCAGACTATCCAGCCGACATTCGCGCCCCGCAAGGCTCGCTCACTGGCGTTAGTGGATTTAGAGTACACATCGGTGCAGGTAAGGTTTACACACCAGGCGACAAGTGCGATGTGTTAGTAGCAATGAACGCAGCTGCTTTGAAAACTCAGTACAAAAATTGTAAACCGCAAGGAACTATCATCATTGATACAGATTCTTTTAGCGCACGCGACTTGAAGAAAGCTGAGTTCCAAACCGATGACTATTTGAAAGAAATGGGCATCGATTCAGACCGTGTAGTAGCTTGTCCTATTACTAAAATGGTAAAAGACTGCCTTGCTGATACAGGAATGGACAACAAAGCCATGTTGAAGAGCCGCAATATGTTTGCACTCGGATTGGTTTGCTGGTTGTTCAACCGCGACTTAGAGTTGGTAAACAACTTCTTGAACGATAAATTTAAGAAGAAGCCAGCCGTAGCTGAAGCAAATATTAAAGTTGTAGCAGCTGGTTACAACTATGGACACAATGTTCACGCATCAGTTCCAAACACCTATCGCATTGAAACAAAAGAGAAAGTAGCTGGTCGTTACATGGATATTACAGGTAACAAAGCTACCGCATACGGATTAATGGCAGCCGCTGAAAAGGCAGGTTTGACCCTCTTCTTAGGTTCATATCCTATCACTCCTGCAACAGACATTCTCCACGAATTGGCAAAACACAAGTCAATGGGTGTAGTAACTGTACAATGTGAAGACGAAATCTCAGGTGCTGCATCAGCTATCGGAGCATCTTTCGCAGGCGCATTAGCAGCAACATCAACCTCAGGACCTGGTATTTGCTTAAAGAGTGAAGCACTCAACCTCGCTGTTATCGACGAATTGCCACTCGTGGTAATCGATGTTCAACGTGGAGGTCCATCAACTGGACTCCCAACAAAGTCTGAACAAACTGACCTTTTGCAAGTACTCTATGGTCGTAATGGTGAAAGTCCAATGCCTGTAATCGCAGCAACAAGTCCAACCGACTGCTTTGACGCAGCTTTCCAGGCTTGTAAAATTGCATTGGAACACATGACACCAGTTGTTCTCCTTACTGACGCATTCATTGCAAACGGTTCTTCAGCTTGGAAGATTCCTTCAATGGACGAACTTCCAACCATTAAACCACACTTTGCTCCAGAATCACAAAAATTTAAATATACTCCTTATAAACGTGAAGACTACACCAACGTGCGCTATTGGGCTGTTCCAGGTATGGAAGGCTTTGAACACATACTTGGTGGACTTGAAAAAGACGGCAAGACAGGTGCTATCTCAACCGATGCAGAGAACCATAACCTTATGGATCACTTGCGTTTCGACAAGGTTGCACGCATTCCTGTGCCAGATTTGGAAGTACAAGGCGATGCAGATGACGCTGATTTGCTCATCGTAGGTTTCGGTAGTACATACGGACACCTCTACTCTGCAATGCAAGAACTTCGTGCAAAAGGACATAAAATCGCACTTGCACAATTCAAGTACGTTAATCCATTGCCAAAGAACACCGCAGAAGTATTGGCTAAATACAAGAAGGTAGTAGTAGCAGAGCAAAACTTAGGACAACTTGCAGCATTGCTCCGTATCCGAATCAACAACTTTGCGCCATATCAGTACAACCAAGTAAAGGGACAACCATTCGTTGTTCAAGAACTTGTACAAGGTTTCGAGCGCTTGTTGACACTCCCTGCACCTAAAGACGAGAGTGGTATGTTCTATTCACGAATCTTACAATAAATAAGGAGGAACACAAGATGACTCAGTATACAGACAAAGATTATAAGAAAGGTCAGCCAAGATGGTGCCCTGGTTGTGGAGACCACTTCTTCTTGGCGAGTTTACATAAAGCAATGGCAGAGTTAGGTGTACCACCACACGAAACTGCCGTCATTTCAGGTATCGGTTGTTCAAGCCGTTTGCCATACTATGTTAGCACATACGCTATGCAAACCATTCACGGACGTGCCGCTGCTATCGCAACAGGTGTAAAGGTTACAAATCCAAATCTCACTGTTTGGCAAATCTCTGGCGACGGTGACGGATTAGCAATCGGTGGTAACCACTTTATTCATGCGTTGAGAAGAAACATTGATTTAAACATAATTCTTCTGAATAACCGCATCTATGGACTCACAAAAGGACAATATTCACCAACAAGTCCACGCGGATTTGTTTCTAAATCAAGTCCTTATGGTACAGTAGAAGACCCATTCCGCCCAGCAGAGCTTTGCTTTGGCGCTCGTGGTAAGTTCTTTGCTCGTGCCGTAGCCACTGATGCACCAGCTACTATCGAAATTTTGAAAGCAGCAAAGCAGCATAAAGGTGCAGCTGTTTGCGAAATTCTCCAAAATTGCGTAATCTTTAACGATGGTTGCCACGACTCTGTTTACAACAAAGAAGGTCGTAAGAACAATGCAATCTACGTTGAACACGGCAAACCATTAGTATTTGGTCCAGAAAACGAATTTGGATTGATACAAGAAGGATTCGGTTTGAAGGTTGTAAAGATTGGCGAAAATGGTGTGAAACTTGAAGATATTCTCGTACACGATGCTCATTGCGAAGACGATACTTTGCAATTGAAGTTAGCAATGATGGATATGCAAGAAGGTTTCCCAGTAGCTTTGGGCGTGATTCGTGATGTTGAAGCTCCTACTTACAACGAAGCTGTTTGGCAACAAATAGAAGACGTGAAAGCTAAGAAGCCATATCACAACTTCAACGAATTGCTTGAAACTAACGATATTTGGGAAGTTAAGTAAAAGAAACTTGAAAGCGATAAGCAAAATATCCTGAGAGGGTTTCCCTGACATCAGGGAAAACCCTCTCTTGTTTTATAGCTTATCAAGTTAAAGCAATACTTTCCTTTTCTCCGAGAGCGTTTTCATGATTGCATAACATAATTTATGAATCCAAAAGCGCATTATCTAAAATGAATTTTGTAATTTTGTAGCGTAAAGAAACGTAAGTTCTGACACGATAAAAAACTACGAGTTTTCAAGCAAAAGCAATTATCCAATACGATTGACACGATGTTATGAAACTCCATTTTAGAGTTCGGAAACGACATTTAAAATAAAAAATATAGTATTAACAAATTACATTTACTATGAAAGTTCATGAATACCAGGCAAAAGAGTTTTTTGCAAGTTATGGGATTCCAGTACAACGCGGTATCGTTTGCCGCACTCCTGAAGAAGCTGTAAAAGCTTACGAAGAACTGGGCGTAGAACTTGCCGTTATTAAGGCACAGGTACACACAGGTGGTCGTGGTAAGGCCGGTGGTGTTAAATTAGGTAAGACAGCAGAAGAAGTACGCACTCATGCTACCAATATCCTCGGTATGGATATTAAAGGTTTCATTGTAGACCGTGTTCTCGTTTGTGCTGCACTTGATATTGCGTCAGAATACTATGTAAGTATCCTTCCAGACCGCAAGTCTAAGACCGCTATCTTTATGGTAAGCCGTGAAGGTGGTATGGATATTGAAGCAGTTGCAAAGGAAACTCCTGAGAAAATTGCTAAAATTTCCGTTGATCCAACCGTTGGTTTAACCGATGCTAAAGCACGCGAAATAGCTTTCGAGCTTTTCGATGATATGCAATATGTTAAGCAGGCAGTACCTTTGTTCAAGAAATTGTATCAACTCTTCCTTGAAAAGGACGCTTCTTTGACAGAAATCAACCCACTCGTTATCACTGAACAAGGCGAAGTTGTTGCAGTAGACGCTAAGATGACATTCGACAACAATGCGCTTTTCCGTCACCCAGACGTATTCGAGCTCTTCGAACCAACAGAAGATGAGAAGAAAGAACAATTTGCTAAGGAAAAGGGATTCAGCTATGTAAACCTCGGTGGCGAAATCGGTTGTATGGTAAACGGTGCTGGTTTGGCTATGGCTACCATGGATATGATTAAGCTTTATGGTGGCAACCCTGCTAACTTCCTTGACATTGGTGGTAGCTCTAACCCAACAAAGATTGTTGAAGCAATGAAGCTTTTGCTTTCTGACGAGCATGTAAAAGTTGTGCTTATCAACATCTTCGGGGGTATTACACGTTGCGATGATGTTGCAAAAGGTCTTATCGAAGCATTCAAACTTATCGACACAAATATGCCAATCGTTATCCGTCTTACTGGTACTAACGAAGCTGAAGGTCGTGAATTGCTCAAAGGCACAAAGTTCCACGTTGCTACAACTATGAGCGAGGCTGGACACATGGCAGTTGACCTCTGCAAGTAATTTTATTCGTTTAAAAACTTTGGAAAAAAATGAGTATTTTAATTAACAAAGATACACGACTTATCGTTCAAGGTATTACAGGTCGTGACGGTAGCTTCCACGCTACAAAAATGAAAGAATATGGTACTAACGTTGTAGGTGGTACATCTCCAGGCAAGGCAGGTCAAGAAGTGGCTGGTATTCCAGTATTCAACACCGTTAAAGATGCCGTAGCTAAGACCAACGCCAACACTTCTGTTATCTTCGTTCCTGCTGCGTTTGCAAAGGACGCTATGCTTGAAGCAGCTGATGCTGGTATCAAATTGATTATTTGCATCACAGAAGGTGTGCCTACACTCGATGTAGTTGAGGCTTACAACTATATTAAAATCAAGGGTGCAAACCTCATTGGCCCTAACTGCCCAGGCTTGATTTCTCCTGACGAGAGCATGGTTGGTATTATGCCAACTAACATCTTTAAGAAGGGACATACTGGTGTTATCAGCCGTTCAGGTACATTGACTTACCAAGTAGTTGCTTCGCTTACAGCAGCTGGTATGGGTCAATCTTCAGCAATCGGTGTTGGTGGCGACCCAATCGTAGGTCTTTACTTCCAAGAATTGCTCGAAATGTTCCAAAACGACCCTGAAACCGATTCTATTGCCCTCATTGGTGAAATCGGTGGCGACGCTGAAGAACGTGCAGCTGAATACATTAAGCAATACGTTACAAAGCCTGTTGTAGCTTTCATCTCTGGTCGTGAAGCACCAAAAGGCAAGCAAATGGGACACGCTGGTGCTATTATCTCAAGTGGTTCAGGTACTGCTGCTGAGAAGGTTGCTGCTTTCGAAGCTGCTGGTATCCCTGTTGCTCGTGAAACTCACGAAATTCCTGAACTTTTGAAACAAAAGTTAGGTAAATAAGCATTTAACTTTAGGGCTAAACAATAGTCATCATAAAAGAGGGAGTGTCAAAATCGACATTCCCTCTTTTTATCTTCCTCCCTGTTTGATAAAAAACTTTCCTATTTTCCCTTTATGCTGCCAAACAGCGTAAGCATCCAAGTACTACACCATTAATCGTTTAAGTACTACGCTGTTACTGATAAAAAAGAACCGCAGCCCATCTCTATTGCGATGAACTGCGGTTCTCTATTTCGTTTTTGGTCGTGTCTAATAAAGCAAAACTAAGCCTGCTATGGCGGAATAGATAATCATGCGGATTGGATTTATCTTTAACCACATGGTTCCGATAAAGGTTGCAAGGAAAAGGGCAATGCTAATGCAAAATTGCCACATGTTCACGCTTGGTAAAGAGAAATTCTCTGCATTGCAAAGCAGTAGGGTAGCAGCAGCCAAAAGTCCTACTACCACAGGGCGCAAACCCATAAAAATGGATTGCACGGTGGGCGTATTCATGTATTTTAGGAACATTTTACTGATGAGTAGCATCAATATCAATGACGGCAATACTAAGGCAAATGTTGCGGTAGCACTTCCCACGATAGCCATGAGCCCGTGTAACCAGCATTATGTACCACCGTGTAGCCGCAATAGGTCGCAGAATTAATTCCTATCGGCCCTGGGGTCATCTGTGAAATCGCAACAATATTGGTAAATTCTGCCGTTGAAAGCCAATGATGATTGACTACTGTCTCGGTTTGAATCAAAGAAAGCATACCATAACCGCCACCGAAACCGAACAAGCCGATAACAAAAAACGTATAAAAGAGTTGAAGAAATATCATAAGCTATTCTGTTGGTGCAATATATTTTCCGTAAACGTAGCCGCCTAAGCCTGCCGCAATGAGAACGTAGATAGGATTTACGCCCATATAAGCTATCAATATAGCCGTTGCAATGGGTATCCAGCAGTTCGAAAAATTGATTTTTGCATTCTTGGCGAGGTTAAATGTTGGTACTGCTATCAATGCTACAACCGCAGGACGAATGCCCCTAAACATGGCTTCCACCCATTTTATATCCATGAATTGGTGGAAAAAAAGGGCTATCATCAGAATGATGAGGAACGAAGGTAGCACCGCTCCCAAAGAACAACACAATGCCCCTGGTGTTTTGCGCAACTTGTAGCCTATGAAAATGCTAATATTCACAGCAAAAACCCCTGGACAACTTTGCGCAACAGCAATGAGGTCGAGGAATTGTTCCTTCGAAATCCACTTTTGTTTGTCTACAACTTCACTCTCAATAATGGGTATCATGCGTAACCTCCACCCAAAGTGAAAGCGCCAATCTTAAAAAATATTTTGAAAGCGTTCCAATAAACATCAAGTCCGAACTCCTTCTTTGATGCAGAAGAAGTCGGACTTGCGTTGTTTAATCTATCTTTTTTATTATCTATCATCTATTATTTTATTCGTTCCTCTACCCATTTGCGAGCATTTACAAATGCTTCAATCCATGGTGTAACCTCTTCAGAACGTCTATCTTGTGGATACCATGCTTGTTGCCATGGGAAAATAGCACGCTCCAAGTGAGGCATCATTGCCAAATGTCGTCCGTCTGCCGAGCAGATACCTGCCACATTGTAGTTAGAACCATTCGGATTGCCAGGATATTGGCATAATTGTATTTTGCTATTACGTTGTAATGGTCTTCAGGCTCAGGCAACATAAACTTTCCTTCGCCATGTGCCACCCAAATTCCGAGTTTATTGCCGCTGAGTGAACCTAACATTACGCTCTTGTTCTCAGGGATACTCAAACTCAAGAAAGCACTTTCAAACTTATGACTGTCGTTATGAACCAAGCGAGTGCGGTTTTTATGCTCTGGATTGATGAGGTTTAATTCCACCATTAATTGGCAACCATTGCAAATACCGAGCGAAAGTGTGTCCTCACGAGCATAGAAATTATCGAGTGCTTGCTTTGCTTTTTCGTTGTAAAGGAAAGCTCCTGCCCAGCCTTTAGCCGAACCCAACACATCAGAATTAGAGAAACCGCCACAGAAGACAATCATATTTACTTCTTCAAGGTTCTCACGTCCCGTAATCAAGTCGGTCATGGTTACATCTTTCACCTCAAATCCAGCAAGATAGAGACTGTAAGCCATTTCACGCTCACCGTTTGTTCCTTTTTCTCTTATAATAGCTGCCTTTGGACTCTTATGCGTGATAGGCGTATTGTCCTTCCAACGGTTTGGATTTAAACCATATTGTGCCAATTTTCCAGTGAAGTCGGTATTGAATTTCATTTCGATTGGTTGACTCTTATAGTGGTTATAACGCTTCTCAGCCATACCATTGGCAGCTTGTTTGCGTTCAAACAAATAAGAAGTTTCATACCAAGCATCACGCATTTTATCAATGTCGAACTCGTGTTTCCACGCTCCGTCAGTAATTGTAAGCGTGCGATTCTTTGTGTTAGGATAGCCAATGCGCGCAAAACCAATGCAGTTTTCTTCCAAGAAAGCCTTCACTTCTTCGTTGTGCTCATCGGCAACTTGAATGATAACACCTGGGTTTTCAGCAAACAATTTACGCATTGTGTCATCGCCATTGATGTCGTGCAAATTGATATTCAAGCCTCCTTCGGTGTTGGCAAAAGCCATTTCTAACAAGGTTGTTATCATACCACCAGCTGAAATATCATGACCTGCAAGTATCCAACCATTGCGAATCATCTCTTGAATGGCATCGAAACAGTCGCAAAAATAGCGTGGTTCTTTTATGGTAGGTACGTCAGAACCAACCTTGCCTAAACTCTGTGCAAAGGCAGAACCGCCTAAACGTTGTTCATCAAAGCTAAAGTCGATATGATAAAGACGTGTATTTTTGTCGTTTACCAATACTGGTGAAACCACTTGGCGCACATTACTTACCTCTGCTCCACTTGAAACGATGACAGTTCCTGGTGAAACAATTTTCTCTCCGTTAGGGTATTGTTGTGTCAATGACAACGAATCTTTACCCGTTGGAACGTTCACACCAATGGCACAACAGAAGTCTGACAAGGATTTTACAGCACTATAAAGTCGTGCATCTTCTCCCTTTTGCGCACGGCAGGGCCACATCCAGTTAGCAGAAAGACTGATACTATCCATTCCGTCAGCCAATGGAGCCCACACAATATTGGTCAATGATTCGGCAACCGAAAGCACTGAACCAGCTTCTGGTGATGCTAATCCAGCTTGTGGAGCATGCCCCAAAGCCGTAGCAATACCTTTATAGCCACGATAATCCAATGCTACTACACCACAATCGCTTAGTGGTAACTGTAATTTTCCTTGGCATTGTTGGCGTGCTACACGACCTGTTACCGAGCGGTCTACCTTGTTCGTTAACCAATCTTTACAAGCAACTGCCTCTAATTTGAGTACGCGTGTAACGTAATCGTCTATATTTTGAAGGTCGTATGACACGTTTTCATACTTGCGTTCCACAGTTTCGTCATTCATGATAGTCTTTGGAGAATGACCAAACATCTGTGCAACATCTAAATCGAACGGTCTTACGCCGTCTTTTTGTTCAAATGAAAAATGCGCATCGCCCGTTGTTTCGCCTACAACGTACATTGGCGCACGCTCACGTTCAGCAATATTGCGCACATGGTCTAAATGCTTTTCGTTAATAAGCAAGCCCATGCGTTCTTGCGACTCGTTGGCAATAATTTCCTTTGCGCTCAATGTTTTATCGCCAATAGCAATTCTGCCATATCGATTTTACCGCCACATTCTTCTACTAACTCACTCAAACAATTCAAGTGACCTGCTGAACCATGGTCGTGGATAGACACAACAGGGTTTTCATCTTCTTCTACTAAAGCGCGCACAAGATTGTAAGCACGCTTTTGCATTTCAGGGTTAGCACGTTGAATGGCATTTAATTCGATGCCATTTGAATAACGTCCCGTGTCTACTGATGATACAGAACCACCTCCAAGTCCAATGCGATAGTTGTCGCCCCCTACTACCACTACTTTATTTCCTGGTTGTGGTTCTTTCTTTAAGCAGTCGCGTTTTGCACCATATCCTACGCCACCAGCTAACATTATAACCTTATCGTAAGCATATTTTTCACCATTTTCTTGATGTTCAAATGTCAAAACAGAACCCGCAATGAGTGGTTGCCCGAACTTATTTCCGAAATCACTTGCACCATTTGATGCCTTTGTGAGGATTTGTTCAGGTGTTTGGTAGAGCCATTGGCGCACTGAGGATTTCTTCCCAATCACGCAACAAAGGTTGTTTACCATTATTATCGCGCAAACGTGGGTAAGCAGTCATGTAAACAGCGGTTCCTGCAATCGGCCATGAGCCTACGCCGCCACCCATACGGTCGCGAATTTCGCCTCCTGTTCCCGTTGCAGCTCCATTAAAAGGTTCTACAGTAGTAGGGAAATTGTGGGTTTCAGCCTTTAAAGATATGACACTTTCGATGTTTTTAACACGGAAAAAGTCTGATGTACTTTGATTTTTTGGAGCAAATTGTTCTATCTCAGGACCTTCAGCGAACGCTACATTGTCTTTATAAGCAGACAGAATCTTACCAGGATTTTCCTTTGTTGTCTTTTTAATAAGGTTGAAAAGACTACTTTCCATAACCTTTCCGTCAATCACAAACTCACCACCAAAGATTTTGTGGCGGCAGTGTTCCGAGTTGATTTGTGCAAAACCGAATACCTCCGAGTCGGTTAATGAGCGGTTGTTTTGCTTTGCTACCTTCTTTAAATATTCTATTTCTTCGAGCGACAGTGCTAATCCTTCCTCTTCGTTGAATTTATCCAAGTCGTTTACAACCTTTATGGCTGCTGGTTGCAAATCCACTTTGAATATATTTTGGTCTAATCCGTCGTAATTTCTGAATATCATTCTGTCTGGATTAGCGTCCATTGACTGCATAGGGAAGTATTCTTCTATACGCAAAATGCCGCTAAGACCCATATTCTGTGTTATCTCAACGGCATTTGTACTCCATGGAGTAATCATTTCGCGGCGTGGACCTAAGTAGTAGCCTGACAATTCTTTGTCGTCTAATACTTTTGCGTTTCCATATAGCCAGCTTAACTTCTTGACTTCGTCTTTGTTAGGACAATGGTCAATCTCGGTTGCAATGACTGTGTCTGCGGTTGCTAAGAAAAATAGAATCATTTTGTTGCTCTGTATAAGGAATTTAAGTTGGGGATTGAATATTATGAGAAACATTCCCCCATGATGAATTTTCTATATGCAAAGGTACATCAATTCGAGGAAAGAACAAAGAAAAGGCTTTTTTTTTTCAATTCCTTTGCAATTGTGATATATAAAAAACACCATAGAAAGGAGAACCCTTCCTATGGCGAATATATTTAGTTTCGATAATTATTATTTACCGATGAACTTTACTGCCTTTGTTGAACCGTCTGTGAATGTTACTTTCTTGATAGAAACACCATTTGCAGGCTTAGAGATTTCACGACCAGAGAGGTCGAAATACTTTTCAGAAGCGATTTGCTTAGCTGTTTCAGCTGTTGCTGTTTCAATACCTGCTGGGTCATTTTTCAATGTACACGTTGTGTAGTAAGTAAAGCCATTAAATGCTGTTTCACCGCAATTAAATACGAGGAATTTAGTAATAGCTTTGTATTCCTTAGCTGCAGGGTCATATTGGAATTGAATTTTATCTGTTTCTGTATTTCCATCGTTGCTACCCAATAAGTAAATAAAATAGCCTTCGTGAATACCCATAAATTGTTTTGCATCGAATGTTGCAATATTTGTCTTTTCATCAAATGTACCTTTGATGGCACCATCGTTGAAACCTGCTAAAAGACCTTTGAAATAGATATCGTTACCTTTTTTACCGATAGCCATTTTGTCGTTAAACTCTTTTTTTGCATTTGCAGCTGTTAATGTATATTCATCAAGTTTTATATCTTCTGGAATGGCAACAGGCTTTTTTGTAAACTTGGCATAAGTAGAACCAACTTCACCATAGCCAATAAATATAGCGTTTCCTTTATTTTCGATATAAAGACCTAATATGCTTGACAAATCTTCATTTGTTCCATTCAATGTAATGTTATCGCCTGCAATAGTATAAGTGATATCACCACCCAAAGTATAATTTCCATTATCGTTTTGTAGCATGCCTGCGTATATAGAAATTGGTCCTTCTTTACCATTGAGAACTAAGACTAATTGACCACTTTTTACAGTGATAGTGTTATTTGTTTTTTCACCTTTTACCCATGTTCCTGCGCCTGTAAGAGCAACTGGGTCTTGCACCCATACGGTCTTACCATCTGCTTCGGTTACGATGTTAAGGGCTTGTCCTTCTTGAGGCACGTCTTGGATTTCGTTAGTTTTACTATTTACTACAAAAGCCTTTCCTGAACGAGCATAAGTTGTGAGAGTACCTTTAGGTTGCTCTGTAATAGGGGCATTTTGTGCGTATGCACTAATTCCGAGAATTGCTGTAATAGCAAGGAGTAATAATTTTTTCATAATAAAATTGTTTTAAGTTTTTGTTTAATATCAAGTTATATCACTTGATAAGTTATTGTATGCTGCAAATATAATAAAAAAGAAATAAAAAATAAAATAATTTCAAGCAAAAAAGTTGAAAAAATGAAATTTTGATATTATTGATTGTGATAGAGTTGAGTTAAAATGAATTTGCACATTATATATATAAGAAAAAAGCTTATGGATAGATATGTTTTATGTGGCGATGGAGGGCACAGCATTTTTGAAACCTATTGTTTTTCATGTCAAAAGAGCCTATTTTGAGCTTCAAAATAGGCTCTTTTGAAAAACGGAACAATCGGCATTGAATAATGATGAGGGAAATCTGGTTGAAGATTCGCGTTCTTTGCTCGCCAAAACAACTCCTTTTGTGCATAAAAAAACGCCAAAACTCTCAACGAGCTTCAGCGTTATTTTTGTTTAACCATTTATCTAAATCTATTATGAGAAGAAGCCTCACGGTTTCTTTGTTATCTCTGATATAATCTGTTAAACTTTTACCTTCTAACTAACTAAAAACCTAAATCTATTACTACTAACCTAAACAATCTATTAACCTTTTGATGGTGCAAAAGTAGGCGATTTTTGGAAACTACACAAATATTTTTGGTGGATAATGCTATAAATTTACTATTTCTTGATATATATCAAACCGTAAGAAGAATGTAGGTTGTTTTCGGACACAGCAGGCGTTTCGAAAGTTGTTTTTCCTAAGACTAAAAATGATTTTTAGTTTTTTATGGAGTTATTTCCCTGAAAACTTGTATCTTTGTGAGTCAATTGTAAAATGATGCAAGTACTAATTGTAAATACAAGCGAATTAACAGGCGGGGCAGCAGTTGCAGCAAACCGACTCAAAGATGCTTTGAACAACAACGGTGTAACCGCAAAAATGTTGGTACGCGATAGGCAAACCGACGATAAAGATGTGATAACCATCAAGAAAGGGTGGCGTACGCATTGGAATTTATTATGGGAACGTTGGTGCATATTTTGGCATTTACACTTTAAAAAGAACAATCTTTTTGCTATTGATATAGCCAATGCAGGTACCGATATAACGAAAATGGAGGCTTTTAAGGCGGCTGACGTGATACATCTCTCTTGGGTGAATCAGGGAATGTTGTCTTTGGGGAATATTCGAAAGATATTACGTTCGGGAAAGCCTGTTGTATGGACCATGCACGACCTTTGGCCAGCTTCGTCAATCTGCCATTATGCGCATGGTTGCGATGGTTTTAAGATGGGTTGTGGCAATTGTCCACTATTACCAAAGACGAAGAACGACCTTTCAGCACGCATTTATAAGCGGAAGGAGAATATGTATAAAGGTAAAAACTTATCGTTTGTGGCATGTAGCGAATGGTTGGCAGGACAAGCACGTGAGAGTGGACTCATCACTGACCAATCTATTACAAGCATTCCGAACCCAATCGACTCTTCTTTTTTCTGTCCAAACGACAAAATAGAGGCTAAAAAGCAATTGAATTTACCTACCGATAAACGCATAATTCTGTTTGTTTCACAACGAGTTACCGACAAACGAAAGGGTATGGAATACTTTGTTGAAGCCATAAGCAAACTGTCGGAACAATATCCAGAAATGAAAAATACGACAGAAATAGCTATTTTAGGTGGTCATGCCGAGGAATTGGTAGGGAAATTGGCATTGAAGGTAAATTCATTGGGCTATGTTAATGACCCCCAAAAAATAAGATTAGTATATAGCGCATCTGATGTTTTTGTGCTTCCTTCGTTGGAAGATAATCTGCCAAACACCATAATGGAGGCTTTAGCTTGTGGCATTCCTTGTGTTGGCTTTAGCGTTGGCGGCATTCCAGAGATGATAGAACATACCGTAAATGGATATGTTGCAGCCTCGCAAGACGCAACCGATTTGGCTTCGGGCATACATTGGGTGTTGGAAGAAGCGACTATCAAAAACTTTCGGGGGCGGCAGTAGAGAAAGTTCAAGCATGTTATTCGCAAAAAAGTGTGGCAGAACGCTATATTGAAGTGTACGAAAAAGCACTTTCTAATACCCATTACGCGCTATGATAACATTCTCAGTAGTAACCATAACTTACAATGCAGCAGCAGTTTTGCAGCCCACTTTAGATAGTGTTCTGTCGCAAACGTTTCCCAACATTGAGCATATCATCGTTGATGGCGCATCGAAAGATAACACTGTCATCATTGCTGAAGCCTACAAAGAACTGTCGGACAATGCTGAAAATGGGCATAAAGTTCATATTAAAAGTGAGCCTGACCGTGGACTTTACGATGCAATGAACAAAGGATTGGTGCGTTCCAAAGGCGATTATGTGGTGTTTCTCAATGCTGGCGACCGCTTTCCAGAGGCTGATACATTGGAAAAAGTAGCATTGACTGCCGAAGTTGGCGACGGAGAAGACCTGCCCGTTGTGATATTTGGCGATACTGATATTGTTGATAGCGAAGGAAAATTCCTTTATCACAGACGTTTACAACTACCAGAATCCCTTACATGGCGTTCTTTTAGTGATGGTATGTTGGTTTGTCATCAAGCATTTTACGCCCGATTGGACATAGCAAGAAAGATTCCTTACGACTTACATTATCGCTATTCGGCTGATGTTGATTGGTGCATAAAGGTGATGAAAGAAGGAGAAAAACAAGGTTTGTTGCTGCGAAATGTTCACGCTGTGGTTGCCCTTTATATGGAAGAAGGGCAAACAACCAAGCATCATCGTGCTTCACTCTGTGAGCGTTTCAACGTAATGTGCCACCATTATGGTGTGTTACCAACGATTGGCAAGCACATTTGGTTTGTTATAAGAAAGTTTTTGAAGAAATAACAGCGTCTTTGGACAGGTTTGAGTAGTCTGAAGACTTCGTCTTTATCTTTATTCTTCTTTCTTCTTATTTTTAATTTGATGGTTTGATATTGCATCACTTACGTTATTGAGTGTTTTCCCAATTCCTTCGCCCAATTTGTTGCCTGCTTCAGAGAGCTTTTTAAAGAATTTTTTACCACCTTTTTCTACATTCTTGGTTATTTTATTGATAGCTTTCGATTCACGTTGCATAAATTCTCCCATGCCTTCACCAATGGTATTCAAACCTTTTTGAATCTTTTTTTCAGATGAATCCTTTCTACAAGTGTCGCATTTTGCACATTTCTTATCAATCACTTTAGGCACTGTTACCTTCTCTTTCACATGTTTTATGGGCTTAGGATAGTCCAGCACAGCATTGGTTTTGCTTTGAGCCTGCAAGTTTGTGCAAAAGCCCAATGCAGAAAATATAAAAAACAAATAACCGATTAATCTTTTTTCCATAACTTTCAATACTTTTGTGGGGTTATTATTCTATTGTCAATGGGTGCAAAGATAATGCAAACCTCTTCAATTTTGAAATTTGCGACCGCACATTTAATAATCTATAACGTCTTTTTACGAACTAACTTTATTCAAAGAAAAGCCCCGAAAGTTTTTCTTTCAGGGCTTTTTATCTATTCTTGTATGGAAGTTCTTACTTTTGTATGAACTTTTTACCATTCTTAATTACTACGCCTTTGTAATCTTTGCCTACTTTCTGACCAGAGAGATTATAGGTTGGTGCGTTTTCATCGTTGATACCCACTGAAACACCATTGATGCTTGCATCAATTGCACCTTCATAATCTTTCCTTTCTATAGTTTTGGGGTCAAAAGACTGAGCAATCCAATTTTTCTTTTTAGCAGCTTCTACTTGTTTTTTTGTTATAACATTATTTTCTGTTGCTCCAACATAGTAGCAAGTAAAATCCCTATACGCATCTAATACAGGGAGCGAATTAATGATATTATCAATTACAGTTCCTGAAAGATTGTTGTTACCGAAATCAAGGTTATTCATCTTTGCTACATTAGCAGGGAGTTTAAGGTCTTTTAATTTGTTAGAGCTGCAATGTAAATCTGCTAATTTGTTATTTTTAGACAAATCAAGGGTTGTTAATTCATTGCCCCAGCAATATAATGTACTTAATTCAGTATTGGTAGACAAATTAGACAAACTATTCAATTTATTTTTTGAACAATCTATAGTCTGGATTTTTGTATTCTTAGATAAATCCAGAGATGTCAATTTGTTATCTTGGCAACGGAGAGTTGTTAGCGTAGTGCAATGTGATAAATCAAGGGCTGTAAGTTCGGCTCCATAACAATTTAAAACGAAAACTTTCCCTTTAATCGTAATGGTTTGATTCTTAACAGTGTATTCATTTGGACTTCCTTCGTCGGCTCCTTCTACTGTCACATTCTCGCCATTGACACTAAAACAAATTTTGTTACCAGCCTTTAAAGCGGTGGTTAATTTGATTACGTTTTCAGCCATGCCTTGTGTGAGTGAAAGGGTCATGAACGCAAGGAGTAAAAATAATTTCTTCATAAAATAAGTTTTAATTGTAAATAGTTTAATTTTTGGTACTATTGAAGTACCGACTCAATTTGTAGATATGTATTATCAAAAATATTGTATTTTCTAATTTTGGCTTGTATCTTTTTAAATCATTCCCTTCATAGCCTGTTCTTCTTGACGAATACGCACGAAGAGTGGAACGAGATATATCGGTAAACCAATGCAGAGTGTGTACCAAGCATGGCAAAGCAAGGCTGTACCGATGAGTTCTGGAATGATGTTTAAGAAATAATTGGGGTGGCGCACATTGCGGAACAAGAAGCTACGGTCAATGCGTTGATTCTTTAAAATATAGAGTTTCACCGTCCAAATATCGCGCAGTTTATAAATAACGTAGAACAAAACAACATAAGCAAAAGCCATAACGCCCACGCCAGCCATAGAAACGTTATCAAACATCGCAGCCGAAGCGTAACATTCATAGATAGCCGCAGCATAATAAGCTATGTGTGCCAAGGTTAATAAAGCAGAATTGCCGTGTCCATACTCCACAGCCCCAAGTCCCTTGATGCGTTTTTCGTTACGAATGGAAAAGAAAAGCGTGGTTAATCGCAAGCAAAAGAATGCCCCAATAATCATAAAAATTTCGTTCATATTTAAATAAGTTGGTTTGTTTATCCTTAAAACTGTTCAAAAATGGCTGCAAAGATAAGAAAAAAAGATTAAGAAAGAACCAACTTTTAAGATATTTTTTAAAACATATTTACTTTACAACGATTTCGTTAAGCCAAACGAAACGTGCGAATGAGCGCAGCAAAATTCGTACACGTTCGTGGCGAGAAATAGAACCTTTCGAGCAATGATACTTTGTAGGGGCGTGATTTATCACGTTCCTCTCAGTAAAATTGGGTGTTAGGAACGTGATAAATCACGCCCCTACAAAGTATCATAACTTGCCAGAAAGCAGCTATTTTGCACTTTTTATTAAGAACAAAAAACTGCGCAAACATTCCTGACTACTTTAAATTTCAAAATAGGCGGTTTTGCCATTCAAAAGTGCCTATTTTGAGGTGCAAAACAGGCTCTTTTATTTTTTTACTTGTCTAACTGACTGAATTTATCGGTCGATAATGCAATCGTTTGCAATCTATTTTCAACGCATTCACTATCGCTGTGAGGTTTTAATGGGAGAAAATTGTATCTTTGCGAAAGGATATAACTTTAGGTTTAACAAACAACTAAAAATTATGAAACGTATTTCTACACTATGTTCCGCCTTTTTGCTTACGCTAACTTTATTTGCGCAAGGCTGGAAAGCTAATTATGGCGGTGTCATGTTACAAGGATTCTATTGGGATTCTTTTCAGGACACAAAATGGACAAATCTTGAATCGCAAGCAAAAGAATTCTCTGGTATCTTCGACCTCGTATGGATTCCACAGAGTGCGCAGGCGCGCAACCTCACTTCTATGGGTTACGACGACTACTATTGGTTCAGTAACTACAATAGTTCGTTCGGTTCTGAAGCTGAACTCATTAGCATGATTAAAACGTTCAAGAACAATGGAATCGGTACGATTGCTGACGTGGTTATAAATCATCGTGCTACGAATACAAATTGGTTCGATTTCCCAACTGAAACCTACAACAACGTAACCTACACGATGACTTCGCGCGATGTAGCAAAGAACGATGATAACTGGGCAGCATCCGCTGAAGCAACAAAGCAAGGTTTACAATTGGGCGACAATGTAGACACTGGCGACGATTGGCCTGGTATGCGTGATTTAGACCATACAAGCCTCAACGTTCAAAACACTGTGAAGGCTTATCTTCACATGTTGAAAGAAAAATTTGGCTACATTGGCTTTCGCTACGATATGGTAAAGGGATATAATGGTTCTTATACCGCCCTTTATAACAACGATGCGAAACCTGAATTTTCGGTTGGCGAGTATTGGGACGGCGACTTCACAAAGGTGAAAAATTGGGTAGAATCAACCAAAAGCAATGGTGTTCCTACTTCTGCGGCTTTCGATTTCCCAATTCGTTACACGGTGCGCGATGCGGTAAACAATGGTAATTGGGCTGCTTTTGACGGAAGTGGCTTCGCAAAAGACCCTGCATGGGCACGCTATGCCGTTACGTTTGTAGAAAATCATGATACCGAAAAGCGTAACAGCAACGCTTATCCAGACCCAATCTACAAAGACACATTGGCTGCCAACGCTTACATCATGGCCATGCCTGGCACTCCATGCGTCTTCTTGAAGCACTATCAAGCCTATAAAAGCGACATTAAAAACATGATTTCAGTGCGCAAACTCATGGGAATTACCAACCAAAGCGCATACGCAAGATATGGTGTCAATGCTTCTGATTACTATGCTTTCACCACAACAGGCAGCAATGGCAAACAAATGCTTACCGTGTTAGGACCAGCAAAGACTTATGTACAGTCGCCACGTTGGGAAAAACTCACAGGCGGTTATCATTGGGCTTACTATGTAGAGAAGAGTAATTCCGATTTGGTTTGGGCAAGTCATGCAAGTGGCAACTATGACGGCGAACAAAAGGTTACCTTAACTTCGGTTACTGACAAGACAAACGCACAAATCGTTTATACCACTGACGGAAGCGACCCTACTGCCAACAGTGCAAAGGCTACCAATGGGCAGCAAATCACTGTTCCAGTCGGCACAATGGTTCTTAAAGTGGGCTTATTGGTCGATGGAGTAGTGAAAAACATCATTACACGCAATTACAACATCATTGATTTCAAACCCTACGATATTAAAGTTTACGTCAATGCAGACGATGCAGATGCACTATGGGACAGCGCAAAGATGACAGCCAATGCACCTACTATCAATTATTGGTTCTGGGGCGGCACCCATGCAACAGCAAAAGGTTCTTGGCCAGGCGATGCAGTAACGACAACCGAAACAGTAAACGGCAAAAAATGGTTTGTAAAATCGTTTGAAATAACAAATACTACCGATGCAGTAAACTTTGTTTTCAGTGTTGGAACAGGTACACCGCAAACAGTTGATATTAAAGATATAAAGGAAACGAGCTTCATAAGTATCTTAGCAGATAAGGAAGATAAAAATTATAAGGTGGATGTGAAGACTATCCCATCAGGAATAGACAATGTAAAGATTGAGCACCCTGCAAACAACGACCCTTATTATTACACGCTTTTTGGACAAAGCATTGCTAAACCAACGCAAGCAGGTATTTACATACACAAAGGAAAGAAGATAATCGTAAAGTAAACTAAATGTTTCTTTGCCTAACAATAAAGGGGGCATAGCTTTCGGCTATGCCCCCTTGTGTTTATATATGAATTTTGTTTATTTCTGAATCTTTTTCTTTCCGCCTTGGATTACTACTCCTTTGTAGTTCTTTCCTACGAGTTGTCCCGATAGATTGTAGATTGGTGCGTTTGCTTCCTTTTCTACCTTTACGTCTGCAATGCCTGAAGCAGCATTGCCTTCATAGTCTATCTATTTTCCTTCTCCGTTTTCCTTTTTCCATGCTTACATTGCTTTTTTGTTAGCATGTTTTTTTAAAAAGCTATTATTGTTCTTGGCAGAATTATTCGCACGTTTCGTTTGGCTTAACGAAATCGTTCTTATAAAAAGTGCGATTTCTCGCCACGAACGTGTACGAATTTCGCTGCGCTCATTCGCACGTTTCGTTTGGCTTAACGAAATCGTTCTCTTTTAGAGTGCAAAATAGCTGCTTTCTGGCAAGTTATGATACTTTGTAAGGGCGTGATTTATCACGTTCCTAATACACTAAAATTTG